>NZ_JBFODP010000031.1:0-252319 GCF_040908375.1 Aeromonas sp. R2-3 | reverse complement strand
GGCCTTGTAGCGAATGAACGAACTACTCAAATTCAGTGATAGTGACAAGGCAAACTAGCTAAGTTGTTATTCACGTCAGCTTTCCAAGATTGAAGAATTTGCCTGGCGGCCATAGCGCCGTGGAACCACCTGATCCCATGCCGAACTCAGAAGTGAAACGCGGTAGCGCCGATGGTAGTGTGGCATTCGCCATGCGAGAGTAGGACACTGCCAGGTACCCAATACAAGAAACCCCGCTCATCGAGCGGGGTTTTTTATTGCCTGCAATTCAGTAAGTCGCCTGATAATTGACCCATCTTATCTCTTCTCCTCTGTTCTTATTGTTACTCGTCGCTGTTTTCTGCTTCCACAAATAGCCTGATGTTCCGCTTGGTACTCTTTCTTCGCTGAACCGCTGTCGCTTTTTCCGGTGGCTCTGGCGTCGTCATATCCTGTGCATCCCATGATCGCCTATACGTCATGATCTCTTGCTTGGGATCTCTGCTTCCTGAGTTAGCCGCCCCTTCTGTTTAAGCCGCAACCCCATCGTCCCTGCTTTCTATGACTGTGTTAATCGGCCCTGACTTTATTCCGAAGAGGGGTTATTGGCGGTACCAACATGCAGGAGTTGTGGTCGCTGCGTGTTGTCGTTGTCGTTGTGGTTTGGGGCTGGGATGTGCGCAGTAACTCAGATCTTCTGAGGTTGATTGGTGATTTTCTGGTGATTATTGAGCCCGCAGGCGGGAAGATTAGGAGGATGTTGAAGAAGACTAATGTGTTGAGAGCTATGAGGAATGACAAATCGCAGGCAAGTAAAAAGCCCACGCAACATGGTTGCATGGGCTCGGTATAAATGGCGGAGGAGGTGGGATTTGAACCCACGGATGGTCGCCCATCGCCGGTTTTCAAGACCGGTGCATTCAGCCGCTCTGCCACCCCTCCGCAGCAGTGCGGCGAATATTACCATGCTGATCCGGCTTGTAAATCCCCGTCCGGTTCGATTGCTGGTTAATTGCGCGAAACGACATGAAAAAGTGGCAATCAGGGCGTCTCAAGCGCTTTTTTGGCCAGATAACTTGACTTGAAAACAGACTCAACCACTATAGTGGCCTCTATCATATCCTCTGCAAGATAACGTTATGACTATTAAAAATGCCCTGTTTTGCGCGCTGGCTGGCGTGACCCTGCTGGCGACGCCGGTACATGCAAGCGAGCTGACCAAAAGCGATGTCGAGCAAATCGTTCGCGACTATCTGGTCAAGAATCCCGAGATCCTGGTCGAGATGTCCAATGCCCTGCGTGCCAAGCAGGAGAGCCAGCAGGCCGAGAGTGACAAGGCGCTGATCAAGGCTCACTCCAAGCAGCTTTATGCCAATCAGGATCCCGAGATGGGGAATCCGAAGGCGTCGCTGACCATTGTAGAGTTTTTCGATTACAACTGCGGTTACTGCAAACGGGCCCATCCGCTGGTCAAGCAGCTGATGGCGGAAGATAAAGATATCCGTTACATCTACAAGCAGTTCCCCATTCTGAGCGAGTCCTCCTACTTCGCCGCCCGTGCTGCGCTGGCGGTCCAGCTGGGTCAGCCTGACAAGTACCAGGCGTTCCACGAGAAGCTCTATACCCATCAGGGCCCGCTCGCTGATGAAGCACAGGTCAAGCAGTTGGCTGTGGCGGCTGGTGTTGACTGGAGCAAGGTGGAAGCCAAGATCAAGGATGGCAGCATTGACCAGAACCTCGGTACCAACCGTGCGCTGGCTGAAGCGCTCGGTATCTCCGGTACCCCGGCCTTCATCATCGGTGATCAGATCCTGCGCGGTGCCCCCCGTGATCTGGCCAGCCTGAAGGGGTTTATCAAGGACGTGCGTGCCGGCAAGAGCATTCAATAAGCAGTTGTCATGGTCGAGGGCCCAGCGCCCCGGCCAGATACAGAAAGAGGGTCGGTATCACTACCGGCCCTCTTTTTTATTATGTCCTTTGGCACAAGTGGTCGTCGCGAAAGGACCATAACAACGTGCTCAGGACCCGGCCTGTTGGCCTCAGTAACAAGTATTAGCAGAGTCGTTCGGAGTCTATTGATAAATATTTTACCTTGCAGAGGCGTGTCGTGAGCATTGCTTAATTCCGGTCAAGATTTTTTCTGCTGCTTGCCTTAGAATCGCCGCCCGTTGCAGGAGAAACCCCTATGTTAGTTGATATTTTACGGCTGGTTTTTATAGCCGGAGGCCTCGTATTCATCTTTATGCTGGTGCAAGCCTGCTGGCGGAAGAAGCAGAGTGGATCCTTTGAGGCGACCCCCTTCTGGCCGGTGGCGTTGATCGGTGGGGTTGCCAACTTCCTCGATACCCTGGGGGTGGGCAGCTTTGCGGTAAAGACCGCCTGCTACAAGCAGTTCAAGCTGATCGATGACCGGGTGCTGCCGGGTACCCTCAATGGGCAGTGCGTGCTGCCGACCGTGACTCAGTCGCTGATCTTCGTCGGCGCAGTCGCGGTGGAGCCGCTGACGCTGATCAGCATGATGATGGCCGCCGCAGCGGGCGCGGCCTGGGGCGCTCGTCATGTGGCCTCGTTTGATCGGCAAACCATCCGGTTGGTGATGGCTATCTCCTTACTGGTCGTTGCAGGGCTTATCTTTGCCGGTCTGCTGGGGCTTTTCCCTGTAGGCGGCGATGCGATGGGGCTCAGCGGCTACAAGCTGGCGATCGCCCTGCTTGGCAATTTCATCTTCGGGGTGCTGATGAATGTCGGTATCGGCCTGTTTGCTCCCTGCATGACGCTGGTTTATCTGCTGGGGATGAATCCGCTGGCGGCGTTTCCGATCATGATGGGCTCCACCGCAGTGCTCAGCGTCTTCTCCGCAGGCACCTTTATCCGCAAAGGGGCGTTCGATGCCAAGGCGGTGCTGGCGGTGGCCATCTTTGGCCCCATCGGTGTGGTGCTGGCCGCCATGCTGGTCAAATCCATGGATATGGAGATGCTGAAGTGGTTGGTTGCCTTTATCGTCATCTATACCTCCTGGACCATGTACGCCTCCTGGCGGGCGGCGCGTCGCTCCCCTGTGCAACTGACGGTGGAGAGCGCAGGCTAGCCTGTACCAGTGCCGCTTCGGCCTTGGCTCCCAGAAAGACATAGAGGCCAAGCGCCAGCAGCAAACCCACCGCACACCCCATCACTCCGACCGCTGGCCAGAGCAGCTCGCTCTGGCCGAGCGAGCCTTTGAACAGCAGCAACAGCCCCTCGATGGAGACCGCGATCAGAATGGCGGCGATAAAGCGGGTGATGGTGCGGCGAATGGCGCTGTGGCGGAAGATATCCTTATGCAGCAGTACCTCCTCTTCCAGAATGGTCTTGCCCAGATCGAACACCGCCAGTGCCAGCGTCAGGAAGATGATGGCGCTAAAGGCGCCGAGCTGGTTCTGCTGCTCGCCGCACAATAGCTGGTAGAGCTGTTCCAGCCCGTGCCAGATCAGGGTGGCGACGATCAAAAACAGCGCCATGCTGAGCACCACATAGACCGCCTTGAACCAGGGCATGGCGCGGCGGCGCTCCCTGTCTCCCATCAACCAACCAATCAGCTGATTCAGACAGACGGTGATCTCCCGTCCTTGCCCCTGCACGATAAGGTGCAGCCGGTTATGGGCCGCCGGTGCCGCAGGCTGGATGCACATCGGCCCCAGATAGTGGTCAATGCTGACGACAAAGGGATACCCCTTGAGCGAGGCAAGGGGGGCACTGAGTAGCCCCTGCAGTAGCGGGGTCAGCTCCTCCTGATACTCCTGATAGCGCCGCAGCACATCGATGGGGCTCATCTCTGCCATATGGACCTCGGTGACGTGGGCTCTTGTGGTGAATTTGCAAATAGTGGGCCTGCTTTATGACAGGGATGGCGGGGTAAGTTGCACCAGAGAATGACAAATCGGTGGATGACGAGGGGGTAATGCACCAGAAATGGGCGTATTGCCGCCCTGTGTGGTGATGGAGTCTCTGTAATAGAAAAGGGCCCATGACGGGCCCTTTGCGACAACCAGCGGCGATTTAGCCAGCCAGCTTGGCGAAGCTGCGTTCGGCGGCGGCCAGAGTGTGTTCAATCTCCTTGTCGCCGTGAGCCAGCGACAGGAAGCCTGCCTCGTAGGCGCTCGGCGCCAGATAGACGCCCTCTTCGAGCATCAGGTGATAGAAGCGCTTGAAGCGTTCCATATCGCAGCGAGTGACCTGCTCGTAGCGGGTGATTTCGCTCTCTTCGGTGAAGAAGAAGCCGAACATGCCGCCCACATAGTTGATGGCGAGCGGGATACCGTGTTTGGCGGCGGCAGCTTTCAGTCCCTCGGCAACACGAGCTGTCTTGGCGCTCAGCTGCTCATAGAGACCCGGCTCCAGCAGCAGATCCAGCATGGTCAGACCGGCCGCCATGGCCACCGGGTTGCCGGAGAGAGTCCCCGCCTGATAGACAGGGCCGGTCGGGGCAATGTGCTGCATCACCTTCTTCTTGCCGCCGAAGGCGCCGACAGGCATGCCGGCACCGATGATCTTGCCGAGGGTGGTGAGATCCGGGTCGATGTTGTAGTGACCCTGAGCACCGCGCAGGGAGACGCGGAAGCCGGTCATCACCTCGTCCAAGATCAGCAGGGCACCGAACTCGTCACATATGGCGCGCAGCCCTTCCAGGAAGCCGGGGACCGGCGGGATGCAGTTCATGTTGCCTGCGACCGGCTCGACGATGATACAGGCGATCTCGCTGCCGTACTGGGTGAAGGCTTCACGCACCGAATCCAGATCGTTGAAGACGCAGGTCAGGGTGTGTTTGGCGAAATCGGCCGGAACGCCCGGGCTGTTGGGCTGACCCAGGGTCAGGGCGCCGGAACCTGCCTTGACCAGCAGGGAGTCGGCGTGGCCGTGGTAGCAGCCCTCGAATTTGACGATCTTGTCGCGGCCGGTGTAGCCACGGGCCAGACGGATGGCGCTCATGGTGGCTTCGGTGCCGGAGTTGACCATCCGCACCTGCTCCATGGAGGGGACGATCTGGCGGACTTTCTCGGCCATCAGCACTTCGATCTCGGTCGGAGCACCGTAGCTCAGCCCCTTCTCAACGGCCTTGATGACGGCGGCTTTGATGGCCGGGTGGTTGTGACCCAGCAGCATGGGGCCCCAGGAGCCGATGTAATCCACGTAGGCCTGACCATCCACATCATAGAGATAGGCGCCATCGGCGTGATCGATGAAGCGGGGCGTGCCGCCGACCCCATTGAAGGCGCGGACCGGTGAGTTGACGCCACCCGGAATGGTCTGGCGGGCCTGTTCAAACAGCTGATCTGATTTTGACATGGATCATCCTTAATGGGATTTTGGTCGTCACACAAGGGATTGCAGCCGATTGAGACTCGGCAGGCCGGAGCATCAGGAGTATGCTTTGCGCTCTCGCCACCCGGACTCTCGGTCTGCTCCCGTGACAAAAATTTAACGGGCCGACTATAGCAGAAAGCCCCAGCCCTGGGCAGCCGAGCAACGCGCCGGGTGATCCTGATCTCAGCTAGCTGACGATATGGTTTTTCCAAGTTGGTGTAACAAGATGGCGCAACAAGCTCTCTCCTCTGAAGCCGATACCTCTGCGCGGGGGCCGCTTTCCCGCATTATCCGGCAAGACAAGATGCCCTTGCTGGTGCTGCTGCTGGCGGCGCTGGTCGGCACCCTGGCCGGACTGGTGTGCGGTCTGTTCGAATCTGGTGTCCACTGGCTGGCAGAACAACGCATCGCCTTGCTGGCCGACCGTCCCTGGTGGCAGCTCGGTCTGCTTGGCTTTGGCTTCAGCGCCTTGCTGGGATTTGTCGGCTACTTCCTCACTCATACCTTTGCCCCGGAAGCGGGGGGGTCCGGCATTCCCGAGATCGAGGGGGCGATGGACGATCTGCGCCCGGTACGGTGGTGGCGAGTGTTACCGGTCAAGTTCTTCGGTGGCATCTGCACCCTGAGTTCCGGCATGGTGCTGGGGCGGGAGGGGCCCTCGGTACAGATCGGCGGCAACCTCGGCAAGATGGTGGCTGATATCTTCCGGCTGCCCAAGGAGCATGGTCATGCCCTGTTGGCGGCTGGTGCGGCGGGCGGTCTGGCGGCAGCCTTCAATGCGCCGCTGGCGGGCATTCTGTTTGTGATGGAGGAGATGCGGCCGCAATTCCGCTACTCCTTTCTGGCCATCAAGGCGGTGGGGATCTCCGCCATCATGGCGACCCTGATGTTGCAGAACATGAAAGGGCAGGGGGCGGTGATCACTCTGCCCCACTACGATGCGCCCGCCCTCAAGGCGCTCTGGCTGTTCCTCTTTATGGGGGCCACCTTCGGGGTACTGGGTTTTGTCTTCAACAAGCTGGTGCTGGCCTGTCAGGATGGCTATCTGGCGCTGCATCAGAACAAGCGCCACCGTTTCGTGGCCATCGGCATGCTGGTCGCCGGGACCTTTGGTGTGTTGTCGCTGTTTGCCCCCTCGGTGACGGGCGGCGGCACCGAGCTCATTCCCCATCTGATGGGGAATGAGTACGCGATGGCGACCCTGTTCCTCATCTTCTCGGTGCGGCTGGTCGCGACCCTTATCTGCTTCTGCTCCGGTGCGCCGGGCGGGGTGTTTGCGCCGACCCTGGCGCTGGGCACCCTGTTTGGCGTGGTGTTCGGCCATCTGTTTCATGCGGCATTTCCCGAGCTGGGTATTGAGCCCGGCGCTTTTGCCATCGCAGGGATGGGGGCGCTGTTTGCTGCCACCGTGCGAGCCCCCATCACCGGCATCGTGCTGGTCACCGAGATGACCGACAACTATCAGCTGATCCTGCCGATGATGATCACCACGGTCGGTGCGACTCTGGTTGCCCAGTGGCTGGGTGGCCGACCCATCTATTCCCAGATCCTGGAGCGAACTTTACGGCTCGCCGCGCGTCAAAAGCGGGGTGATGGCAGCGCCACGGCCAGTTAATTTTTCCCTTTATCGCGTTTGACCCAGGTCCGGGCGGTATAGTGAAGGGAGAGGCGCTGCCGTAAATGGCGTGATAACGGGATGAGGGGCTATGTCCAATCTATTGAAGTTATTGGTCGTGTTAGCCGTTGGCGGGCTCATCGGTTACTTTGTCGGTAACCGTCAGGAGCTGGCCCAGAGCAGTCTGTTGGTGGTGCAACAGGAGACGCTGGATCGTCAGGGCAAGGCCATCGGCCAGCTCAAGACCGAGCTGGGAGTGAAAGATACCCGGCTGGCGACCCAGAAAGCGGCATTCGAGCAGTTGCAGACCACCCTGAAGAGTCAGGAGGCGCAGGTGCAGGAGCTCAAGCGCCAGCTGGCCTTTTTCGAGCGGATCATGCGTCCTACCGGCGAACAGGTGGGGGTAGTGATCGACAACCTGACCTTGCAGGAGACCAGCATTCCCGGTCGCTACCACTATCGTCTCGCCCTGACCCAGCCCGCCAAAAAGCGGGAGCTGTTCCGTGGTCAGGTGCAGATCCGGGTCGAGGGGAGTCTGGCTGACAAGCCGAAGACGCTAACCGGCCGCGATCTCGGAATGAAGGTGAGCGAGTGGCGTTATGCCCTGCGTTATTTCCAGCTGCTGGAAGGGAATTGGCAGTTGCCGGAAGGCTTTGTGCCGGATCGGATCCGTGTCACCATCAACAAGGATGGCAGGCAACCGGCGCAAGAGTTGCTGGTTGAGTGGGGCGAGGTGATCAAGCCGCTGGTCGCCGCACCGCCTGCTCCGGTTCCCGCGGCCGGTTAAACGTGGTGAATACTTGAACTGAATGGTCGGGTATTGGATAATTTCGCGGTTTCCATGTTTGTGGATCTAATGGTTGTGAGGTCAGTAATGAGTGCAGTAGCAGAAGCCCCGCTGCCCATCCAGATGACGGATGCGGCGGCCAACAAGGTGAAGAACCTGATCACCGAGGAAGAGAATCCCGAGCTGAAGCTGCGGGTATACATCACGGGTGGGGGCTGCTCCGGTTTCCAGTATGGCTTTACCTTTGATGAGAAGATCAACGACGGGGACACCGTAGTCGAGAAGAATGGCGTCACCATGGTGATCGATCCCATGAGCCTGCAATATCTGGTAGGCGGCAGTGTGGATTACACCGAGGGTCTGGAAGGTTCACGCTTCACCGTGACCAACCCCAATGCCACCACGACCTGTGGCTGTGGCTCCAGCTTCTCCATCTGATCGGCATTATCGGTCTGATGAAACGGCTCTCGGCAACGAGGGCTGTTTTTGTTTGTGGTGATCAGTGAACGCCATCAAACAGCATTTCTCTGAAACAACAAAGGCGCCTCGATGGCGCCTTTGTTGTTTGCAGGATGGCTTAGCGGGAGCTTGCCGCCGCGACCAGCGGGATCCGGTTCACTGCCTTGCCCATGTAGGCGAGGGTGATGGTCACAATGATGCAGGTGAAGCTCAGCCACATGTAGGGCAGGTAGTCGAGGGTTGCTACCCCCAGAACCCCGGCCATGAAGATGCCGTTGTCGCTCCAGGGCACCATGCCGCAGGTGAGGGTGCCGCCAAACTCGGCGTTGCGAGAGAGGTTCTTGCGCGCCAGTCCCAGTCGGTCGTAGTTTTTGGCCATGATCTTGGGGGTCAGGATCAGCGACACATACATGGCCGAGCCAAACACGTTGGCCAGAAACGCAGTACCGATGGTGTGGCTGGTCAGGCTGCCGACGCTGTTGATGCGCTTCTCGAAGGCGCTGGCGATCACTTCCAGAATGCCGACCTTCTCCAGCAGGCCGCCAAACCCGAGACCGAAGATGATGACCGCGACCGAGCCCAGCATGGACTCCATGCCGCCGCGCCCGAGAATGTTGTCGATAAAATCGATGCCGGAGGTGATGGCAAACGGACTATAAGCCGAGTGCATTGCCTTGACCGGATCCATGCCCTGGAAGGCGATGGCCCAGATCAGGCCAAGCAGGGCGCCGAAGCTGATCACCGGGAAGGCGGGCTTGCGATTGGCCAACAGGCCCAGTACCAGCACCACCGGTACTATGGCCAGTGGGGTAATGTTGAACTGGTTGTCGAGCGCCTCCATCACCAGATTGACCTGCTCCAGGCTGACGTTGCCCGAATACTGCATGCCCACTACGGTGAACAGCACGGCAGTGATGACATAGGAGAGCAGGCTGATGGGCAGCATCCCCTTGATATGTTCCACCACGTCGACGTTGGACATGGTCGAAGCCAGCACTACTGAGTCGGAGAGCGGAGAGAGCTTGTCACCGAAGTAGACGCCGGAGAGCACGGCACCGGCTACCAGCGGCGCAGGCACGCCGAGGCTGTGGCCGATCCCCATCATGGCGATGCCGGCCGTGGCAGCAGAGCCCCAGGAAGTGCCGGTGGCCAGCGAGGTCAGGGAGCAGATGATCAAGGTTGCCAGCAGGAAGATGGACGGGTGAATCACCTTGAGGCCGAAGTAGATGATGCTGGGGACTATGCCACCGGCAATCCAGGTGCCGACCAGAGCACCGACGGAGACCAGGATCAGGATGGCCCCCATTCCCTTGGCAACGCCGTCAACGGCTGCCTGTTCCAGGGATTTGTAATCGTGGCCGAGTTTGATGCCAAGCCCCATGATGACGAACCAGGCGATGAACAACGCCAGCTGGATCGGCAGATCGAGCACGCTGGTGAACGAGAATGCCAGGGCCAGGAAAATGGCCAGACAGGCAAACACCTGTGCCATGCCCGGTAGTCGGATGTGGTTTTGTTGGTTTTGCATAGATACGTCCTAAACTCTTGCTCGCCAAGGTCACTCCCTCTCGTCCTGTGGATACATCGATCCCGAGGAGGCAACCCAAAAAGAGGCCGCAATCTACCACAAACCCGGCGGGTTAAAGCCCCATCAAATTGGCAAAAATGCACATTTGATTGAAAAAATCACAAATTAGTTGATCTCATAACCCGTTTTTGAGCGGCCTGTTGACACAAAGGGTCACATACGAAGCTTGTCTGTGACGCCACTTGCATTCCCAGTAGATGAAGATGATAATTATTATCAATTGTTGGTTGGGGAGAAAACAATGCGCTGGATATTGCGGGGGATGATGTTGCTGGTGGCGGTGGCCGTGCTCGCATGGGGTCAGAATAAAGAGTACGGCACCTGGAGTGCCGGTTTTCTGCTGGCTGCCTGGGTGATGCTGGAGCCCGGATTGCGGCCCGCCTTGATCTTGCTGCCAGTGGCCGGGTTGACCGGTATCGTCACCCTGCTCTGGCAGCAGCCCTGGTTATGAGCTTTTGACGGGAGCCTGCTTGATCTTCTGCTGTGCCACCTTGAGCGATTCGACCACCAGTTTCTCCATTTCGGTACGCTTGGCGTCGGTCAGGAAGTAGATCATGTCGACATTGTGGCGAATATAGTGGGCCGGAAGCTGGTTGAGGGTGAGGCAGCAGAGGTCGGCCATCTGATCGCTGTTGAGCTTTTGCTGCAGCCCCTGTTTCTCAATCTCCTTGAGCACCAGATGTTCGTAAAAGTTGTGAATGTCGGTATCCAGTATCATATGCGTTCCTTGGCATGACGATGAGCGGGGAGTCGTCAAAAGCATAGCCATAACAAGGATTAAAAACAAAAGGCCCATCACTTTCGTGATGGGCCTTTTGCGTAATGAATGGTGCGAAGAGAGGGACTCGAACCCTCACATCCGTGGGACACTAACACCTGAAGCTAGCGCGTCTACCAATTCCGCCACCTTCGCACACTGATTTTCTCCAGCTGGTTTTTAAATGCGGTTGGAGCGCATTGCTCTGTTTTTACATGTCAGAATCATGGTGCGAAGAGAGGGACTCGAACCCTCACACCCGGGGGGCACTAACACCTGAAGCTAGCGCGTCTACCAATTCCGCCACCTTCGCACATTCGGGTTTCCAGTCTGGATTTACATGCTGTCTGGATAAAGCATGGTGCGAAGAGAGGGACTCGAACCCTCACATCCGTGGGACACTAACACCTGAAGCTAGCGCGTCTACCAATTCCGCCACCTTCGCACATTGTGTTACCAGTTTTGATTTACATGCTGTCTGGAGAAGCATGGTGCGAAGAGAGGGACTCGAACCCTCACACCCGGGGGGCACTAACACCTGAAGCTAGCGCGTCTACCAATTCCGCCACCTTCGCACATTCGGGTTTTCTAGTTGGATTTACATGCTGCTGAATCAGCATGGCAGTATTGGTGCGAAGAGAGGGACTCGAACCCTCACATCCGTGGGACACTAACACCTGAAGCTAGCGCGTCTACCAATTCCGCCACCTTCGCATCACTGCGGAGGGGGATTCTATAGAGTTTTGGGGGAGCGTCAACAGCCAAAGGGGACTTTTTTCGCTGTTGACGCTCAAAGTGAAGCCAAGGGTACAAAACTTCAGCAATTAGCTGACGTTTGGCATTCAGTAACGGCCCAATGCGCTCTGATACATCCGTTCATACTGGGTGACCGAGTCAGGCCAGTTGAAGCGGGTGCTCATGGCATTGCGCTGCACCTTGGCAAAGCGTTCCTTGTCCTGCAGGAAATAGAGCAGGCTGCGGCGCATGGTATCGAGCAGGATGGCGGCAGTCGGATCGTTAAAACAGAAGCCGGTGGCATGCTCGGGATCGGCATCCCAATCCACCACGGTATCTTTCAGACCACCCACGGCCCGCACCAGGGGCAGAGTGCCATAGGCGAGGCTGTACATCTGGTTGAGGCCGCAAGGCTCGAACAGCGAGGGCATCAGGAAGAAGTCGGCACCGGCTTCGACCAGATGGGCCAGCCGATCGTCATAGGTGTTGATGAAGGCGAGCTTGCCCGGATAATCCCGGGCCATGGTTTGCAGTTGCGTGGCGAGCGCAGGATCGCCAGAGCCGACGATCACCACTTGTACCTGATGGTGGAGGAATTTCTCCAACGCAGGGAGCAGCAGGGGAACGCCCTTCTGCTCGGTCAGGCGGCAAACCATGCCGTAGATGGGCAAGTCCGCCACGGCCAGCCCCGCCTCCTGTTGCAGGCTCTCTTTGCAGGTCTGTTTGCCAGCCATGTTGTCGATGCTGTAGGTCGCGGGCAGGAATTCGTCGAACTCCGGATCCCAGTCCTTGTAGTCGCAACCGTTGAGGATGCCGCAGAGATCTGCCGCCCGTTGCTGGAAGATATGCGCCATGCCGTGGGCACCGAGGTGAGTCAGCAGCTCCTGGGCATAGTTGGGGCTGACTGCGTTGATCTTGTCGGCGTAGAGCACCCCGCATTTGAGCAGATTGACGTGGCCGTAGTCGTAGTTGATGCGGCGTTCGTAGTCGGCGATCTCGGGCATGGCCCAGAACTGCTCGCGGCCAAACACCCCCTGAAACGCCGCGTTGTGAATGCTGATCACGCTGCGGGTTTGCTGGAAGAAGGGGTTGTGGGCGTGACGGGTTTTCAGCAGCAGTGGCAGCAGGCCTGTGTGCCAGTCATTGCAGTGGGCGATATCCGGAGCAAAGCCGAGCTGCTCGCAGGCATGGAGGGCCGCGGCCGAGAAGAAGGCAAAGCGCTCGCCATTATCCGGATAGGCCTGATTGTTCTCGGCGTAGAGCTGGGGACGATCGAAATATTGCGGGCAGTCAAGCAGATAGACGCAGACGCCATCCAGCTCCATCTGGTATATGCGATAACCGATATCCGGCAGCCCAGGGTGGGTTGGCAACCAGCGTGACGCCACTAATCTGGCCTCATCCCGTCGCTTTATCGTCTTGTAGAAGGGCAACATGATCCTGACATCATGCCCCTTCTGGGCCAGGTACATCGGCAGGGCTCTGGCGACATCGGCCAGGCCCCCGGTCTTGACCAGCCCCTCAACCTCCGAGGCAACAAACAGGATTTTCAGTGGGTTAATAGCCAACTCTTGCTCCCTTAGGTACCACCACGATACCGCCTTCGGATACGGTAAATCGCTCTCTATCGTGGTCCAGATTTTCACCGATAACGGTGCCGGGCGCAATTTCAACATTTTTATCAATGATCGCGCGCCGGATGGAGCACCCTTCACCAATCTTCACATCCCCCAGCAGCACGGACTCACTGATATGGCTGCACGCGCCGATATTGCAGCGGAAACCGAGGATGGAGCGCTGGATCTGGCTGCCCTGAATGAAGCAACCGGCGGAGATCAGCGAGTTGGCGATCTTCACCTTGCACTCGTCGCTGTCGATGAAGGTAGCAGGCGGCAGCGCCGGATAGTGGGTGTGCAGGGGCCACTTGCGGTTATAGAGGGAGAAGGGGGGATTGTCGGCCACCAAGTCCATGTGTGCTTGCCAATAAGAGTCGAGGGTGCCCACATCCCGCCAGTAGACGTGCGGTTTCTCGCCGGGGATGACGTTGGTGCTGTAGTCATAGACATAGACGGGGGCACGTGGGTAGAGGCTCGGGATCACATCCTTGCCAAAGTCGTGGCTGGAGTTCTCCTCGGCGGCATCCCGCTTCAACTCGCGGCAGAGGGCATCGGTCTCGAAGATGTAGTTGCCCATGGAGACCAGCGCCTGGGTCGGATCGCCGGGAATGTGCTTGGGCTGCTTCGGCTTTTCCTGAAAGCCGATCATCCGCCCTTCGGTATCCACCTCGATCACCCCGAATGCGCTGGCCTCTTCGATGGGCATGCGAAGTGCCGCGACCGTCATGGCGGCGTTCTTCTGCTTGTGGAAGGTGACCATCTGGCTTACATCCATCTTGTAGATGTGGTCGGAGCCGAAGATGCAGACATGATCCGGTTCGGCCCGCTCGATAAAGCCGAGGTTCTGGTAAATGGCGTCGGCGGTGCCGTCATACCAGCGTTTGCCCATCCGCATCTGGGCCGGGATGGGATCGATAAAGCGGTCGGTGATGCCGACGATATTCCACCCCTTCTTCATGTGCAGGTAGAGGGACTGAGATTTGAATTGGGTCAGTACATAGATGCGCAGAAAGTCGGCGTTGACGAAGTTGTTGAGGACAAAGTCGATTAGCCGGTAGCTGCCACCGAAGGGGACGGAAGGCTTGCTGCGGGTGGTGGTCAGAGGCTGCAGGCGAGTACCTTCGCCACCAGCCAGGATCATGGTCAAAATGCCTGCCATCGTATTTCTCTCCCTGAATTAACAACATGAAAAGGTTTTCAATGTTCGGTATAAAAACACCCCTAAAGGGGTGGTTTTTATCGTGTGCTTAATACCTTATCAGATGCCGGATGGCGCTCTCTAGCTGTTTTATTGTGCTGCTTACACTTATTTACATTTTGCTCAGATAGACCTTGAATTTGGCATCACTGCTGATCACTTCAGTCCGTTTGAAGTGTGTCTCCAGTATAGGCTGGTAGCGCAAGAAGGCGTTGGCAACAATGGTCAGCGAACCATTTGGCAGCAAAAATTCAGGTGCCTTGGCCAGGAACTGCTCGGTCGCCGCATAGAAGGTTTTGAGACCCGCATGGAATGGCGGGTTGGAGACGATGTGCTGGAAACGGGTGGAGACATCCGAATAGACATCGGAAGCGGTGACCTTGCCCTGCAGACCGTTGATCGCCAGGGTGCGGCGGCTTGATTCGAGTGCCAGTGCGCTGATATCCACCATGTTGACCCGCAGAGCCGGATTGCGCTTGGCCAGCACAGACCCAATCACCCCGGCGCCACAACCGAAATCGAGCAGCTCGCCCTTCATCGGTGGCACTGCAGCCAGCAGCATCTGGGTGCCGAGATCCAGCTCGGCGGCGCTGAAGACGCCGGGCAGTGCCAGCACGGTCAGCTCGGTATCACCGGCCTTGCACTGATAGCGGCCAAACCAGCTATCCAGATCGAACGGGGCGACCGGTTTGCTCAGCTCACCATGATAGAGCGAGCAGCGGCGGGCCGAATCGCGCTTGACCGGCTTTTCGCCATAGGGGGCCAGCAGCTTGTCGGCGCCATTGATGCCGCCGCGGTTTTCACCGGCGAGGAACAGATCGGCACCCGCTTCCAGCAAGGGGGTCATCATGGCCAGCAGGTATTGTGCCTCGGCCTTGGCTTTGGGCATCAGCAGCAACAGGGCATCGAAGCGGGGGGCGCCGCCGAGCTGGTGGTCGAACAGGATAGCCTCGCCGAGGGCGGCCTGCTGGCTGCGGTAGTAGCAGTAATCGGTGGTAAAGACGGTCAGGGTCCGGGCCAGGCTCACCAGCTGGCGGGGGTAGTCATCCTCCAGCGCGCCACAGACAAGTAGCCGCTTGCCGACAAAGAGGGCTTGGTTTCGTTCCAGCATCTGGCTGACGGCACTGATTGGGCTGCTCATCGGGTCTCTCCACGCAATTTTGGGCGGCCATTATACATAGCCCCTTTCGCCTTGACATTTATGCCGTGTTCCCGAAATATGCCCAGACACCATTTTTTGACCAGAGATGACGAAATGCGGTTCAACGGGTTGAAACGAAAGCACAAAAAAAGCCTGAAATTCGGGCCTGCCGACGTTCGCGCGTAACCTCTCATCCCTGAGAAGCTTCAAACCCCGGTTGCGCACATCGTACCGGGGTTTTTTATTGCCATATGCGCGTCATTTAGGAGAAGGAGATCCCATGTTTCAAGGTTCAATCGTTGCGTTGATCACCCCGTTTCGACAGGGAAAGCTGGATGAAGAGGCGCTGCTGCGTCTGGTGGAGTGGCATATCGAACAGGGCACTCACGGCATTGTGCCGGTGGGTACCACGGGGGAAAGTCCGACCCTGACCCACGACGAGCATTGCCGAGTGGTGGAGCTGGTGGTCAAACAGGTCGCTGGCCGTATTCCGGTGATTGCCGGAGCGGGCTCCAACAATCCGGTCGAAGCCATCGAGTACACCCTCCATGCCGAGCGGGTGGGGGCTGATGCCACTCTGCATGTAGCCGGTTACTACAACCGTCCCAATCAGGAGGGGCTCTACCACCACTTCAAGGCGGTACACGATGCCACCGCCAAGCCGATCATCGTCTACAACATCCCGCCGCGCGCCATCGTCGACGTGCAACCCGCGACCCTGGCCCGTCTGGCCGAGCTGCCGCGTATTGCCGGGGTGAAAGATGCCACCGGCGATCTGGCGCGCCCCTGGACCGAGCGCCAGCTGATCAAAAAGCCCTTCGCCTGGCTATCCGGTGAAGATGCCACTGCTGTGGCCTACAACATCGGCGGTGGTCAGGGCTGTATCTCTGTGACCGCCAACGTGGCCCCCAAGCTGGTGGCCGAGGTGCAGAACCTCACGCTGGCTGGCAAGTGGCAAGAAGCACGCGAACTGCAAGAGAAGCTGATTCCGCTCCATCAGGCGATGTTTGCCGAGCCGAGCCCGGCCGGTGCCAAATATGCCGCTTCCCTGCTCGGTTTCTGTAGCGAGGAGTGCCGCCTGCCGGTGATGCCGCTGTCGGAGGCGACTCGCGAGCGCATTCGCAGCGCCATGCAGCAGCTCAACCTGCTGTAATGCAAAACGGGTGAGCCAAGGCTCACCCGTTTTGTTTTCCGCTTTTGTTTCTGGCCTTTGTATTTACGACATCGCCCTACTCAGGTTGCGTGATGCAGCCAGGCGGCGATGGCCAGCTGCAACTCGACATATGCCGGATAGAGGAAGAGCTCGGCAAGCTCGGCAGGCCACTCGTCATGCTCGTCCGATTGGGCTTGCAGATGTGCGTGCAGGTTGGTCAATGCTGGCAGCCAGAGCGCGGGTTGTGGCAGCGTGGCCGCAGTGCGGGCGACCAGATCGATCCCTAGGTACAGGGCCGCGAGTGCCTGCTGTTGAATGCCTTTATCCTGCGGATGCTCCAGCCAGAGCTGCTCGTGATGCTGCCAGTGACGCAGCCCCTCGCTTACCCCCGTTATGCCATCCATACCTTCATGTTCGACCAGCGCCTGCAGGGCCAGCGGTTTGCCAAGACCAGCCAGTCGATAGCCGCGCTGGGCCTTGGATTGGGCGCCGAGACGCAATCCACCAAGCTTGGCGAGGCGTTGGGCCAGTGCAAACAGCGCCGCGGTCGCGCCTGATTTGAGCTCCAGTTCCAGTTCGTTGATGGTGGTGCTGCCCTGACTGCCGACTATCTCTCCCTGATCCCAGGCCAGCTCAATCTCGGCCCCCTCGAAGGCGATCAGCCAATGGCGGCGCAGGAAGTCGGTACGAAACTGAGCGACCAGCTGCTGTTGAATGTGGTCGCGCTCGCTCAGGGTCGGCCAAATCTCATCAGGAAAGGCCGAGAGGGTCGGCAGATCGCCGCTGACGGGAGCGTTGTACTCGGGCCTGGCGTGCAGGCCGCCCACCACCTGGCCGCGGCATTTGATGGTCTGTTCGGCGAAGGTGTCGCAGCGGCGAATGCGTAACCCCATATCCAGTTGGCGCAGAGCCAGGGTCGGCGTATCGAAATAGACGTTGCCGAGCTGCTGTTGTGATGATTCTTTAATCTCAAGAGAATTCAGCAGGTTGGATAACTCGGGTTGAATGTCGCGGGCGACAAAAAACTTTATCTCGATCTCAGTTTGCATAGTCATTCCGGGCTGGCAGGCAACTTTGGGGGGCAGGATTCGGGTCGCGGGGATATAATGCCCGCGAGACGACTAGATTAATTCGCGGTTTAATTGAGGGCGCAGTTCGGTTACCATGCGCGCCTCATAAAATCGTATCGAGTGTTTTTTCACCGACACAGGTTTGGCCATGCCAGTAAATACTATTTTGGGGCTTTTTGCCAAGTCCCCCATCAAGCCGCTGCAGAAGCATATCGTCAAGGTTCACCAGTGCTCCCAGCAGTTGGTTCCCTTCTTTGACGCAGTTGCCGAAGACCGTTGGGAAGATGCCGAGAAGATCCGGCAGCAGATCGCCCAACTGGAAAAAGAGGCAGATACCCTCAAGCGTGAAATCCGTCTGAAACTGCCTCGCGGCCTGTTCCTGCCGGTTGCACGTACCGACCTGCTGGAGCTGTTGACCCAGCAAGACAAGATTGCCAACCGTGCCAAGGATATCTCCGGCCGCATGCTTGGTCGTCGCATGGAGTTCCCCGCCGAAATGCGGACGGATTTCATGGCTTACCTCAAACGTTGTATTGATGCGACCGCTCAGGCCGAGAAAGCGATCGGGGAGCTCGACGAGCTGCTCGAGACCGGCTTCAAAGGACGGGAAGTGGAAATGGTTGCCGAGATGATCCACCAGCTGGATCTGATCGAGGACGATACAGACACCATGCAGATCGGACTGCGCCAACAGCTGCAAGCGGTTGAGCACAATTACAATCCGATCGATGTGATGTTCCTTTACAAGATCCTCGAATGGGTAGGTGACCTGGCAGATCAGGCCGAGCGCGTAGGCGCCCGTCTGGAACTGATGCTGGCTCGTTCGTAATCGACTGACTGGGTAAACACTACTAATGGACATTATCGCGAATTACGGCACTACTCTGGTGCTCGTGGCGGCCTTGTTCGGCTTTTTGATGGCTTGGGGCATTGGCGCGAATGACGTGGCCAACGCCATGGGAACATCGGTCGGCACCAAATCCCTGACCATCCGTCAGGCGATCATCATTGCCATGATCTTCGAATTTGCCGGTGCCTATCTGGCCGGTGGCGAAGTGACGGCCACCATCCGTAACGGTATCATCGACAGCAATGCGTTTGTCGATAGCCCGGATCTGTTGGTGCTCGGCATGATCGCCTCCCTGCTGGCGGCAGGCGCCTGGTTGATCCTCGCCTCCTACTTCGGCTGGCCTGTTTCCACCACTCACTCCATCATCGGCGCCATCGTCGGTTTTGCGGTGGTGAGCATTGGCCCGGAAGCGGTGCAGTGGAGCAAGTTTGGCGGCATCGTCGGCTCCTGGGTCATCACCCCGGCCATCTCAGGTGTCATCGCCTACTTCATGTTCATCAGCGTGCAGAAGCTTATCTTCAACACTGATGATCCCCTGAACAACGCCAAGCGCTATGTGCCGTTCTACATGTTCCTGACTGCGCTGGTGATCTGTCTGGTGACCATCAAGAAGGGGCTGACCCACGTCGGTCTGCACCTGAGCGATGGTGAGGGCATTCTGCTCTCCATCGCCATCTCCATCGCAGTGGCGTTTGCTGGCTGGATCTACATTCGCGGCCAGAAGTACAACCCGCAGGATGACAGCAAGATGCACTTCGCCAACGTGGAGAAGGTGTTCGGCATCCTGATGGTGATCACCGCCTGTGCCATGGCCTTTGCCCACGGCTCCAACGACGTGGCCAACGCCATCGGCCCGCTCTCTGCGGTGGCCTCTATCGTGGCTTCTGGTGGCGAGATTTCCAGTCAGGCTGCCATTGCCTGGTGGATCCTGCCGCTGGGCGGTATCGGTATCGTGATCGGTCTGGCGACCATGGGCGAGAAGGTGATGGCGACGGTCGGTACCGGCATCACTCACCTGACCCCGAGCCGTGGTTTTGCTGCCCAGCTGGCCACTGCCGCGACCGTGGTGATTGCCTCCGGTACCGGTCTGCCCATCTCTACCACCCAAACCCTGGTCGGTGCTGTGATGGGTGTCGGTCTGGCGCGCGGCATTGCGGCGCTGAACCTGGGGGTACTGCGCAACATCGTGGTCTCCTGGATCATCACTCTGCCTGCCGGTGCCATCCTGGCTATCGCGATCTTCTACGTGCTGCAGGCCTGCTTCTCCTAATCGAAGCAGCATTCAGCAAAAAGCCCGAGTCATCGACTCGGGCTTTTTTATTGTGCGCGGGAGCTGAGGTGCTGCTCCCTTTGCATATCAGCCTTAGAGGCTGGCGCAGATCTGCCACAGATCGTACTGGATAGCGGCGGCGGTCACTTCCCGACCCGCCCCTGGCCCCTGGATCACCAGCGGGTTGGTACGGTAGCTGTCGCTCTCGATGGCGAAGATGTTGTCGCACGGCAAGAGGTTGGCAAACGGGTGGTGCGGCTCCAGCGCCTCCAGCCCGACCCGTGCTTTGCCGTCATGCTCGAAGCGGGCCACGTAGCGCAGCACCTTGCCGAGGCGCTTGGCTCCCTCGAAGGCGGTCTGGATCGGGCCATCCAGCTCTTTCAGGCGATCCATAAACTGATCGGCGGTCACCTTGCGCAGCGTGACGGGCACCAGATTCTCCAGCTCGATATCGGCGGAGTCGAGTTCGAAGCCCGCCTCCCGCGCCAGAATGAGCAGCTTGCGCCGCACATCCTGACCGGAGAGATCCTCGCGGGGATCCGGTTCGGTCAGGCCGTGCTGCCACGCCTCGTCCACCAGCTCGGAGAAGGGGCGAGTGCCGTCATACTGCTGGAACAGCCAGGAGAGGGTGCCGGAGAAGATGCCGGAGACCCCCTGAATGCGGTCGCCGCTCTGGCGCAGCATCTGGATGCTGGACTGGATTGGCAACCCGGCACCCACGGTGGCGTTGTAGCGCCACTGTACCTGATGGTCACGGCAGGTTTGCTTGATGCGCTGGTAGAACTCGCTGTCGGCGGCGCCGGCAAACTTGTTGGCGGCGATGATGTGAATGCCGAGCTGGGCAAAATCCGGATAGTAGCGGCTCACCGTTTCGCTGGCGGTCATGTCCAGCGCAATCAGCGCGTCGAAGCAGTGCTGCTCAAGCTGGGAGAGCAACTCCGGCCAGATCAGCGGTTTGGGATTGAAGTTGTCCTGTACCTTGAGGGGGTTGAGTCCCTCTTCATCCAGCAGGCCCCCTTCCGAGCTGAACACACCGTAGAGGGTGAGCGCCAGATTGAGTTCATGTTCCAGCCGTGCCTTTTCGCGGGCGTAGAGGCTCAGCCAGTGGCCGCCGATATTGCCCTTGCCGAACACCACCAGTCCGACCCGGGTCGGGCGGCTGAAGAGGGCGCTGTGGAGGGCGATGAGCAGCGGCTCCAGCACTACCTGACGCAGCACGGCCACCAGACTCAGGCCATCTCGGGCCACCTGTACGAATTCCAGCGGTTGATCTGCCAGCAGCTGATAGAAGCGATGACACTGCTCTGCGTTGTCGGTGACACCGGCGCCGACCAGCGCTACCAGACTGAACCCCTCTTTCTGGATTAGGCCGGTGAAGCTCCCTTGCAGCTGGAAGTCGCGCAGCAGCTCGAAGGCGCCTTGTGCGACTTCGAGGGTGTAGGCGAGACGCAGGATCCGGCGATCCGGCTGGCGCTGCAGGGTGAGCGGGTTGAGACGGTGACGGGCCAGATGGGCCTCGATGGTGGCCACCGTCTGTTCATAGTTGGTCTGCGGCAGCACCTTCAGCTCGATGAGGGCGATCTGATCCACCGAGGAGACGATGCGTGCACCGCCGGAGCGGGGAGCGCGGCGCAGGATGTGGGTACAGCCCTCGTCCGGGTTGTAGCTGCAGCGCAAAGTGAGGCGCTGGCGGCTGTCGGCCACAGGTTGCAGGGTGCGCGAGTGCAGCACCGAGGAGCCAAGACGGGCCAGCTCGTTGGCTTCGGCGAGGCTCAGGCGCTCCAGCAGGCGAGCCTCCTTCACCCGGCGCGGGTCGGCGCTGTAGACACCGGCCACGTCGCTCCAGATGGTGGTGGATTCGCCGTCCGCCAGCAGGGCCAACAGGCTGGCGCTGTAGTCGGATCCATTGCGACCGAGCAGCAGGGAGCGCCCCTCCATGTCGGCGGCTATAAAGCCGGTTACCACGATGCGACCGGCATGCTCCGCCAGTCGCGCCTTGAGCAGTTCGCTGGAGAGGGCGGTATCCACCTTGACCAGAGCGCCATCCTCGGCACGCAGGAAGCTGCGGGCATCGAGCCAGATGGCCTTGTCGCCGCGGCTGGTGAGCAGGGCAGCCAGCAGGCGCGCCGACCACAATTCGCCAAAGGCGAGCAGGCCGTTGCGGGCGAAGCGGTCAAACTGCCCCTCAAGCGTCTTGGCGATGAGCTGCATGTCGTCGGCCAGCTGCTTGCTCAGATCGAGCTGCAGTTCACCTTCCAGCAGGCCGTCGATCAGCGCCTGCTGATAGGCGTGGAGGGCGGAGATGGCTTCGCCAGCAGCTTCGTCCCCCGCTTCGGCCAGCTCCACCAGCTGGATCAGCCGATTGGTGGTCTTGCCGGCGGCGGAGACTACGATCAGTTCATCCCCACCCACCTGTTGTTCAACGATGCTGGCGACCCGGCGATAACAGACCGGATCCGCCAGACTGCTGCCACCGAATTTGTGGACGTGACGTCGCTTCAAGCCTGCTTCTGTTGCCACCGAGATCTCTCCTTGTTGCTGCTGTTCCATTACTTCGCTACCTGTTCTGCCTGCTGCGCCTGTGCAAAAGCCTGTGCCAGATCGGCCACCAGATCTTCACCGTGTTCAATACCGACCGACAACCGCAGCAGCTGGGCGCTGATACCTGCTGCCTGCTGCGCGACCGGGGTCATAGCCCTATGAGTCATGCTGGCCGGATGGGCCACCAGACTCTCCACTCCGCCGAGGGACTCGGCTACCGAGAAGAGGGTGAGGGCCGCGAGGAAGGCGCGAATGCCCGCCTCGCTGCAATCGAGTTCAAAACTTAGCATGGCGCCGAAGCCGGACTGTTGACGGCGCGCAATATCGTGGCCCGGATGGCTCGGCAGGCTGGGGTGATAGATGCGTTTCACCAGCGGCTGCTGTTGCAGGAAGGTGAGGATGCGATCGGTATTCTCCTGATGGGTGCGCAATCTGGGGGCCAGAGTGCGCAGGCCGCGCAGGGTGAGGTAGGAGTCGAACGCCCCGGAAGTGAGCCCCAGACAGTTGGCCCACCACACCAGCGACTCGGCCAGTGCGGCCTCCTTGGCAATCGCCACTCCGCCCACCACGTCGGAGTGACCGTTGATGTACTTGGTGGTGGAGTGCACCGCCACGTCGGCACCAAGGGCCAGCGGCTGTTGCAGCAGGGGGGAGAGGAAGGTGTTGTCCACCACCACCTGCGCACCCACCTCGTGGGCGGCGCTGGCAATGGCGCGGATATCCACCACCCGCAGCAACGGGTTGGAGGGGGTCTCCACCCATACCAGCGCAGGCTTTTGCGCCAGCGCGGCGGCCAGAGCGGCCTCGTCACCCTGATCGACAAACTGCACCCGGTAGTGGCCCTTGGCCGCCAGATACTCAAACAGACGCCAGGTGCCGCCGTAGCAGTCGTGAGGGGCGATCAGCAGATCCCCCGACTTGAGCAGGGCAGTGGTGACCAGATGGATAGCGCCCATGCCGGTGCCGGTGACCACGGCGCCTGCGCCCCCTTCCAGCGACGCCAGCGCGTCCGCCAGATTGGTACGGGTCGGATTGCCGGAGCGGGCATAATCGTATTGACGGGGCTCGCCAAAGTCGGCAAAGGTGTAGTTGCTGGAGAGGTAGATGGGGGGCACCACGGCACCGTGCTGCTGGTCTGTCTCAATCCCGGTGCGAACCGCCAGGGTGGCCTTGTGGGTCATGTTTCTCTCCTTGATGTCTCTTTACACGCCGGCATCTTGCTGCCACGCGCCATCCCGCCATTGCGGGCTCATGGACAACCACACTACGCCAGCTTAAAAAAGCCGTCAACACTTCCAGACGTCTAAATGGCTTTGCTGTTGGATTGCCATTAATTTCCTTAAGGGTTAAAATCCGCGCTCACGGCTAAATGAGAACAGGTGAGTCATGGGAACAGAGTGGAACGGCGACTACGTCAGCCCCTACGCGGAACACGGTAAGAAGAGCGAACAGGTCAAGAAGATTACCGTCTCGATCCCGCTCAAGGTGTTGAAAGTGTTGACCGATGAGCGCACCCGCCGTCAGGTGAACAACCTGCGTCATGCGACCAACAGCGAGCTGCTCTGTGAAGCCTTCCTGCACGCTTTCACCGGCCAGCCGCTCCCTTGCGACGAAGACTTGCGCAAGGATCAACCGGACAGTGTCCCGGCCGAAGCGCGCGCCATCATGGAAGCGCTGGGCAAAGAGATCGAAGATTTCGACAAGGAATAACCCCCAATGACGCGGCCCTGGCCGCGTCATTGCTATCTGCCATGTCCCGCTTCAGCCTGCGCCACTATCACCACCACGTCTGCAGCCATAGCCACGACTTTGCCCAGCTGGTGATCCCCCTCGACGGCCCCCTCGAGATCGAGGTGCAGGGCCGAGGGCACAGGCTTGTCCCCGGTTCTGCCTGCATCATCGCTCCCAGCGAGCGGCACGATTATGCCGCCGATCCGGCGCTTTCGTTTCTGGTGCAGGAGAGCGACTGGCTGCCCGGCGATCTGGCGGCCCGCCCCTTTATCGAGCTGGATGAACCCCAGCGTCACTACCTCGCTTTTCTGCACCGCATGGTGGCCGAGGGGCGGCAGGTGGCGGGCATGGAGCAGGTGTGGCTCTCCCTGCTGGCGGAAGGGCAGGGGATGCAGAGCGCAGCCATTCCACGCCTTGCCGCCCGCATCCTCAAGGTGCAACGCCATATCGATGCCAACCTCGCCGCCCCGCTGACCAATCAGCAACTCGCCGCCATCGCCTGCCTTGGCCAGAGCCAGTTCAAGCTCGCCTTTCGCCAGCAGTTGGGGGTGAGCGTCTCCCACTACATTCGCAGTCGGCGCATGGCGCTGGCGTGTACCCTGCTTGCCAGCACGCAGCTGCCCGTCGGCGAGATTGCCAGCCGTTGTGGTTACCAGAATCAGGGGGCCTTCAGCGAGCGCTTCCTGGCCGAGATCGGGCTCACTCCATCCCTCTGGCGCCAACAAAACGGCCGCCTGCCGT
Organism: Aeromonas sp. R2-3; assembly: GCF_040908375.1. NCBI lineage: Bacteria > Pseudomonadati > Pseudomonadota > Gammaproteobacteria > Aeromonadales > Aeromonadaceae > Aeromonas > Aeromonas sp. R2-3. Next base: position 227,748 of record NZ_JBFODP010000031.1, on the reverse strand, counting down.
AACGAAACGGCTGATCGCCGAAGACGGGATGCTCTCTTTGGGCCATGCTGCGGGTCATGCAAGGTGCACGATAAACAGGAGCCGAAATGGAGACGATTAGCTGGCAGGATTTCGAGATGGTGGAGCTCCGGGTGGGCACCCTGGTGCGGGTCGAGCCGTTCCCCGAGGCGCGCAAACCGGCCTACAAGGTGTGGGCGGATTTTGGCCCTGAACTGGGGATTCGCAAGAGCAGCGCCCAGATCACCGCACTCTACCAGCCAGAGCAGCTGGTGGGCCGCCAGATCATCGCCGTAGTCAACTTCCCGACCAAACAGATAGGGCCGTTTCAGTCTGAATTTCTGCTGACCGGTTTCTATCGGCCGGATGGCGCCGTAGTGATGGCCATTCCCGAGCGGGCGGTGGAGAACGGCGCCAGGCTGGGCTGAGTTCACACCCGAACAGAGACAAGAGAGGCGACCCAAGGTCGCCTCTCTTTTTTGTTTTCTGCTGCGGTTACTTCAACAGGCTGAAGATCAGCGCCGATACCGCCAGCGAACCGGTCAGCAGGATAAAGCCGTTGGTCCAGCCGTGACGGAAGCGGGCCAGCGCCTCCACCTTGTAGATGGCAATCACCGGCATGATGAACAGGATCATGGCGATGACCGGGCCGGAGAGGGTCTCCATCAGCCCCAGAATCCCCGGGTTGATGACGGCGGCCCCCCAGATAGAGAAGAACATCAGGGCGATGCCGACTTTGTCCGCCTTGGCCAGCGGCAGGCCGGTGGGCTTGGCGATCAGGCTTTTGAGGCTTTCGCGGGCACCGAGGAAGTGGCCGAGGAAGGAGGAGCTGATGGCGATAAAGGCGATGAGCGGTCCCAGAGTCACGATCACCGGGTTGTCGGTGATGTTGGCGAGATAGGAGAGCACAGAGACGTTCTGGGCCTTGGCTTCGGCCAGCTGGGCTGGCGAGAGGCTCAGCACGCAGGAGAAGACGAAGAAGAGCACGAAGCCCACCAGCATTACTGTGGTGTTGCGCAGGATCAGGCCGCTCTTGGCTTCCGCCTGCTCGCCATATTCACGGCGCTGCACGTTGGCAAAGCCGGAGATGGCGGCGGCATGGCTGAAGGCGAACACGGTGACCGGCAGCGCCAGCCAGACGGTGTTGAGGAAGCTGACCCCTTCAAACGCCGTCACTTCCGGCCATTGCCACTGAGGGATCAGGTAGCAGGAGAGGGCCGCCAGAATGGCCGCCAGCGGATAAACCATAAAGGCGAAGGCGCGCAGCATCGCTTTCTCACCCGCCAGCATCACGGCGATCATGGCAAATACCAGCACGCCGGAGAGCATCACCCGATCCGGAGCCGCCATGCCGAGCTGGTTGACCATAAAGCTCTCCACCGTGTTGGTCAGTCCGACCCCGTAGATGAGCAGGATCGGGAAGATGGAGAGGAAATAGAGCGCCGAGATGAGGCGACCGGCCATCTTGCCGAAATGCTCCTCCGCCACTTCGGTGAAGTCGGCGTGGGGGCGTGAAGAGGAGAGCACGAAGCGCGCCAGTCCGCGGTGGGCCAGGAAGGTCATGGGGCCTGCCAGTACCGCGACGATGACGAGAGGCCAGATGCCGCCCAGACCCAGATTGATAGGCAGGAACAGGATGCCGGCGCCAACGGCGGTGCCAAACAAGCTGATAACCCAGTGGGTGTCGTGACGGCGCCAGCGGGTGATGCTGGCCGTGGTGGAGCAGGAACCGGATAGCTCCTTGGTAGCCTCTACAGATAAACTCATTACTAATTCACTTTTTGTTAGTGTTTTAATCTGAGTTCATTGTGGTTTATCGGGATTTAATTCTCAAAAAGCGAGACTGAAACATATCACTGCCATTGCGGGGTTTAGCCAGCGAGATTGGGAATGGAATCTGGTTCACAGAATGGAACAAAACTGATATTGGTGATTTTTGTGAAATATAAAACCAAAATTTGATCTACTATCATTTTTTTATTTTGGCTAATCAGGTGTTTTCAGGATTACGTGAAAAATCGCACCATTTCTCGCCGACCGATTGTGATGTTTCACTATCATTTTGCCGCTTTGCCAGCGTATCACGCTGTTCAAGAGCGCCTTGACCAGCGGATCACACCGGCCATCACCCTGGGCAACTTCCCTGAAAAAGCAGGCGGCCATCGGGCCGCCTGCTTGTCTGGTGTGATGACATCGCTATCCGCCTAGTGGGCCAGAATGCTACCCCAGGCGAGATCCGGATCCCCCATCACGATAAAGTCCGGGTTCTCCAGCGACTCGGTTTCGTTGTAGCTGAGTGGCTGCAACGCCAGGCTGAGGATACGGCCACCGGCCGCCTCGACGATGCACTGGGCGGCGGCGGTGTCCCACTCGCCGGTGGGGCCGAGTCGCACGTAGCAATCGGCCGCTCCTTCCGCCACCAGACAGGATTTGAGGGAGCTGGAACCAAGCGGGATCAGCTCGTAGTTGATGGCCGGATTGAGGCGGCGGGTGAGGTTCTCCAGCTTCTGGCGGCGGCTGATGGCGACCACCAGCGAGTCGGGCTGGTCATGCTCGTGATGCATAGCGCTGATGGGCAGTACCTCGCCATTCACCTCCTTGAAGGCGCCGTAGCCGCGCACCGCCCAGTAGAGCACGTTGGACTCGGGAGCATAGATGACCCCGAGCACCGGCACATTGTCCCGCACCAGGGCGATCAGGGTGGCAAAGTCGCCGCTGCCCGCGATAAATTCGCCGGTACCGTCGAGGGGATCCACCAGCCAGTACTGCCGCCAGTTGGATCGCTGGCTGAAGGGGATGTCGGCCGCCTCTTCGGTCAGCACGGGAACGTGGGGAGTGAGCGCCGAGAGCGCCTGTTTGAGGTAGGCATCGGCAGCAAGATCGGCACTGGTGACCGGGGTCGCATCCTCCTTCAGCTGACGCTCGAACTGACCGCCATGATAGATGTCGTGAAGGATCCTTCCGGCTTCGCGGGCAATCTCCTTGACCCCCGGCACCCAGGCCAACAACTCCTGCATCTCGTTATCCTCTGTCTGTTAACTGCCCGTCTGCGGGCTACTCTGCCTGCTCCGCCAGCCACTTTTGGGCCAAGAGCAGGGCACTGATGCTGCGCGACTCGGTGAAGTCGGGTCGCGCCAGCAATTCGTCGATCCGGTTCAGCGGCCAGGGGATCACTTCCAGCGGTTCGGGCTCGTCGCCGATCCGCTGCTCGGGGAAGAGATCCCGCGCCAGCAAAATGTCCATCCGGCTGGAGAAGTAACCGGGCGCCAGCGACACCTGCTTGAGCAGGGTCAGGCTGTTGGCGCCAAAGCCCGCCTCCTCCATCAGCTCCCGGTTGCCCGCTTCGAAGGCATCTTCGCCCGGGTCGATCAGCCCCTTGGGGAAGCCCAGCTCGTAGGAGTGGGTGCCTGCGGCATATTCGCGCACCAGCAGCAGGGTGTGGGCATCGAACAGCGGCACCACCATGACGGCGCCACGATTACCGCCGCGCATCCGCTCGTAGACCCGCTCTTCGCCGTTGGAGAATTTGAGGTGTAGCGATTCCACCTTGAACAGTCGGCTCTCGGCCACGATATCGGCCTTGAGGATCTCCGGCTTGCACTTGGGGTGATCCAGTTGGTCGGCTGAGATGTGCTCGGGTTTGCTCTTGTGGGGGGCGCTCATCGGACGCTGGCTGCTCGTTAAAAAATAGTGCTTCAAGAGTAAACGACTCTCACACCGAACACCACGGGCCAGGGATGGCAAAGGGGGAGGAAAAATCCGTTATACTGCCGCCCCGTTTTCCGAGATCCGCGATCAAGAGGCCCGATGCCACACTCCCGCTCCACCACCTTGCCCTGGCACCAGATAGATACCGTCTTGCTCGATATGGATGGCACCCTGATCGATCTGCATTTTGACAACCACCTCTGGCAACAGCTGGTGCCGGAGCGTTACGCCGAGCGGCGCAGTCTGCCGCTGGATGAGGCAAAGGCGCAGATCGAGGTGCACTATCAGGCGGTCAACGGCACCCTCAACTGGTACTGCGTGGATTACTGGAGCGAGGCCCTGGGGCTCGACATTCGCGCCCTCAAGCAGGAGCTGTTGGCGAAGATCCAGTGGCGACCCCACGCCATCCCCTTTCTGGTCGCGCTACGCGCAGCGGGCAAGCAGCTGGTGCTTTTCACCAATGCCCACCCCGCCAGCCTGTCGGTGAAGGATGCGCAGTTGGGACTAAGCGAGCATCTGGATTTGATGGTGAGTACCCACGAGCTGGGCTGGTCGAAGGAGAGTCAGCACTGCTGGCAGGCGCTGGCCGAGCGGCTGGCGTTCGATCCGGCCCGCACCCTGTTTGTGGATGACAGCGAGCGGATCCTGCAGGCTGCCGCCGACTATGGCATCGGCTACCAGCTGGCGATCCAGAATCCGGACAGCTGCAAGCCGGAGCAGAGCATCACCGCTTTTCCGGCGATCCGCGACTATGCCGAGTTGCTGCCGCTGGCAATCTGAGTCTGCTGAAACGAGAGAGGGCTGCATCGTGCAGCCCTCTCAGTATCTGAAACCTGGCGGTGAAAAAATCACAGCTCCCGAAACGGGCGCCGTTTCTCCTCTTCGATGACGATCGCCTCCAGATTGGCGATCCGCTCCTGCAATTCTCTGATGATCATATCCTGTTTGCCGAGGCGGTCGGTGATGCGGGCATCCCCCATCTGATAGCGGGCCCGCTTGCCGAGATATCCGAACAATACGCTGATAAATACGATCAGGACTATGCCTGTCCACATGGTCATGTCACGACTCCTTGTCGTCTATAAACGGCGAAAACGCTGATGGATCCGTTCTGTTTTCTCATAGCCGCCAATTGGCCGCAATGGGGCCCGTTTCGCCTTTGTGATGCAGTTGGCTATTGCTGCCAGAGCGGGCGGTCAAGCCACAATTTTGTTACTCGGGTGGCTATTGTTGCCAGAGGGGGCGGCCAAGCCAGAGGGCCCACAGGGTGAGGTGCAGCAGCACGATAAACCAGAAGACCAGCCGGTAGCTGCGCTTCTGGGTCTTGTGACGCAGCCACTGGCGGGCAACCAGCGCCCCCGGCCAACCACCGCACAGCTCCAGCAGATGCAGACGGGATTCGGGAATGCGCCACTCACCGCGCACCGCCTGCCGCTTGTCCCAGGCGTAGGCGGCTACCGTGAGCAGGCTCATGGAGAGCAACACGGCCAGCGGCCACCACTGCTGTTCGCCGAGGCCGAGCCAGAGGGCGGCGCCCAGTGGCAGCAGCGCCAGCGCCATCATTGGGCCAGCTCCCAGCAGCGCTCCTCATCCTGCTTGAGGGTGCGGATCACCCTGGCCGGATTGCCCACCGCCACCGAGTCGGCCGGGATGTCGCGGGTCACCACTGCACCCGCGCCAATGATGGATCGCGGCCCTATGGTGACGCCGGGGCAGATGATGGCGCCGCCGCCAATCCAGCAGTCGTCACCGATCCGCACCGGCTTGTTGTAGGCGGTCCAGTTGCGGCGTTCCAGATAGTTCATGGTGTGGGTGGCGGTGTAGATCTGCACGTTGGGGGCCAGCAGCACATGGCTGCCGATGTGCACTTCACCCACGTCGAGAATGGTGACGTTGAAGTTGAAGAAGGTCTTCTCGCCGATATGAATGTTGCGGCCAAACTCGCAGGTAAACGGCGTGCTGATCCAGCAGGAGTCGGGGCAGTGGCCAAAGAGCTCGCGGCAGATCTGCTGGCGCAGAGGGCCATCGCCCGCCGATGAACTATTGAGCCGGGCCAGCAGCGCCTGACCGCGGATCCGGTCGTTGGCTATCTCCTCGCTCTGGCTGTCCAGTGCCCCGCCAGCCAGTACCTTGTCCCAGTCGCTCGCCATTGCTACCTCCCCATGCTGCAAGAACAGGCAGTATACGTGACTGTCAGGGGCGCCGTCAGTCTGTCACTTGTTGCAGGTGATCCCGGTCAACCTGCGGGCCAGACGAGGGGCAGGATCAGCAGGGCCGAGACGAAGTAGGGCAGCAGCACCCGCAGCCCCAGACTGCGACCGCCGATGCCAAGGGCCAGCAACCCCTTCACCAGCGAGTTGACCAGCCCGGCGAGCAGGATGCCGCGGGCGGCCACCTCCAGCGCCAGCTCCTTGTGGGAGAGCTGGGAGAGCGACAAGGTGATGGCATCCACGTCGGTGATCCCCGACACCAGCGCCAGCAGGTAGACCCCGGAGTTGCCCACCTTGTCTTGCAGCAGGGTGGCCATAAAGCCGATCAGCGCCAGCAGCAGGCCGAACTTGATAGCGGTGGCCAGATCGAGCGGGTTGCTGGTTTCCGGCTGCACCGGGCCGTCTGTCAGCTCCTCGCGCTGGCGCCAGAACCAGAAGGCAAAGCCGTACACTGTGGTCGCCAGCAACACGAGCGGGGCGGCGAGGCGCATCGCCAGTTCGCTGTGAATCAGCAGTACCAGTACCAGCAGCCGCAGCCACATGGTGGCCCCCGCCAGCAGGATACCGGTGGCCAGCAGCCGCTCCAGCCCCCCCTGCTCCTTGTTGAGACGGGCGAACTGCAGGGTAAGGGCGGTGGAGGAGGCCAATCCCGCCAGTATGCTGGTGAGCACCAGCCCGGCGCGGGTGCCGAGCAGACGAACCGCGAAGTGGCCACAAAACGAGATGCCGGCGATCACCACCACCATCAGCCAGATCTTGAAGGGGTTGAAGGCATCGAGGGGGCCCATCTCCTCGTTGGGCAGTACCGGCAGCAGTACCAGCGAGATGAGCAAAAAGCGCAGGGTGGCGTGGAATTCGGTTTCGCTGAGAAACAGCATCCCCTGCTGGATCTTGCCCTTGAGCCCCATCAGCAGGGCCGCCAGCACGGCGCAGGCCACCGCCTCGCTCGGGCTCAGCAGCACCGACATCAGCCCCAGCAGATAGGTGAGCAGCATGGCTACCGAGCTGGTGAGACCGAACTCTCCCTGCCAGCGCTGGGCCAGCCAGACCGAGAGGCCGCAGCCGATCACCACCGCCAGCAAGCCGAGCAGCGGCAGCCAGGGGCCCAGGGTCGGCAGCAGCAAACCGCAGACCCCGCCGAGCAGGCCGATGAGGCCGTAGGTACGCATCCCGGCGATGCGCTGGTTATCCCCCAGCTGGCGCACCTGCCAGCCGCGCTCCAGTCCGATGATGAGGCCGATGGCCAATGAGACCAGGGCACCGTTGACGGGTTCTGCATTGATCCACATAACGACTTCCTTTTCGTCATCTGCCTGCCTTGTTCCCATGATGGCACAGCGCTTGAGGTCACAGAGGGGCATGGCTCACAGAGTCTGCGTCTGGCTCCTTGTGGCGTGTGGCCGCTTGATATGAGCAAAAGAGATAAGCAAATAGTTATTTCTTTCTTCTCGGTATAACAACTCCACGGCATGCTGCTCTCAACCCAACGATATGGAGTATCACCATGAAACTGCGAATGACCGCTCTCTCCCTCTTCTCCGTGCTGGCCTTTGGCCAGGCCTACGCCGCAGAAGTGCACCTGCTCAACGTCTCCTACGATCCGACCCGCGAGCTGTTTCAGGAGTACAACTCCGCCTTTGCCAAGGAGTGGAAGGCCAAAACCGGTGACGATGTAGTTGTGAGCCAGTCCCACGGTGGCTCCGGCAAGCAGGCTCGCGCCGTTGTGGACGGGCTGGAAGCTGACGTGGTCTCGCTGGCACTTGCCTACGACGTCAACGCCGTTGCCAAGCAAGGTCTTATCGCAGCGGATTGGCAGAACCGTCTGGCCAATAATGCAGCGCCCTACACTTCCACCATCGTCTTCCTGGTACGCAAGGGTAATCCCAAGCAGATCAAGGATTGGGGCGACCTGGTGCGCAAGGATGTGGCCATCGTGACCCCCAATCCCAAGACCTCCGGCGGTGCCCGCTGGAACTATCTGGCCGCCTGGGGTTATGCCCTGAAGAAGAGTGGCAATGAAGAGGGGGCCAAACAGTTTGTCGGCGATCTCTACAAGAACGTGAAGGTGCTGGACTCCGGCGCCCGCGGTGCCACCACCAGCTTTATCGAGCGTGGTCTTGGCGATGTGCTGCTGGCATGGGAGAACGAAGCCCTGCTGGTACTTGGTCAGCCCGGTGCCAGCGACAAGTTCGAGCTGGTGGTGCCATCGGTCTCCATACTGGCTGAGCCGCCGGTCGCGGTGGTGGACAAGGTCGCCAAGAAGCACGGCACCGAAACGGTGGCCAAGGCCTACCTCGACTACCTCTACTCCGACGAGGGGCAGCACATAGTCGCCAAGTATCACTACCGCCCCAGCAATCCGGCGATCCTGAAAGAGACCGCAGATCAGTTCCCCAAGCTGGCACTCTTTACGGTCAAGGATATCGAGGGGAACTGGGATAAAGCCCAGAAGAAGCACTTCGCACAGGGCGGTCTGTTTGACCAGATCTACCAACCCGGTGGCTGAGGCAGGTAACTCCGTTTAACCCCTTTGAACTGGCCCCTGTGCCAGCCGATAGGAGCACCAAGATGAACAAGATCCTCCTGGTTCCCGGTCTGCACAACAGTGGGCCGGATCACTGGCAGAGCCGCTGGCACGATCATTTTCCCCAATGGCAGCGGATGACCGGGCTGCCGTGGGACAAGCCGGACCTCAGGGTCTGGAGTGCCAAGCTGGCGAGCAAGTTGAAACGTCGCCGCAGCCGGGTCCATCTGGTGGCCCACTCTTTCGGCGCCCTGACCGCCATCGCGGCGGCCCGCTTGCAGCCGGAGAAGGTGGCCTCGATCTTTCTGGTGGCGCCCGCCGATCCCACCCGTTTTGGCATTGCGGATGAGGCCTTGGCCGGGCCGCTGCAGGTGTCGGCCCAGCTGGTGGCCAGCCGCAATGATCCCTGGATGAGCTTTGAACGGGCCGAATACTGGAGCCGCCAGTGGCAGGTACCGCTGTTCGATGCCGGTGAGGCGGGCCATATCAATGCCCAGTCCGGTCATGGGGATTGGCATCAAGGGCTGCATTTGCTGGGGGCTCTCTATCGCCGTGGTGAGCTGGTGGTGGCACCGGTCAAGATCGCATCGCCCCGGCCGGTCGTATTGGGCTTTCGCTAGGTATCTGTGAAGTGGTTGGAGGGTTGGCGAGCGCGCTGTTCGCTGGCTACTCCATGCCCCCGTTCTTTGAATGCTCCGCTCCGTATTGCTCCATTTCTTAGGTCTTTTATTTATATAAAAGACCTTTTTTTATTTGGAGTGCGCCAAGAGCCTTGTGACTCTGCGGTTAGACAAAAAAGTGATTAGCAAAGTCGCAATTGATGTTTGTTGCCGATGAGGGGAGTGCGCAGAATCACCATATCGAAAATTCTTCATAACAGATGGATGTGTTATGCGATTTGGTTCTTATTCTGTCCTGCCCGGTTTTGGCCCCACCTTGGGGTTCAGCCTGCTCTATCTGGGCCTGCTGGTGCTGTTGCCGCTCTCGGCCCTGGTGCTGTTTGCGATCAACAACCTGACCGCCGCCGAGTTCTGGCTGGTGATCGGTTCACCCCGGGTGCTCGCCTCCTTTCGCCTGAGCTTCGGTGCGGCCTTTGTCGCGGCGCTGCTCAACAGCCTGTTTGGCCTGATCCTGGCCTGGATCCTGGTGCGTTACACCTTCCCCGGTCGTCGTCTGGTGGATGCGCTGATCGACCTGCCGTTTGCCATGCCGACCGCCGTGTCCGGCATCGCCCTGTGCGCCATCTTCGCTCCCAACGGCTGGATCGGCCAGTTGCTGGCGCCGCTCGGCATCCAGCTCGCCTACAACCCTATCGGGGTGGTCATCGCACTCACCTTTATCGGATTGCCGTTTGTGGTGCGTACCCTGCAGCCGGTGCTGCGGGAGGCTGAAACCGAGCAAGAGGAGGCCGCCGCCAGCCTCGGCGCTGATCGCTGGCAGACCTTTATCCGGGTGCTCTGGCCGACCCTGATCCCGGCCCTGCTCACCGGCTTTGCGCTGGCGTTTGCCCGCGGGGTGGGGGAGTACGGCTCCGTCATCTTTATCGCCGGCAACCTGCCTATGGTCTCGGAAATCGCGCCGCTGATGATCATGAGCCACCTGGAGGAGTATGACTACGCCGGTGCCTCTGCCATTGCCGTGGTGATGCTGCTGATTTCGTTCATTTTGTTACTGCTAATCAACAAGTTGCAGGCCTGGAGCTGGTCTCGCATCGGAGGGAGCCGGATATGAGTTCATCTGCTATCGCCATTGAGGCGGCCTCTGTGGAGGTGACCCCCGCTCGCAAGGCGCCGGTCGTGATCCGTGAACCCCAGTGGGTCAAGTGGCTGCTCATCACCGTTGGTTTGGGCTGGTTTGCCGCCCTGTTGCTGCTGCCGTTGGCTACCGTCTTTATTCAGGCGCTGACGCCGGGGCTCGCCTTCTTCTGGCACGCCATCAGCGAGCCGGATGCCCTGAGCGCCCTCGGTCTGACCGCACTGGTGACGCTCTGCGCCGTTCCCCTCAATCTGCTGTTCGGGATCGCGGCGGCCTGGGCCATCGCCCGTTTCCGCTTCCCCGGTCGGCAGCTGCTCATCACCATCATCGATCTGCCCTTCTCGGTGTCGCCGGTGATCGCCGGTCTGATGCTGGTGTTGATGTTCGGCAGCCGCGGCTGGTTCGGTGACTGGCTGAGCGAACATGACATCAAGATCATCTTCGCCACTCCGGGGATCATCCTGGCCACCACCTTTATTACCGTGCCCTTCGTGGTGCGCGAGCTGCTGCCCCAGATGGAGGCGCGCGGCCCGGAAGAGGAGGAGGCGGCCATCATGCTGGGGGCGAGCGGCCTGCAGATGTTCTGGCGCGTCACCCTGCCCGGCATTCGCTGGAGCCTGATGTACGGCCTGCTGCTCTGTACCGCCCGCGCGGTCGGGGAGTTTGGCGCGGTGTCGGTGGTTTCCGGTCATATTCGCGGCCAGACCAATACCCTGCCGCTGCATATCGAGATCCTCTACAACGAGTACCAGACCGGCGCCGCATTTGCAGTGGCAAGCCTCTTGGCTCTGTTCGGGATCTTCACCCTGCTGGGGGAAACCCTGTTGGCCCGGCTGCGTGCCCAGCCCACCAAATCTCACTGATCACCGTTTTAAAGAGGCAGCCATGAGCATTCAGGTTCAACAACTCAACAAGCATTTCAATCAATACGCGGCGCTGGCAGACATCAACCTCGACTTTCACGACGGTGAGCTGGTGGCTCTGCTCGGCCCCTCCGGTTGCGGCAAGACCACCCTGCTGCGGATTATCGCCGGGCTGGAGCAGGCCGACAGTGGCCACGTCATCATCCGCGGTGAGGACGCCTCGGATCTCCATGTGCGTGAGCGCAACGTCGGCTTCGTGTTCCAGCACTACGCCCTGTTTCGCCACATGACGGTGTTCGAAAACGTAGCGTTTGGCCTTAGGGTCAAACCGCGCAGCGAGCGCCCGGCCGAGGCGGCCATTCGCGCCCGGGTCAAGGAGCTGCTGGATCTGGTGCAACTCAGCCACGTGGCCGAGCGCTATCCGACCCAGCTCTCCGGTGGTCAGCGTCAGCGGGTTGCGTTGGCCCGCGCGCTGGCGGTGCAGCCCAAGGTGTTGCTCTTGGACGAGCCCTTCGGCGCCCTCGATGCGCAGGTGCGCAAGGAGCTGCGCCGCTGGCTGCGCGAGCTGCACGACGAGCTGCACGTCACCAGCCTGTTCGTCACCCACGATCAGGAGGAGGCGCTGGAGGTAGCAGATCGGGTGGTGCTGATGAACGCCGGACGGGTCGAGCAGATTGGCACCCCGGCCGAGGTCTATGACCAGCCCGCCAGCTCCTTCGTCCACAGCTTCCTTGGCAGCGTGAACCAGTTCCGCGGTCGGGTGGCGGAGCAGGGATTCGGTGTCGGCGAGCAGCTGCTCGGCGGGCCGTCGGCTTCTCATCTGGCCCACGGCAGTGCCGCCATCGCCTATGTTCGTCCCCATGAACTGGAGATACTGCCAGCCGATGCGCCGGGCGGGATCCGTGCCACCATCACCCGTCTATTGCCCATGGGGCCACGCATTCGGGTGGAGCTGCGTGGCGATGGCGAAACCAAAGGGGCCCACTATGAGGCGGAGCTGAGCAAGGAGGCGGCCAAGCAGTTTGCCCCGGGACAGGGGGTGCGGCTGGTGGCCAGACAGGCGCAGTTCTATCCCGATTACCAGATTTGATGTTGTGTTGCGGGTGGCATGGCTGCCCGGGTTCAGGCGCTTTGCCGGGGCATGATCCGGCCAAATAACAAAAATGAGGGGGTGACCAGATTGTGTCGCCCACTCTTCGCAGGAGGCGACAAGGTGAATTTTCAGCAGTTACGAATTATCCGGGAGGCAGCGCGGCGGGATTACAACCTGACCGAGGTGGCCAACGCCCTTTTTACCTCGCAATCCGGGGTGAGTCGCCATATCCGCGAGCTGGAAGAGGAGCTCGGTATCGAGCTCTTTATCCGCTACGGCAAGCGGCTGCTCGGTATGACCGAGCCTGGCAAGGAGCTGCTGGTGATTGCCGAGCGAATCCTTAATGACGCCAACAACATCCGCAAACTGGCCAGCACCTTCGCCAACCGCGACTCGGGCCGCTTGCTGGTGGCGACCACCCATACCCAGGCGCGCTATGCCCTGCCGCGGGTGGTGAAGGCGTTTCGCGAGCAGTTTCCGCTGGTACAGCTGGAGCTGCGTCAGGGCAGCCCGGAGGAGATTGTGCGGCTGGTGCAGACCGGCGAGGTGGATATCGGCATCAGCAGCGAGCAGCTCGACAAGAGCGAAGGGGTGGTGGCATTCCCCTACTACCGCTGGCACCACAATATCGTAGTGCCCGAGCAACATCCGCTTACTGGCGAGCGGGAGCTGACGCTGGCGGCGCTGGCCAACTGGCCCATCGTCACCTATCAAGCCGGGTTGACCGGGCGGGTGCGGGTGGATGAAGCCTTTGCTGCGGCTGGCATTGAACCGCAGATCCTGCTGACGGCGCAGGACTCCGATGTCATCAAGACCTATGTCGAGCTGGAGATGGGGGTCGGCATACTGGCCGATATGGCGTTCGACACCCAGCGGGATCAGGGGCTGGTACAGCTTGATGGCAGCCGTCTGTTTGCCCCCCATACCGCCTGGATTGGCCTCAAGCAGGGGCAGTTCCAGCACAACTTTGCCTGGCAGTTTATCCAGCTCTGCAACCCTGAGCTGGCGCTGGCGGATATTCAGGCCCGCGCCATGGGCAGCGAACCCGCCCTCGACTTCCAGATTTGAATAGGAAGAGATGACAAAAGGGGAGCCAATGGCTCCCCTTCTGCTATCCGGTGGCGAGTTACTTCACTTCATCCCACGCCATCTGCCAGTGGGAGCCGATGCCCGGCTCGTACTGGGTGGCTGTGGTGGTCCACTGCTGGCAGTAGCCGCTGTAGGGGAAGGGCTTGCACTGATAGACCTTGCCATTTTTCGGCTGCTGCACCTTGGTGCCGGCGGCATAGGATTTGAGCGAGTTCGGGAAGACGAAGTCGTATTCGCCGCTGCTCTGCTCCTTGAACATCAGATCCATGGTCTGCTGAATGGTCTCGCCGCCCGCTTTCGGGGTGGCCTTGATCACCAGCTGGTGGTGACCTGCCTTGAGCCCTTCCAGCGCCATGGTAAAGGTGTGGCTGCTGTCCTTGATGTCGGCACTGCTTTCACCCTTGGCGACGCCGCCGTGGTCATAGAGGGTGTTGGTGACGGCCAGATCGCCCTGTGCGGTGACGGTGAAATCGAGGGTGGCCTTGCCGTTGTCCAGCACATAGTCGCTGGCCAGACCGCTGACGCTGATGCTGTCCACCACTGGCGGTTGCAGCTGTTGCAGATCAATCTCGACTCGATCCAGTTTGCTGTCTCGATGCAGATAGACGGGGTTCATACCGTAGACCGGATTGAACTGGCCATCGGCTCCTTGCTGACCGGCGCGGATCAGGCTCTGCTCGGCGTTGATCTTGCTGGCGAGGGCATGAGCCCAGCTGTTCTTCTGGCCCTGCTCGGCGGTGGTGATGGTCAGCACGGTCTGCAGATCGGGGCGCTCGCCGTTGGCATCGAATACCCGGGTCATCGCCTTGTCACCCACCGCAAGGTCGATGGAGGGGTAGATGGTGCCTGCCTGGCTCCACTCCAGCGGCGGCTGGCTACCATCTTTGAACTTGGCATCGATGATGTTGTAGAAGCTGTTGCTGGTGTCGCCCACTTCCCACACGCCGAGGATCACCTGATAACCGGTGCGATCCGGCAGGACACAGTTGTGGGTCACCTGCTTGGGCGGCTGCACCATGTTGCCGTCGATGACGCAGAAGGGGGTCAGGTCGAACGAGGCGCGGGTGAGCGGCTGGTTGGGGTTCCAGTCCTGCTTGGTGAGGTAGTAGCGCCAGTTGCGGGTGACGTGGTTGGCAGTGAAGGTCCAGCTGATGGCGAAGGGGCCGGGCTGTACTTCACGCTTGGTCCAGCGGTCGCTGGTCTGGATGTTCAGCTCGCTCCAGCGCGGGCTGCCCGCCGAGGCGATTTGGCCATCCTGTGGGCCGCTCTGCGGGAAGCCTGATGGGCCCTCCACGCTCTGGGGTTCCCACTGCACGCCGCCACACTGGCTGTTGCCACCGGTTTTGCACAGGTAGTTGCGACTCTCTGGCTGGTTGATGTAGCCATGAGCCAGGGCGCTGCCGCTGGCTAGCAGAGCCAGCACCGCTGCGATGTGATTGAGTTGGATTTTTGCTGCCATACATTCCTCTGTTCGATAGATGTGGGCAGTCAGTTGGCCGGGGAGTTCCCCGATGCACACTTGCGTGTGGCAACCCCGCTATCCTGGACAAAACGTCTGTAGACCGGAGGCTTTGCGTCCCGACCTTTCGGTCAGTTTGCCAAATGACTAGATGGTTAGTGATGGGCCAAATGTTCGGCCATCACCATTGTGCACCGCATTGATTAATTATTTGAAGTTAAATGTTTAAATGCACCGTTCAACGGCACATGGATCATTCTAACTGACTGTTTTTAAATTGTTCTCTTATCTGTGAATGGCGTCGAATGCCGTTGAATATGCCGATAAGGTGCATGCTGATTGCGTGTTGTCGGCGTAAAAAAACCTGCCAGCTTGGCTGGCAGGTCGGGTGACAAGGCGACACGGGTTGACGCCATCAATGACGGGCGCGCTGTTCTCCGGAGGGGGGAGATACGGGAGCCATCATTGGCGCAGTGGAGGACTCCTTGCCCAGTTTGAACACCGCAAGCCGCTCATCCAGGCTGCGGGAGAGACCGGCCAGCAGCTCGCTCTCCTGCGCCAGTTGCGAGGCGGACTGGGACATCTCCAGCGCCGAGTCGTTGATGCCGCTGACGTTGCGGTTCATATCCTCGGCCACCATGCTCTGCTGCTCGGCGGCGGTCGCGATCTGGGTCGCCATGTCGCTTACATGCTGGATGTGGTTGACGATCAGGGTGAGATCCTGCCCCGCCTGCTGGGACTGGTTGACGCTGCTCTCTGCCAGTTTGCGGCTGGTATCCATGGCGTTGGCGGCGGTGACGGCCCGTTGCTGCAGCTGGGCAATGGTGCTCTGGATCTCTTCGGTGGATTGGCGAGTGCGGCTGGCCAGCTGGCGCACCTCGTCGGCCACCACGGCAAAGCCGCGGCCCTGCTCGCCGGCGCGGGCTGCCTCGATGGCGGCGTTGAGGGCCAGCAGGTTGGTCTGCTCCGAAATGGCGCTGATGACAGCGGTCACTTCGCTGATCTGCATCACCCCCTCCTTGAGCTGGTTGACCTGCTGGGTGGCCTGCTCCACCTCGGTGGCCAGCGCCTTGATGCCGTGCACGCTGGCGTGAACGTCGCGGTTGCCGAGCCCGGCTTCTCCGGTCGCTTCCTGGGTATCCCGCGCGGTATTTTCGGCGTGTCCGGCCACATCGGAGATGGTGGCGCTCATCTCGTTCATGGCGGTAGCGAGCTGGGCCAGCTGATCCCGCTGGCTGGTCACCGCCTGATTGGTCTGCTCGGCAGAGGCGGCGATGCGCAGGGCGGCATCCGCCACGTTGCGAGCCCCCTGACTGGCTTCCAGCAGGGCGTGACGGATGGCATCGAGACTCTGGTTGGTACAGTGGGCGACCACTCCCAGCTCATCCTTGCCCTGTACCGGGATGCTCACCACCAGATCCCCCTTGGCGACCCGTTGCATGGCGTGGTTGATCTGGCTGAGAGGGGAGACGATAGAGTACGTAATGCGCCAGCCCAGCAGCCCCATCAGCAGGATCACGATGGCGGTGGCGGTACCCATCTTCATGTACTGGGCCCAGATGGTCTGCTGAATATCTTGCAGCAGCATGCCGGAACCGAGGATCCAGCCCCAGGGCTGATAGCCGGATACCATGGAGAGCTTGTCGGCGGTTTCACCCGACGGGCCGACCCACACATATTGCAGAGTGCCCTGTTTGCCCCCTTTGGCGATATCCACCATCTGATACCAGAACTGCCCGGCGGTGGCGGCGCCCCCTTCACCCATCTTCTGGCCGACCAGTTCGGGGCGGATGGGGTGAACCACCATGGTGCGGTTCTCGTCGATGACGAATAAATAGTTGTTGCCATCAAAGCGGGTGTTGGTCAGCAGCTTGCGTGCCTCCTGCTGAGCCTGCTCTGCTGGCAGGGTGCTGGCCAGAAACTGGATCTGGCTCATGGCCTGCTCCAGAATCGCATTGAGCCGCGCCTCTCGCTCGCTCATCAGATTGCGCTGGAGCGCGTTGGCCGAGATAAGCAGCAGCGAGACAAAACCGACAAACGCCAGTGCGAGCAGCAAGATCAATTTGCGGCTCACGGTGATATCACCGAGCTTGAACATGACTAAACCCTCATTTCCCTGTTGATTTTATGTGGCTCTGTACCGCGGCAGCCAGTTTGTAAAAGTTAACAACTCATTTACTTTCAGTCTCTTGCCGAGCTTTCTCAAATGAGCGTTTTAACATCAGTATAGTCAGCAGACAGCAACCCCCACTTTTTGCTAGCGTGTTGATGCGCATCCCTGCGCAATTTTTGCCAAAGAGTGTGAATGGTTTGGCATTTCTTCAAAAAAGGAGTGGGCCCCGCTGCGGGTGACCCCATAACAAGAGGGAATTTATGAGTTCCATTGCCAGGAATTACTTCAACCAGCTCAACGCCGACTACCTGCAGGTACACAGGCGCAAGGAGGATCTCTTCTGGTCCACCTATATGGGCACCAGCGATGATCAGGCCGGTTTCACCACGGCCGAGCAGGCCTACAAGGCCTTTTGTGCCAATCCGGCCCGTCTGCCCGAATTACGGGAGATGCTGGTGCAGGCCGACGAGGATGACCTCAAGCGCGGTCTGCAAGGCTGGATCGCCTTCTTCGAGTGCAATGTGATTGAAGATCCCGCCGCTGCCGCCCTGATGGATGAGCTGGTAGCCGCCGAGGCGGAGCTGTTCGCCCGCCGCAAGGGGCTGAAACTGACCCTGCTGGATGAGCAGGGCCAGCAGGTCGCAGGCAGCCTGCCCGCCGCCAGCACCTCCCTTGCCGCCAGCCCGAGCGAGGCGGTGCGCCAGAGCGCGCTCGCCATGTTCCACACCCTGGAGCAGTGGGTGGTCGGCAACGGTTTTCTCGAGGTGGTGGCGATCCGCAACCGCTTTGCCCGCGCCATGGGCTATCGCGACTACTTCGACTACAAGGTGCGCAAGAACGAGCAGATGAGCCCGGAGCAGCTGTTCGCCATCCTCGACGACTTTATTGCCCGCACCGACGCCCGCTTGCACCAGAGTCTGGCGGAGCTGAAAGCGGCCAAGGGGGAAGCAGCCCTGCTGCCTCACAACCTGCGTTACAGCGTGAGCGGTGACGTGACCCGTCAGCTCGATCCTTACGTGCCCTTCTCGCGGGCGCTGCGAGATTGGGTCGAGAGCTTCCGCCGGCTCGGCATCCAGTATCGCGGGGCGACCCTGACCCTGGATTTGCTGACACGGGAGGGGAAGTATGAGAACGGCTTCTGCCACGGCCCGGTTCCGAGCTTCTTCCAGCAAGGGGATTGGGTGCCTGCGGTGGTTAATTTCACCAGCCTGGCCGATCCGGCGCAGGTGGGCAGCGGCTGGAGTGGCCTCAACACCCTGTTCCACGAGGGGGGGCACGCCGCGCATTTTGCCAATGTCACCGGCAACGCCCCCTGCTTCTCCCAGGAGTTCCCGCCAACTTCCATGGCTTATGCCGAGACCCAGTCGATGTTCTGCGACAGCCTGCTGGACGATGCCGACTGGCTCAAACGTTACGCTAGAAATGCGGCAGGAGAGGCTGTTCCCGACGCCCTCATCAAGGAGATGATTGAAGCGCGTCAGCCGTTTCGCGCTTTTAACGAGCGCCAGATCGCGTTGGTGGCCTACTTCGAGCGGGATCTCTACGCCATGGGTGAGGCCGAGCGCACCCCCGAGGCTGTGTTGGCGCTGGCCCGCCAGTGGGAGCGTAAGATTGTCGGGGTCGAGAGCCCGCGCCCGTTGCTGGCCATTCCGCACCTCCTTAATCAGGAGTCGGCCTGCGCCTATCACGGCTACCTGCTGGCGCTGATGGCGGTGGAGCAGACCCGCGCCTACTTCCTCAAGCGCGATGGCTACCTCACCGACAACCCGCGTATCGGGCCGGATCTGGCCGCCCACTACTGGGGGCCGGGCAACGGCATGAGTCACGATGAGACCCTGCGCAGCCTGACCGGCGAGGGATTCAGCGCGGTGCCGCTGGCCGAGGCATGCAACCTGAGCGCCGCCGAAGCGTGGCAACAGGCGCAGGCCTGTATGGGCGCCGCCCAGCAGCGCCCCGCGGCGGGTGAGGGAAGCCCGCTCGATGCTCATATCCGGGTGGTACATGGCGCCGAGCTTATCGCCGACAACAGCGAGTCGGAAACCCGCATGCTGGCCGACTTCGAGGCGTGGATCGTTGATCATTACCGACGAGCGTCAGCCGCGTAAACCACAGTGCTCCCGGTGAGCATGCCGGGAGCACGGCGCCTTATGGCTATCCCTTGTTACAGCTGTAGTGGGGGATACCTCACTAGGGATGGGTACGACACCAGGTGTCGCTTTGGCAATAGTGTCCGCGATTTTCCCATCAAATATGTATTCATATGAAGATGAGCGTGAACAGTGAGCGGCAAGGTAATAGATTCGGTGATTCACGCTGTTATGTCTGTTTTGTTAATAGTGTTTTTTGCACTCACCTTTGTGCATAAAGATTGATCTATTCATCTTTTTGAGAACCATTCCAATCTTGCTGGATTGACTAAATTGTCCACAGCTGCAAAATCGCCCACCTTGCCACTCCCGATGTGAATCGGGTTCGGAAAGCCTCAGATCTCCGCCCGGAGATGGCTGGGCCGCACATAGGAAAGGTGTGGCCGTTGCCCGCCTTTCACCCTCGAAATCAGCACACAAGTCAGGAAGCCCTCTTGCTCATCAGGCAGGAGCGGACGGGTGTGTATATCCGTATGGTCGTGCAGGGACGATATGACCAGCGTTTGTTATGGGTGGTATGTTGCGAATGAATCGCATCTTTTTGATGTTGGCGCTGTTGCCCCTGCTGGTGTGTGCCAGTGAGGTGGACAGAGTGCGTGAAGCCTGGGTGATCAAGGCCCGGGCGGGAGAGCTGGATGCGGCAGTGCACGGGCTGGATGCTTTCTATCGACAAAGTGGTGATGGCAAGGTGCTCGATGACCTGATTGCCGTGCAGCTGTGGCGGGGTGATCGCAAGGGGGCGCTGGCCGCCTGTGAGCCGTGCGAGCTCAGCCCCATCAGCAACAGTACGCTGGAAGGGGTGGCCCGTGCCGCCCGCGACGAGAAGCGCTACTCCGAAGCGATCAGCTATTACCGCATCCTGCAGGGACGCGATCCGGCCAACCGCAATGGCTGGCTCGGGTTGTTTCTCACTGCCAGTGATCAGGGCAACCGCGAGCTGGCCCGCCACGCTGCGGGTGAATATGAGGCCAACTTTGGCCGCGATCAGGCGATCCTCGAAGCCCGCATCTATGCAGCCCGTCAGGGTGAGGATCCCATGGGCGAGCTGCTGGCCCGCCAGCAGTGGCTGGAGCTGGAGCCAGATAACCACGAACAGGTGCTGGCACTCTATCGTGTAGCCGTGAGCCTGGGGGCGGGGCCTGCGGCAGCGGACCTGATGGGCCGTTACCCCAAGCTGTTCAAACCGGTCGACCGGCTTTGGCTCGACTACTACCAGGCGGTCAATCTGCTGCGGATCTCGGCCCAGACCGAGGATCCGGTGCTGGCCCGCCGCTCCCTGACCCGCACTCTTGCGCTGCAAGAACGGATCCTGGCCCGCGCGCCCCACGATCATGTGCTCTATATCAGTGCCCGCCGAGATGTAGTGGTGACGCTGGTAGCCCTCGGCGAGTTTGCCCGAGCCGAACGGGAGTCCGCTACGCTGCAGGCCGAGGGGCCATTGCCTGACTATGTGCTGGAGGCGCGCGCCGATGCACTGGCCGGGCTGGGGCGGGTGGATGAGGCCTCCGTGATTTACCAGCAACTGGCGACCCCTGCACGGGCCAAAGACAAGCGCCTGCTGGAGAAGCGCTTCTACGCCTATTCGGATGGCGAGCGCTATGGTGCGGCACAGGGTCTGCTGGCTGGTTGGCAGGAGCCACCGACTCGCTGGGATTTCACCGGCAACATGCGGATGGCCAACGACGACTACGAGAAGGTGTTGCAGCTTAAAACGTTGCTGCAGGCCTGGCGTGGTGAGGCGGGCACGGCAGAGCGGCAGCTGGAAGGATGGCTGAAAACCGCGCCTGCCAATCCCTGGCTCTGGCTGCAACTGGGGGATATCCGCCGCTGGCGGGGTCATCCCGATGAAGCCGAGCAGGCCTATCAGCAGGCTGTGCGCTGGCTGCCTGCAGGACGCACCGTGCTGGCCGAGCCCGGCCGCCTCAATGCCCGGCTCGACAAGGGCGACTGGCAGGGCACGCCGCAGGCTGTGCGCACCCTCGGCAACCTGACCCGGGATCGTCAGGAGTTACAGCAGCGGCTGACTCTGGAGCAGGCGCCGCAATTTGTCACTGACCTGACCCATGGCCGCAACGAAGGGGGCTCGGTGCAGGCCAGTCGTGACTGGAGCTACGACAGCCGCCTCTACAGCGCTCGCACTGATGGCGGCGATCGGCTGTTTGTCCGCCGTCAGGGCAGCTTTGGCGAGTTCGACCAGCAGCCCGAGCGCGCCGCCTATACCGGGCTGGGGGCCGAGATCTTTTTCTACCCGCTGCAACTGACGCTGGAGGGGGGCGTGGGCAGCGAGCTCAACCACAAAGGCTATCTGTGGAGTCGCCTCGACTGGCGGTTGAATGATCACTGGACGTTGGGCACGGCCATCAACCTCAACAGTGCCGACACCCCGCTGCGGGCATTGGCGCGCGGCAACTACGCCGATCAATACCAGCTCGATCTGGGCTGGCGTCAGGATGAGACCCGCGAGGGGGCACTGCGACTGGAGCAGATGGATATCAGCGATGGCAACCGGCGGCTGACGGCCTCCGGCTGGCTGCGTCAGGATCTCTGGCGCCGGGATCGCTGGTGGTTCGATACCACCTTGCGTGGTGCCACCTCCCGCAACGAGGCGGTGGAGGTCGACTACTTCAATCCCCTGCAGGATCGCAATCTGGAGCTGGAGCTGGCGGGGCGCTATCGGCTGCCGCTGGATGGGCGCCGCTCTTTGCTACAGAGCCTGACCATGAGTGGTAACCACTACTGGCAGCAGGGCTATGGCAGCGATCAGGGGTGGCAGCTCAGCTATCGCCATGACTGGATCCTCTCTCCCGCTCTCAGCCTGGGCTATGGCTTGGGCCGCCGTCAGGCCATCTATGACGGTAACCCCGAGTTCGGAAATTTCATCTTCGCCAATCTGCAATGGAGTTTCATGTGATGAAACGCTGGCTTGCTCCTTTCGTTTTGCTGCTTGCACTGCTGCCTTCGCTGACGCAGGCGGCCCGGCAACCCGATGACTACGTGGTGCTCTGCTACCACGATATCGTTGATCTGAAATTGACCCCCAACCTCAAGCTCTATCCCCAGACCATCCGGCGCGACACCCTGATCCGCCACTTCAACTGGATCAAACAGCAGGGCTATCACCCGGTCAGCTTCCAGCAGATCCTGGATGCCAAAGCGGGCAAGGCACCGCTGCCGGAGAAGGCGATCCTGCTCAGCTTCGATGACGGCTACGAGAGCTTCTACCGGCTGGTCTATCCGCTGCTCAAGCTCTACAACTATCCGGCGGTCTTTGCGCTGGTGGGCAGCTGGCTGGATGTGGCCAATGACAAGATGGTCCCCTACGGCAATGACAAACTGCCGCGCAGCTACTTCGTCGGCTGGCCGCAGATCCGCGAGATGCAGGACTCCGGACTGGTGGAGCTGGCTTCCCACACTTTCACCTCCCACTACGGGCTGCTCGCCAATCCGCAGGGCAACGTGCAGCCGGCGGTCACCACCGCAGGCTGGAGCCAGAATGGCTACGAGAGCATGGCCGACTATCGGGCCCGTATAAAAGCGGACTTCGACGCATCGGCCAGCCAGCTCAGGGAGCAGACCGGTCGGGCACCACGGATCCTGGTCTGGCCCTACGGCGCCTTCAACCAGACGGCGCTGGAGCTGGCCAGTGCGGCGGGGATGCCCTACACCTTCACCCTAGCGGAAGGGCTCAACAAGCTGAGTGACTCGGGCAGCACGGTGCGCCGCTATCTGCTGGAGGAGGACACCAGCCTCGAAACTCTGGACGAGATCATGGGGGGCAATACCTGGGAGCGGCAGGTGGAGCGCTTGGTGCACGTGGATCTGGACTATGTCTACGACAAGGATCCGCAGCAGATGAACAAGAACATCGACATGCTGCTGGATCGGATCAAGGGTTACGGCATCACCACCGTCTATCTGCAGGCCTATGCCGATGACAACGGCGACGGGGTGGCGGAGGCGCTCTATTTCCCCAACCGTCATATGCCGGTCAAGGCGGATCTCTTCAACCGGGTGTCCTGGCAGCTCAAGACCCGTGCCGGGGTCAAGGTGTTCGCCTGGATGCCGGTGATGGCCTACGACATGGGGCCGAACCACGCCTATGTCACCGACAGTCGTACCGGCGCCCCCGCCAGGGGGCAGTATCTACGCCTTTCGCCCTGGGATCCTGCCAGCCGTCAGCTGCTGCTGGATATCTATGAGGATCTCGGTTTTTACACCAAGTTCGATGGCCTGCTGTTCCATGACGATGCGTTCCTCAGCGACTACGAGGGGCCGATGTCGCTGGCTCGCACCCCGAATGCGCTGCAGGCGCAGGGGGAGCAGAAGACCGATTTGCTGATCGACTTCACCATGGCGCTGCGCGATGCCGCCGCCCGCTACCGCCAAGGGGGCGCCGACGGTCTCAAGACTGCCCGCAACATCTATGCGGCGTTGGTGACAGAGCCGCAATCCCAGCAGTGGTTTGCCCAGAGCATGGCGGCGTTTGCCAAGGCCTATGACTACACCGCCGTGATGGCGATGCCCTATATGGAGCAGGCAGAAAACCCCGATGAGTGGCTGGCCAGGCTGGCGGAGGATTCACTGGCACAGGTGCCGGCCAATCGGCTGGTGTTCGAACTGCAGAGCCGCAACTGGCGCACCGACCAGCCTATCCCCGATGCCGAGCTGGTGCGCTGGATGCAGATCATCCAGCGCAAGGGGGTGACCAACTTTGGCTACTACCCGGATGATTTTCACAACAACCAGCCGGATCCGGCCGTGCTCAAGCCGGTCTTCTCGGTGCAGACCCAGCCTCAGCCGACCCAGCTGCCGGTGACACCGGTCGCAGTCAGTGCCGCTAAAGCCACCCAAGGGGAGGCGATGCGGTGAAGGATCTTCTGGAAGGGATAGCCATCTTTACGTTGGCCTATCCCAGTCTGATGGCCATGGTGTGGGTTTGTGGTGGTCTCTATTACTACTTCCAGTGGGAGCGAAGGGATATCGCGCTGGCCAAGCGGGGGCTGGAGCTCCCCTATTACCCCAGAGTGACCTTGATGGTGCCCTGCTACAACGAGGGGGCCAACGTCGAGGAGACCATCGGCCACCTGCTGCGCCAGCGCTATCCCGATTTCGAGGTGCTGGCCATCAACGACGGCAGCAAGGATGACACAGGCGCGAGGCTGGATCGGCTGGCGCAGCAGGATCCGCGCCTGACCGTGCTCCACCAGCACAATCAGGGCAAGGCGATGGCGCTCAACAACGGGCTGGCGGTGGCCAGCGGGGAGATCCTGGTCGGCATCGACGGGGATGCGGTGCTCGACTATGACGCGGTGCGCTGGATGGTGAAGCACTTCATCGAGAGCCCGAGGGTCGGGGCGGTCACCGGCAACCCGCGGGTGCGCACCCGCTCCACCATCATCGGCAAGATCCAGACCGGCGAGTTCAGCTCCATCATCGGCCTCATCAAGCGGGCCCAGCGGATCTACGGTACCGTCTTCACCGTCTCCGGGGTGGTGGTGGCCTTTCGCAAGTTGGCGGTCGAGGCGGTTGGCGGCTGGAGCAATGACATGGTGACCGAGGATATCGACATCAGCTGGAAGCTGCAGCTGGCCGGCTGGCTCATCCACTATCAGCCCCAGGCGCTCTGCTGGGTGCTGATGCCGGAGACGGTACGCGGTCTCTACAAGCAGCGGCTGCGCTGGGCGCAGGGGGGCGCCGAGGTGTTTCTGCGCTACGGGTTGCAGGCGATGCGGTGGCGCAACCGCCGCTTCTGGTTGCTGCTGCTGGAGTATCTCTCCAGCGTGGCCTGGTGCTACAGCATGTTGCTGCTGGCACTGATCTGGCTGATTGAGCCTGACGTGAGCGGACTGGCGGTGGGTCATCTGTTCCAGTGGACCGGGGTGATGATGACCGCGATTTGTCTGGTGCAGTTCGGGGTCAGCATCTTTATCGACAACCACTACGACAAGAGCATGGCCCGCAGCTTTATCTGGTGCGTCTGGTATCCGCTCATCTACTGGCTGCTCAATCTGGTGACCGTGGTGGTGGCGGTGCCCAAGGCGATCCTGCGTCGTCGTGGCCAGCTGGCGGTGTGGGAGAGTCCTGACAGGGGGGAGTCGTTCCGTGACAAAACATAAGCTGGCGAAGGAGATGATCATCAGCAACGGTACCCGGCGCAGCTGGAAGTATCGGCTGCGGGATCTGCTGATCCTGCTGGTGACCTGGGTCGGCTGGATTTTTCTGGCCCTGCAACCCTGGCTCAACTATCTGGAGGCGGAGGAGGATGAGAGCTTTATCGGCTCGCTGGATGCCATCGAAGTGGGACAACTGTTTCTGGCCCTGCTGTTCGGCATCTTCCTGCTGATCCACTCCTGGGCAAAATACAACAGGCTGCTGCACCGCTTGGTGGGCAAGCGAACGGCCTCAAAAGCGCCGTAATCATGAGGGGCCGGTCGGCCCCTCACTTTTTATCACCGGTCACGGGCTGCGAAGCGGGCGGGGTACCCGGAGCGTTTTTTTCGGGCCGGTTTGCCATAGCGATGTCGCCGACACTCCCAAAACCAGTCGTTTTGCCCCTAATTTTTCATTCATCAATGACTTTATTTCCGCAATATTCACAGATGGCGTGGCGTTCAAAGCGGTCCATGTTGGCCAGAAAGGGGCCGGCGGCCCAGCCGGTAATGAAGTCTTTGATAAATGCAGTGCGTTTTTGCTCTGGTTTCACCTCTTTTCCATAGGATTTGTCGACCAGCACTACGACATGGTTAGTCTCGCGCTGACAACTCGGGCAGACGCGTTGTTCGGTGGATGAAAGCAAGGGGATCTCCTTGTCCGGAAGAGTGGGCAGCAGGTTTTCCGCCGCAGATATGTAACGTCCCCATTTGATTCCTTTTGCAGGTGGGTCGTCAATCACAGCGGAGGTTGATTGTGCGCCATCTCCTATGAAGAGAGGCAAGCCAACAAGCGAGATCGCGAGGGGCCACTTGGCCCTCTTTTGTTTCCGTTTGTCACACATTGCCACACAAGCTTCCCCCTCTGGCAAAGTCTTGTGACCGGACGGGTGTGCAATGGTGCCATCAGCAGGGAGATGAGGCCCTGCCGCGATGGAACCAGGGAGCATGTTATGACGAACAAATGGATGTGGTGGCTGTTGCCGCTGCTGGCGGTCGGGGTCTGGTGGCTCGGTTATGCGGGGGATGCCAACGGGGTGTGGCCCTGGCGCCATGAGATGTTGTTACTGACCGGCCTGCTGGGGATGGCCTATATGGCCATTTCGCTGCTGCTGGCCTTGCGTCTGCCGCAGTTGGAGGTGTGGTGTGGCGGTCTGGACCGGATGTTGCGATTGCACCGCCAGACGGCCATCGGCGGCGCAATGGCGCTGACCGCCCACTGGCTGCTGGTGGAGGCGCCCAAGTGGGCGGTCTCGGCGGGTTGGCTGAGCCGTCCCGTTCGGCGTGGGGCCAGCGGTGCTGGGGCTGGCACAGGCAATGGCATCTCGCTCCATGCCCTTGGCAATACCCTTGGTGAGTGGAGCTTCTATCTGCTGATCGCGCTGGTGGTGGTGAGCTTGCTGGCGCTGGTGAGTTATGGCCGTTTTCGGCTGATCCACCGGCTGGCGCCGATCATCTATCTGGCGGGGTGGGGACACGGGCTCTGCCTGTTGCCTCAGATTGGAGCCATCACTCCCGTGGGGGTATCGATTTGGTTGATCGGTGGGCTGGGAGCTATCGGGGCCCTCTACTCTCTGTTGGGACAAGTGGGGGCACGGGATCGCCATCCGGGCCGGGTCATTGCGGTGCGGACGCTGGCGGATCAGACCTGCGAGCTGACCATGCAGTTGGGGCGGCCGCTCGCCCATTACCGCCCGGGTCAGTTTGCCTTTTTCGAATTTGACGCCAAGGAGGGGCCGCACCCCTTTACTCTGGTGCGGGTGTCGGCGGATCGGCGCCAGCTGGTGATCGCGGTGCGGGCGCTTGGGGATCATACCCGTCAGCTGGTGGCAGAGGCGCGCGTCGGGGATGGAGTGGTGGTGACCGGCCCCTATGGCGCCTTTGTCGCCCCGCAGAGGGGAGGCCGAGCCCTCTGGCTGGGGGCCGGGATCGGTATCACGCCGTTTGTTGCCTGGCTGGAGGGGCTGGCTGCCCGTGGAGAGCGCTGCGAGGGGATCACCCTGATCCAGTGCGCGCCGGATCTGGCGGGCGCCGTCTACCACCAGCGGTTGGTCGAGCTCTGTCATCGCACCGGTGTGCGTTATCAGCTGCATCTGGACAAGACAGCCGGGCGGCTGGATCTGGCCCGCATCGCGCAGGATGCGCCCGAGCAAGTGTGGTTTTGCGGGCCGGAGGGGATGGCAGATGCCCTGACCCGGCTGTTGCCGGACGGGCATCTGCATCGCGAGCTGTTTCGCTTTCGTTGAGCTCGACGGGCGCCGTTATTTGGTGCTGGCTGGCAACTGCTTGAGGGCGGCTTGTACTGCCGCCTCCAGTTGCGGATCGCGCCCGGCAACCATGTCGGCGGGAGTGAGGGGCACCTGTAGATCCGGGATCAGCTCCTGATTCTCGTAGAAGGTGCCGTCCGGTTTGCGCAGCCCCAAGGTCGGAATGCCGTAGGAGAGTCCCGGGATCAGCCGGGAGTCGTGGCTGTAGACCATGGTGCCGGTGCCGGGCACCGGATCGCCGACGATGGGGCCGACCTTGAGGGCACGGTAGTACTCGGGGAAGGCGGAGCCTTCCGAGTAGCTGCCAGCGTTCACCAGCACCACCGAAGGCTTGGTCCACTGGCGAGTGGCGGCGTCGGTTTCCCCCTTGCCCTGACGGGGCCAGCTGCTGGCCATCCCCTTGGTGCTGCCGCTGCCGGTCAGAAACTCCACCAGGGTATTGGCGAGATAGCCGCCGCTGTTAAAGCGGACATCGACGATCAGCGCATCGCGATTGCGCTGTCTGCCGAGGGCATCCGCCACCACCGCATCGTAGACCTCGCTATTCATCGCCGGCAGATAGACGTAGCCGACACGTCCTCCGCTCAGTCTGGCCACCAGCTCCCGCCGTTTCTCAATCCAGCGATCCTGTTGCAACTGGTACTCTTGCTGCTTGTCGATGGCGGTGAGCACCACCTCATCAGTTTGCTTGTTGCCCTCCTGCTGGAAGGTGAGGGCGAGCCGGGCGCCAGCCTGATGGTTGAGGGCCCGATCCAGCTCGGCCAGATTGGCAATCGGGACGCCGTTGATGGCGAGCAGGCGGGCGCCCGGGGCGATATCGCTCTCCTGATCCAGCGGGCCGCCAGAGAGCAGGGCGGTGAGCATCACCCCTTGCTCGCCATCCTGCCAGTAGCCGCCCAGGCTGGCGGTCTCGTCCGCCATGCGCGGGAAGGGGGCGGGGCCGCTGCCCCAGGTGTGGGAGACATTGAGCTCGCCAGCCAGCTCCGCCAGCAGGTTGCCAAAGTCCCGCGGGTTGCCGATGCCCGGCAGCAGGCGGCGGTAAGCGGCGACATAGCTATCCCAGTTCACCCCGTTCATGTCGTCCAGATAGAACTCGTCCCGGGTGAGCCGGGCGATCTGATCGAAGGCGGCGGTCATGCGTGCCTGCCAGCGGCTGGTGGGCTGCAAGGCGAAGGGGGCGCTGGTGGCTTCGCCAGAGTCGAGGTGGATCCGGGTTATCTCCCCATCCCGCACCAGGGTAGCCAAGGTGCCCTGCTGGTTGAGGCTTGCCAGCGCTGGGCCGGGCTGCTCGCCAAACAGTTCGCTGGTTTTGCCCTTGCGCAGATCCTGGCTGTAGCCCTTGATCTCGCTCTCGCTGTTGACCCCCATCTCCTCCACCAGATAGATCACTTGGTCGCCGATGATGCGGCTGGCGAGCAGGGTACCGGTGGGTTGCAGCAGCAGCGCTTCTCGATGGTTGAGACGATCGATCTCAAAGCCGTATCCCCCTTTCGGCGGCTCCAGCTCGGCAATGGCATCGGCTCTGGCGGCGCGGCTGCTGTAAATGCCGAGCAGGTTGGTGACGAGGGGCTCGCCATCGGGCCCCAGTGCACCAAACCGGGTCGATTGCCAGTAGAGGATGGCGCCATCCTGACTCCAGCCCGGTTGCCCATCCTGATAGCCGTTGAGGCTGACATTGACCGGTTTGGCCTTGGGATTGGCCGTATCGATCACCGCGATCTCCTGCTCTGCCGCATCGGGGCGGAAGGTGAGCGCCAGATGGCGTGAGTCGGGGGCAAAGGCGAGATGTACCTCGTGGCGCGACGGGTTGAAGCTGGCAGGCACCAGCTCCCGCTGCTTGTTGCTCGCCAGATCCAGCAGGTGGATGGCCTGGCCATCCACCACGAATGCGAGCTGTTTGCCATCGGGGGAGAGCACCGGACGGCTGATCCCCTTGTCGGGAATCGCCAGCAGCAGACTCTCGGTCAGAGTGCCGGGATCGCTGAACAGCAGATCAGGGTCCCCCTTGCGCAGGCGATAGAGGGCGGCGTGCCCCTGCTGCTCCGACAGATAGATGAGGGCGCGGCCCTGCTCGGCGAAGAGGGGGCTGGATTGCTCGCTTGGATCTCGGGTCAGCTGACGCACCCGCTCCCGCTCGGGGTCAACGGCAAACAGGTTGCCTTCGCTCACCAGGATCAGCTCGTCCGCCTCTTCGCTGACAAGCGTTTCGTCTGCCAGGGTCAGGGCCTCGCTCGCCTCATCCGGCGCGCTCGCCACTTGCGGGGTGAGGGTCAGCTTGCGTGGCTCGCTGCTACCGGCATCGAGGCGATAGAGCTCGCCCAGCCATGACCAGACCAGATCGCCATTGCGAGAGGCGCTGAGCCCCCGCACCGGATGGCCCTGATAGTGGGTCAGCTGTTGCTCCTTGCCGCTGGCGAGATCCCGGCGCCAGACGTTGAAATCACCGCTGCGCTCGCTCAGGTAAAATAGGCTGTCCCCTTTGTCGCTCCAGACCGGATCGGTGGCCGCCACCCGATCTTCGGTCAGCTGCTTGTGCTGCTTGCCATCAAACAACCAGAGACGGGGCACCGCGAACGAGTGCTGATGCTTGCGAAAGGGTTGATCCGCCGCGGGCATCTGATAGGCGAGCAGCTCCCCATGGGGACGGGCCAGGGTCGCAGGCAGCGGCAGATCGGCCTGCAAGGTGCCGCCGGTGATCGGGGTCCAGTAGAGCTCGCCCCATTGGTAGCCTTCCGCGACAAAATGGTCGGCATCGGGCGTGCCCAGGCGCTGGCTGCTCAGCAACAGCCGTTTGCCATCGGCGCTGAAGGCTTGCGGCAGGTCGGTGCGTGAATCGCGAGTGAGGCGCACCATCTCGCCGCCGTTGGCGGGTACCACGAACACATCTTCGTTGCCGTAGAGATTGGCGGCAAAGGCGAGCTGTTTGCCATCCGGCGACCAGATTGGCCGCTGGCTCAGGTAGTCGCTGCCGGTGAGCGCTGTAGCGGGGCCACCCTCGGCACTGGCGACAAAAATGCGCCCCTGCCAGGTGAAAGCAAGCTGTTTGCCATCGGGGGAGAGGGCGGGCTCGCGTAGCCAGAGCGCATCGGCGGCGACACTGGCGGGCAGCCAGAGCAGGAGTGGCGAGAACAGCAGGGTGGCGAGGCGGTACGAAGAGCGCATGGCATGATCCTGTCGGGGAGTGGAGTGTTATCTTCGCCGATCATTGTCCCGGGTGCCAGCGCGATAATTTTTGGTATCTTGTTGTTTTAACTGTTAATTACCAATGCCAAATGACGGCGTTCAAGGAAGATGGCCTGGCTGCGGCAAGATATGTTTTGCCGGGCATATTGAGTATTGATGGCGATCCAATATCATGGCGCTCGCTCGCCGCTCGGCGGGCATCGTTCAGATGATCTGGTAACAAGAAAAGCCCGCACCAGAGGCTTGTCGAGGGATGGAATGAGAGCCGTATTACTGTGTTTGTTGGGGCTTTGGCCCGCATTGAGTTTTGCCTTGACCGAAAAAGCCGATTTGGTGGTGGTCAAGAAGTCGACCTATAGCCTGACCCTGATGAAGGATGGCAAGGAACTGAAGCGCTACTGGATTGCTCTGGGCCCGGCGCCCAAGGGGCACAAGCAGCAGGAAGGGGATCAGCGTACGCCGGAAGGGCGCTACACCCTCGACTACAAGAAGACCAATTCCGGCTACTACAAAGCCATCCATATCAACTATCCGAACCTGGATGACATCAAGCGCGCCAATGAGCTGGGTGTTCGTCCGGGTGGCATGATCATGATCCACGGCCAGCGCAACAGTATTGGCAACCGCAGGGTTCAGCCCTCCAACTGGACCAACGGCTGCATCGCCATGCTCAACCACGAGCTGGATGAGGTGTGGGACGCGATTGATCCGGGTACGCCCATCGTCATCGAGCCCTGATCCCCTTGTGCACGCCCGCGACTCCGCGGGCGTTTTATTTCCCGCCAGTGATGACGTGACAGCGCTTGCTGTCCCGTGCTAGTTTTTTCGGCTCGCTTTGGCTGTGACAAGGAAGATCACATGATGTCAGTAACGAGCGTGCCCGAGCGAACGGGGATGCTCTGGTGGCGTGCCACACTGGATATGCTCCCGCTATCCATTTCGGTGATCCCCTGGGGGATCCTGTGTGGCGCTTTGGCGTTGCAGGCAGGGCTGAGTCCGCTTCAGGCTCAGCTGATGTCGTTGCTGGTCTACGCCGGAGCCGCCCAGCTCTCGGCCACGACCCTGTTCGGGGCGGGCACGCCCCTGCTGCCCATCATGGGCTCCACCATGGTGATCACTTCCCAGCATCTACTATACGGCTTCACCTTCCGCCGTGACGTATTGCCGCTCTCCCTGCGCTGGCGGGCCAGCCTTGCTTTTTTCCTGACAGATGAGATGTTCGCTGTGGCGCTGAAAGACCGGGAGCGCAGCGGCCACTTTGATCCGGCCTACGCGCTCATCGCGGGATTCGTCTTCTATCTGTTCTGGAATCTGGCGACCCTGCTCGGCATCGCGGCCGGCCAGTACATCGATGGACTGGACAACATGGGGCTGGATTTTGCCATCGCGGCTACCTTCATCGCCATGACCATTCCCGCCATGAAAAACTTGCCCATGGTGGCGGCAACTCTGGTGAGCGGCGGCACAGCGTTGCTTACCAAGCCGCTGCTGGCGGAGATCCACATCATCGTCTCGGCTCTGGCTGGCATGGTGGTGGGCTATGTGCTGCACCGGATGAGGAGGTAGCGTGAGCTGGCTGATGATTGGCCTGCTGGCCCTGATCACCTTTTTCAACCGCTTCGCTTTCTTTTCTCGGTTGACCCGATATCAGCCGGGTGCCGAGATGGGGGCGTTTCTCGGCTTCTCGGCCCAGTCGGTGCTGACTGCAATCTGGTTGCCCATCGTCTTTAGCTACGAGCCGGGGATAGGTCTTGACTGGGATCCTGACTACCTGACCGCCACCCTGTGGGTGATGCTCTTGACCCTGTTGCGGCTGCCGACTCTGGTTGTGGTGGTGGGTGGAATGGGGGGCTTCTTCCTGCTGCGCTGGCTGGGAGGCATAGCCGAGCTCTTGCCTTGGTGAAGCGCGAGCCGTGATCTTGTGTAATGGATGTCATTATTCGACATCCGTCATGTCATGAATGTCACTTCAAAAAAAGCCTGCAAATGGTGAGGATATGGGCTCTATCCGTGAAGGAGTGTCCCATGTCTTTGATCGAAACCTGTCAGCGCATCGTGCGCGATCCCCATCTCTCCGCCGCCCAGAAGAGCCACGCGCTGGCGCTGGCCGCCGAGAATGCGTTGCCCTACCCCGACCTGCCTGCCGCAGTCGCCGAGGCGATGGAGCAGGGATTTATCTGCGACATGTTCGAAGGGCACGCCCCCTACAAGCCGCGTTATGTGCTGCCGGACTATGAAAAATTCCTGACTCAGGGCTCTGCCTGGCTGGAGCTGGCTGCGCCGCAGGATTTCGACGAGGCACTCAACGCCCTGCGCATCCTCTATCACCATGTCCCCTCAGTCACCGGCATGCCGGTCTGGCTGGGGCGGCTCGACCATCTGCTGTTGCCGTTTGTCGGCGAACTGGATGACGAGACCCTCTATCGCAAGCTGAAGGGGTTTTGGGTCTATCTGGACAGGGTGCTGCCGGACGCCTTCATGCACGTCAACATCGGGCCGGATGACAACCGTATCTGCCGCCTGATCCTGCGCATCGACAACGAGCTCAAGCAGGTGGCGCCGAACCTCACCTTCTTCCACGATCCGGAGCAGACCCCGGACAGCCTGCTGCTGCAGGCGGTGAAGAATATCGCCGAGTGCAGCAAGCCGCACATCGCCAACTACCCTATCCATCGCGATACCTTTGACCAGCGTGGTTTTGGCATCGTCAGCTGCTACAACGCCCTGCCGCAGGCCGGTGGCGCCAATACCCTGGTGCGCATCTCCCTCAAGCGGGTCGCCGAGCAGTGTCAGGGGATCGATGACTTCCTCGGCTGCCTGCTGCCCCACTACTGCCGTTTGGCCTCCCAGCTGATCGAAGCGCGGGCCGCATTCCTCCACGATGAGTCCGGTTTCTTCGACAGCTTCCTGGTCAAGGAGGGGCTGCTGGATGAGGATCGTTTCGTCCCCATGTTTGGCATCTACGGCATGGCGGAAGCGGTCAATATCCTGATGGATAAAGAGAATCTGCCGGATCGCTACGGCCATGGCGAGGAGGCGAACCAGCTTGGCTATCGCATCTCGGCCCAACTCTCGGAATATGTTACTGCGACGCCGCAAACCCATGCCTGGGGTGGTCGCGCTTTGTTGCATTCGCAAGGTGGCCTCAGCATCGATGTGGCTGTTACCCCCGGGGTGCGCATTCCCTACGGGCATGAGCCGGATCCGACCAGCCATGTGCTGGCGCTGGCGCCGCACCACACTTATTACCATTCGGGGATCAGCGAGATCCTGACGCTGGATCCCACCATCCGCCAGAACCCGCAGGCGCTGTTGCAGCTCTGCAAGGGGGCACTTGCCATCGGTATGCGCGAGTTCACCGCCAACGTGGCCGACAGCGATCTGGTGCGGGTGACCGGCTACATGATCCGCAAGAGCGACGTAGCTCGTTTTGCAGAAGAAGGCTCGCGGTTGCAGACCACCTGTCTCGGTGCCGAGGCGAGTGAAGTGACCGCCATTCGTCAGCGTGCTCCGCGAGTGGTCGCCCACGAATCGACTATCGGCGAGTATTGAGTTCGCACCGATGGCTGATGTCTTGCCAACACGCAGCGCCCTGGTAAGCAGGGTGCTGCCGTTCTCCTGTGTCGACGGGCCGGGCAACCGGCTGGTGCTGTTTCTGCAAGGGTGCAACTTCAGCTGCCCCGGTTGTCACAATCCCCACACTATCGGGCTGTGCGACGATTGCGGTGACTGCCTTGCGGTCTGCCCGAGCGGCGCCCTATCCATGAGCGAAGGCAAGGTTCATTGGCAGGCAACGCTCTGTACCGACTGCGACGCCTGTCTGGATGTCTGCCCGCGCAGTGCCAATCCCAAGACTGCCACCATGACGGTGGCCGACGTGTTGGCCCTGCTGCGCCGCTACGGCCCACTGCTGAGCGGGATTACCGTCTCCGGCGGCGAGGCGACCACCCAGCTTCCCTTCGTGGTTGCGCTCTTTACCGCCATCAAGGCTGCGCCAGATCTGGCCCATCTCACTTGCCTGCTCGACAGCAACGGCTCGCTGGCCGAAACCGGCTGGCAGCGGCTATTGCCGGTGCTCGACGGCGCCATGCTCGATCTCAAGGGGTGGCGTGACTCGGTGCATCACTCCCTGACCGGCTATGGTCGCGAGCGGGTGCTGGCATCGCTGCAACTGCTGGCACGCCACGGCAAGCTGACCGAACTGCGGCTGCTCCATGTGCCGGGCAGGAGCGATTTTCTGGATGCGAATGGTGAGCTTGGCGCAGATCTTGCCGCCTTCTTGCAGCGGCTGGGGCCTGTGCCCATTCGCCTCAACGGCTTTCGCCATCACGGGGTGCGGGGGGAGGCGGCGCAATGGCCAGAGGCTCATCAAACCGAGCTGGAACAGCTGGCCAGCCGTTTGCGTGCAGCGGGATTGGGGCCGGTCTCACTGCCTGCCTTGATGGGCTGAGTGGCTGCGTCATCCGGTGACCGTCATCGCGTGAGGTGCGGCATGGAAAGGCCGCAACTGTGATTTCTGTCTATTGGATGGGGCGAGAACGGCGGCTAGAATAATGGCCATCTTCTTACCCCTCAATGACAGATAATCATGAGTGAAAGCAAGGCGTTATATCGGGTTCAGTTTATTTGCCACAGCGAGCGCTACGAAGTCTATGTGCGCGAAGTCAATCAGGGCCAGCTGTTCGGTTTTATCGAGATTGCCGACTTTGTCTGGGACAACCACACGGCGCTTATCGTCGATCCCAGTCACGAGAAGCTCAAGAGCGAATTTGCCGATGTGCGCCAGACCCTTATTCCCATGCATCAGGTGCTGCGCATCGATCAGGTGAAAAAGCAGGGGGCTGCCCGCATCACGGATCTGGGCAGCAACGTCGCCTCCTTCCCCAGCCCCATCTATACCAAACGTCCCTAGTCCCTGCTTGCCGTTGATGTTTCACCGCGGTGAAACATCAATCTCTTCTCCTTGTCGTCCGGCTCAGGGCTCAATCAATTCGCGACCCAGTTGCAGGATCCGCTGGCGGAACCAATGACGGGCCGAGCCATCACCGGCCGGGCCATACCAGACCAGGCTGTGACTCACCTTGCCGTAATCGAACGGTGCCGGACGCATCACCAGATCCGGTTGATTGGCCATGCAGGCCGCCCAGCCACCGATGGCGGTGAGGATCAGGTCGGTCTGGGGCAGCAGGGCCGCCGCGCTGGCAAAATCGGGCAGGGTGGCGCCAATCTGGCGACGCACCTGCTGCTGGGCCAGGCTCTGCTCGAAGAAGGGGTTGGCCAGCTCCTGATCCCGGATGGCGATATGGCGCCAGTTCAGGTAGGCATCGAGATCCCAGGGCTTGGCCAGCGCGGGGTGGTCTTTGCGCAGCAGGCAGACCAGTTTTTCTTCCCGCAGGGTCTCCCACACCAGCCCGGGCTGGCGCGGCAACGGCTGGCTCTGGTCATGGGGCAGGATCACGAAGTCGAGTTTGCCCGCTGCCAGCGCCTCCAGCCCCTGCTCATCTTTGTTCCAGATCTCCGGCACCATGCCCGGCACCTCTTTCATCAGCTGACCCAGAATGGGGCCCACCGGCCAGGTCATCACGCTCTCGCGCAATCCCAGCCGCAATGTGCCCTGCCACTGCTGCGGGTTGAAGGCGTTCTGGCGAGTGAGGCCGTTCAGTTCCCCCAACAGCCGGTGCAGGGTGGGAGCCAGTCGCTCGGCCATGGGGGTGAGCAGCAGCTGGTTGCCCTGGCGGTAGAGCAGTTGATCCCCCAGCAGATCCCGCAGCTGGTTGAGGGTTTTGCTGACGGTGGAAGGCGTGGTGCAGAGCCGCTCGGCGGTGCGGGTGACGCTCTGGTTGTCGAGCAGCAGGTGCAGGGTGACCAGATGGCGACCTCCCAGCCTAGAGAGAGCGATCAGATCCATAGTGGCTCCTGAAATTGATGAAGATAAACAGGCTTGGAATCAGGGAGATTCAGCATGACCTGCTGGCATTCTCTCACAGCAGGGGGAGGGTGAGCAGACCCATCAAGAGGTGACCGCGAACGCAACAGACAAAAAGCCCCGCCAAAGCGGGGCTAGTGCGGATTAGCCCTTGAGCACCGCGGCCATGGCGTCGGCTACGTAGTCGACGTTGCGACTGTTGAGGCCCGCCACGCACATGCGACCGGATCGCACCAGATAGACGGCGAACTCCTCGCGCAGCCTGTCCACCTGCTCCGGGGTGAAGCCGGTGTAGCTGAACATGCCGCGCTGGTTGATGAAGTAGCTGAAGTCGCGGCCCGGCACCTTGGCGCTCAGCACCTCGAACAGCTTCTGGCGCATGGCCTTGATGCGGGTGCGCATCTCGGTCACTTCGTCGACCCACATGGCGTGCAGCTCGGGCTGGCTCATCACAGCCGCGGTGATCTGGCCACCGTGGGTGGGCGGGCTGGAGTAGTTGCGACGCACGGTGGCCTTCATCTGACCCAGTACGCGGCTGGCTTCTTCGGCATCCTTGCAGATGACCGACAGGCCGCCGCACCGCTCGCCGTAGAAGGAGAGGTTCTTGGAAAACGAGTTGCTGACGAAGAAGCTGACCCCTGCGGCCACCATGGCGCGAATGGCGTAGGCATCCTCTTCCAGTCCGTCACCGAAACCCTGATAGGCGATATCCATAAAGGGGATCAGGTTCTTCTCGACCACCAGCGCGATCACCCGATCCCACTGGGCGCGGGAGAGATCCACCCCGGTCGGGTTGTGGCAGCAGGGGTGCAGCAGCACGATGCTCTTGGCCGGCAGAGTGCTCAGGCAGTCGACCATCGCATCGAACTGCACGCCGCCGGTGGCCGCATCGTAGTAGGGGTAGTCGTGCACCTTGATGCCAGCTCCCTCGAACATCGCCTTGTGGTTGTCCCAAGTGGGATTGCTGACCCACACCTCGGAGGTCGGGAAGTAGCGCTTGAGCAGATCGGCGCCGATCTTCAGCGCGCCGGAGCCGCCGATGGTCTGGATGGTGGCGATACGTCCCGCCTTGACCGCTTCATGGTCGGCACCAAACAGCAGGTGTTGCACTGCGGTGCGGTAGTTGGCGGCGCCTTCCATCGGCTGGTAGGGGCGCGGGGCAGGGGCGGCGGCGCGCTGGGCTTCGGCCTGCTGTACCGAGGCCAGCAGCGGAATGCGGCCCTGCTCGTCGTAATAGAGGCCGATCCCCAGGTTCACCTTCTGCTCGCGGGTGTCTTTGTGGAAGGTCTCGACCAGGGTCAGGATAGGGTCGCCAGCATAGGCATCGACGTGTTCAAACATGGGGGATCCTTGAAATTGACTGTCCAGTAAAACCGGCGGTCAGCCGGGCTGGACATCATGGCGCAAAGCTGGCGGTGGCTCAAGCCCGAAAGGGACGGGGGCTGGCGGGCAGACGCCACACAGCCGTAAACGGAATGATGCGGGGTCGCCCGCAGCCTCATTCACCGGTCCTACTTCAGATAGGATCGCAATACCCGCACTACTTGATCCAGATCTTCCAGCCGCTCGGCCGGGGTGGCATCGGGGGCGCCGAGATGCTCACGCATGTGCCCTTCCAGCACCTCCAGCATCAGGCCGTTGACGGCACCGCGAATGGCCGCGATCTGCTGCAAAATGGCGGCGCAGTCGCTCTCCAGCTCCAGCGCGTGCTCCAGCGCACCGGCCTGTCCCTTGATGCGACGTACCCGTGCCAGCAGCTTCTTTTTACCGTGAATGGTGTGTGACATGCAGGATCCTCTCGATCAATAAAACTATACTGGGGTATAGTATATTGCATTGTCGTCCTCAGGAGAAATCCATGTCATCCCTTGCCTCATCCCACTGCCACCAACCCGTCGTCCACGAAGGGAATCCGCTGGCCGAACAGAAGACTCGCTGGGCCGTGCTGCTGACCGTCATCATGATGGTGGCGGAGATCGGCGGCGGCTGGTTCTACAACTCCATGGCGCTGCTGGCCGATGGCTGGCACATGAGTTCCCACGCGCTGGCGCTCGGCCTCTCGGTGCTGGCCTACCGCGCCGCCCGCCACTTTGCCCGCGACCACAGATTCAGCTTCGGCACCTGGAAGATCGAGGTGCTGGGTGGCTTCACCAGCGCTCTCCTGCTGGTGGGGGTGGCCGGGCTGATGCTGTTCGAGTCGGTGTTCAGGCTGCTCGATCCCAGCCCGATCCACTATCAACAGGCGATCGCCATCGCGCTGGTGGGGCTGCTGGTGAATCTGGCCTGTGCCTGGCTGCTCAAGGATGATCACGGCCATCATCACCACGGCCATGGGCATGACCACCATCATGGGCATGACCACCATCATGGGCATCACGACCACGATCATCATGACCATGACGATCACCACGGCCATCAGGATCTCAACCTGCGTGCCGCCTATATCCACGTGCTGGCGGATGCGGCCACTTCCGTGCTGGCGATCCTGGCACTGGTGGGGGGCATGCTGTGGGGGGCCGACTGGCTGGATCCCCTGATGGGCATAGTGGGGGCCGTACTGGTGGCGGTGTGGGCCTGGGGTCTGCTGCGCGACTCCGGTCGGGTGCTGCTGGATGCCGAGATGGATACCCCGTTGGTGGGTGAGATCCGTGAGGTGATTGCCGACCTGCCGGATGCCGAGATCCGCGATCTGCACGTCTGGCGGGTGGGCCAGCAGCAGTATGCCTGCGTGCTCTCTTTGCTGATGGTCAATCCGCTACCGGCGCAGCAGATCCGCGAGCGGCTGGCGATCCATGAAGAGCTGGTGCATGTGACCATCGAGATCGCCAGCGAACAGGATAAATAACGGGGGCCCTTGGCCCCCTTGGTTTCAGTGCCGTTGGTTCCCTGATGTCAGTGCGGCTGCCCGGTGATCTCATCCTGGGGCTTGTGTTGCCACACAGCGCCGAGCAGCAGCTTGAGCAGCAGTCCGGGCGGGTTGTCCAGTAGCTTGCCGGACTCCAGCAGCAGCTGACCATCGGCGCGAAACCCGAGGCTGGCATCTATGGTGCCATCCTCCGAGACCACCTGGATCAGGCCATTGAGGGCGGATCGCTCGCCGGGCTGACAGCGCAGCCGCAGCTCGCGGGGTTCCCCCAGCAGGGTGAAGGCGCGGCTCAGCGGGGGAGAGTCTTCATAGTCGGGCCAGTTGAAGAAGTGATACTGCTCGGCCAGGGTGCCAGCCTGCTGGCAAAACTGGTCGAACAGCTGCCCGATCGCCTGATACTCCTGATCGAGTCGTCTTGCCTGTTCTTCAATCCGTTTCATTGTTTACTCCTTGTCTATCCACTTGATCAGACATTGCTTTTCTGACCCCGTGACTGCCGTTTTCCAGATATGAGGCCAAATGGCCACGAGGTCTGTGAGCCGGATCGAAGTTTCAGTCTGAAAACGTTATCTTGTTGAAACTGGATGGTTTTTTTGCCTTTCCGCTCACATTTGAATCGATTGCCGCTGATTAATATGGCACCGCCTGGCAATGACCGGGTGCTCGACTATCGAGACTAACTACAGCGGGAATTATAAAAATATGGATATGAAAAAGACCAAAGTGGCGCTGGTAACAGCCTCACTGCTCGCGCTTTTGTCTGGCTGTAATGACAACAGCTCTGATGCCTCCGGTGTGAACCCCGTCCCCCCTACACCGCCTACACCTGAAGTCACCGATGGGCCTATCGCTCGTCTGCCCAAGATGGATCCCCCGAAAGAGTTGCTGGTTGCCGGCGATAATCAGGTGGTCATTGCGCTGGTGGATACCCAGTCGGCAGCCAAAGGGGCCAAGGCACCATTTGACAGCCACAGCCTGCACCTTTGGAACAACGACGCCTGCCAGGCAACGGCTGATAGTGGCCTGAATACCGGGTGGGATGACAAGAGCAAGACACCTGCCACTGCCGACAGCTTTGGTCCGGCCTGGGTTGTTCCGCTCAAAAATGTGGAAGGGTGCATCAACTTTATCGCCCGCAACGGCGATCTGGCCAACCTGACCGGCAGCGATATGAAGGTGATCTTCAGTGAGCACCCGGATCGCACCGTGGCCATCGTCGCGGGCAAGAAGGAGCTGTTTGGCAGCCGTGCCGAAGCCTTTACCGCGGCCTTTGGTGTGGCGGGGGCCAGCGCTCATCTTATCGATGGCAATACCCTGATCTGGCAAGGGGGCAAGGACAAGCCCCACGTTCGCCTCTATTACACCGACTCGGGCACCATCAAGGCCAATGCCGATGGGGTGTTCGATTTCCCCTATATCAGCCTGACCGCGACCAGCCTGACTGCCGAGCAGCAGGCCAAATATCCGCATCTCAAGGATGCAGCCGCTTTTGCCCTGCCAGCCGGTAAAGATCTCAAGCCCCTGCTCAAGGGTGAGCTGGTGGCTATCGGTACCGATGCCGACGGTATCCTGCAAGGAGCAACCCTGGTGCAGAACGCCGGCGCCCTCGATGCGCTCTATGCTCCCGAAGCGACCAAGCTCGGCTATGGGGCCGTGGTGGAGGGAAACCGGGTGACCTTCCGCCTCTGGGCGCCGACCGCCAAGTCGGTCAAGCTGGCCCTCTACAACGCCAGCCACCAGAAGAGTGGTGAAGTGGCCATGACCTTCGACAGCGCCAGCGGCAGCTGGAGTTACGAAGGGGGCAGCGAGCTGATCGGCCAGTTCTACCGCTACGACATGGAGGTCTACCACCCGCTGAGCCGCAAGGTCGAGCACTACGAGGTGACCGATCCCTACTCCTTGAGTCTGGCGATGAACTCCGAGTTCAGTCAGGTAGTGGATCTCGACGATCCGGCCTTGAAACCGGAAGGATGGGACAACCTCAAGGCGCCTCACAGCCAGCAGAACCCCGCCGATATCACCATCTATGAGGCCCATGTTCGTGACCTGACCGGTAACGATGCCTCCACCGATGAAGAGAAGCGCGGCAAGTTTGTCGGTCTGACCCAGCCCGACTCTGTACCGGTCAACCATCTGAAAGCGCTGGCAAAAAGCGGCGTCAGCCACCTGCACCTGCTGCCGGTGTTCGATATCGCTACCGTCAACGAGGATCCGGCCAAGGTAGCCAATCTTGGCGATGACTTCAGCAAGCTCTGTCAGGTCAATTCGGATGTGAAAACATCCAGATTTGGTGGCTATTGCGGTGGCGGTCAGACCGTGGGGGATGTGCTGGCCGACCTGCAAGGGGGCGACAGCAAGGATAATCCGCAGGTGCAGGAGCTTTCCGGTTACCTGCGCGGCGTCGACTCCTTCAACTGGGGTTATGATCCCTACCACTACACCACGCCGGAAGGCTCCTACGCCACCAACGCCGAGGGCACCAAACGTATTCTGGAGTTCCGCGAGATGGTCAAGGCCATCAAGCAGAACATCGGCATGAACGTGGTGATGGATGTGGTCTACAACCACACCAACGAATCCGGGCTCGGCCCCAAGTCGGTGCTCGACAAGATAGTGCCCTGGTACTATCAGCGCCTCAATCCGGAGACCGGCTCGGTGGAGAACTCCACCTGTTGCTCCAACACGGCGCCGGAGCACGCCATGTTCGCCAAGCTGATGGATGACTCTCTGGTCACCTGGGCGCGCGACTACAAGATCGACGCCTTCCGCTTCGACCTGATGGGCCACCACCCGAAAGATCAGATGGTGCAGGCGCTGGCCGCAGTGAAGAAGGTCAATCCCGAGATGTACTTCTACGGCGAGGGGTGGAACTTCGGCGAGGTGCAGGATGACAAGCGCTTTGTGCAGGCGACCCAGAAACATCTGGCCGGTACCGGCATCGGATCTTTCTCCGACCGCTTGCGGGATGCGGTGCGTGGCGGCAGTCCGTTTGATAGTAAAGATGCCATTCGTGAAACCCAGGGTTTTGGCAACGGCGCCATTGTCGATCCTAACGAAATGAGCAAGGTGGAGCTGGCAACGGCCTTGCACCAAGCTGACCTGGTGCGGCTCGGCATGGCGGGCAACCTCAAGGAGTTCGTGCTGACCGACAAGGATGGCATGCCGAAGAAAG
This sequence comes from Aeromonas sp. R2-3, assembly GCF_040908375.1. NCBI lineage: Bacteria > Pseudomonadati > Pseudomonadota > Gammaproteobacteria > Aeromonadales > Aeromonadaceae > Aeromonas > Aeromonas sp. R2-3. The sequence continues at coordinate 185,227 of NZ_JBFODP010000031.1, read as the reverse complement.
GCGCCGAGATCGACTACAACGGTCAGCCTGCCGGTTATGCCCAGGATCCGGTGGAAGTGCAGAACTATGTCGACAAGCACGACAACCAGACCCTGTTCGACAACCTGATCTACAAGGCGCCTGCCGGAGCCCATCTGGTGCGGATGCAGGGGGTCTCGCTGGCAACTGCCATGCTGGGGCAGGGCATTCCCTTCACCCACGCCGGTGTCGAGCTGCTGCGATCCAAATCCATGGAGCGGGATAGCTATGACTCGGGCGACTGGTACAACAAGGTCGACTACACCCTGGGCGACAACAACTTCGACAAGGGGTTGCCGCGCAAGGACAAGGATGGCGACAACTATCCGCTGATCGAGCAGGTGCTCGGCAAGCATGCCAAGCCGGGCTCGGCCGAGATGGCGCAGATGGTGAGCTTCTATCAGGAGCTGGCGGAGCTGCGCAACTCCTCCCGCCTGCTGCGTCTGGGCAGCGGCGCCGAGGTGATCAAGCGGGTCGACTTCCGCAATACCGGCCCGGATCAGGTGCCCGGCCTTATCGTCATGACGGTGGATGATGGCGTCAATGCGGGAGCGGATCTGGATCCGGCCATCGACGGTCTGGTGGTGATGATCAACGCCACCAACCAGAGCCAGAGCATCGGCGACTTCCGTGACGGCAACGATCAGCCCATCGATCTGAGCGGTATGGTGCTTGGCAGCAAGCATCGTGCAGTCGACAGCATCGCCAGCGGCGCCGCCTATGATAATGGCCAGCTGACGCTGGGGGCCTGGTCTGCCGCCGTGTTCGTCAAGCCGCAGTCTGGCGCCCAGGGCGCGGGCCTGCCGGTCAGCAAGAAGACCGACTTGAGCACCCTGCCACCGTTTGGCAACACCGATGTTTATCTGAAGGGGTTCCTCGATGAGTGGGGCAACACCAACCAGATGACCTTCAGTGGCAACTTCATGTACGAGTTCACTACCGAGGTAAGCACCGACAAGCTGGGTACCACCAACGTCAAGATCGCTGACGCCAGCTGGGGGCCGGTCAACTACGGCAGCTGCAACGCCGGTGACAAGCTGGTGGTCGGCACTCCGCTGACCCTTTGCAAGGGGGGTGAAACCGGCAATATCGGTGTCGATCTGGCCAAGGCAGGCAGCTACAAGTTTGTCTTTACCGCCATGAACAAGGACAAACCGACCCTGAGCGTCAGCTTCACCGAGCCGGTGCAGAGCTGCAAGGTGCTGGAGACGGTGGCGGGCAATCCGCTCGGCTACAACTTGTTCGTCAAGGGTGAGCTCTCCGGCTGGAATGCCCAGCCCCAGTACCAGCTGAGCTACAAGGGGATGGACGGCGATCTCGCCATCTATCAGGCGGCGTTCAACTACGCTGGCAGCACCGAGTTCAAGGTGGCCAACGAGGACTGGAGCAAGGAGTACCTGCTCAACGGTGGTGGCGCGGTGAACGCTGAAACCGGCTATTCGTTCGCCTTCTCCAAGGGGGGCAGTGCCAATAACAGCATCACCCTGCCGCAGGGGCTGTGGAGTGTGCTGGTGAAGGTTGACCCGGCTGGCGTTAAGGCGGGTACTGCCGTCATTCAGGAGTGCAGCGTCAAGTAAGCAAGCCATTGAGTCCGGGGGATGGCTCGGCGCCCCCGGGTTGAATTCCACCTTGCCAAGGGTGGGATAACTCCGAGAGAGTAAGCAAAGCGCGACTGCCGACCGGCAGGCGCGCTTTTTCTTTTACGGGGTGCCGTGAGAGGAAAAAGAAAAGCCGTCCCGGTTGGGGGACGGCTTTTGGCTGGGATACCATTGGCTGGCTTAACGCTTGCGCAGCAGCCGCAAGGCGTTGGCGGTTACCAGCGCGGTGGCGCCGGTATCGGCCAGCACCGCAATCCACAGTCCGGTGATGCCGAGCAGGCTGGTGACCAGGAAGATGGCCTTCAGTCCCAGTGCCAGCGCGATATTCTGGTGAATATTGGCCAGTGCCGCCCGCGACAGCCGGATCATCGCGGCAATACCGCCGAGCTGGTTGTGGGTCAGCGCCGCATCGGCGGTCTCCAGCGCCACATCGGTGCCGCCGCCCATGGCGATGCCGATACTGGCCCGCTTCATGGCGGGGGCATCGTTGATGCCATCGCCGATCATGGCAACCTTCCGGGTGCTGGCCAGCTTGGCGATCTCTTCTACCTTGTTCTCCGGCAGCAGACCGGCACGCCAGCCCATCCCAAGTTCACCGGCGATGGCCTCGGCGGCGCGGGGGTTGTCGCCGGTCAGCATGATGCTCTGCAGGCCGAGCCGGTTGAGCTCTTGCAGCGCCCCTGCCGCTTCCGGCCGGATCTGATCCCGCAGCGCCAGCAAGGCGACTGGCAGCGCTTGGTCGCCGCTGCTTTGGCAGAGCACCACGACAGTCTTGCCCTGCCGCTCCAGCGAAGCAATCCGGGTCTGCTGTTCCACATTCAGGGTCGCCACCCGGCTCGGTGCCAGCAGTTGCCACAGTTCGCCGTTGATACGTCCCTCAACTCCCATGCCCGGTAGGGCTCGCAGGTCGCGGGCCTCAGCCAGCGTCAGCCCCTGTTCGGTCGCGTTGGCGACCACGGCGCGGGCCAGCGGGTGGTGGGAGCCCTGCTCGATGGCAGCCGCCAGTGCCAGCAACTCGTCCTCCGGCTGGCCATTGAGGCTCACTAGCTCGGTCAGCTGCGGCTTGCCCAGCGTCAGGGTGCCGGTCTTGTCAAAGGCGACTGTATCGATATGGGCCAGTCGCTCCAGTGCGGCCCCCCCCTTGATCAGCGCCCCCTGACGGGTGGCGGCGGCCAGCGCCGAAGTAACCGCTGCCGGGGTGGAGATGACCAGCGCGCAGGGGCATCCGATGAGCAGCAGCGCCAGCCCGCGATAGATCCACTCGTCCCAGCTCTGGCCGAAGGCAAGGGGCGGCACCAGCACCACCAGCAGGGCGACCAGCATCATGGCCGGGGTATACCAGCGGCTGAACCGGTCGATAAAGCGCTCGATGGGCGCGCGCTGGCTTTCGGCCTCCTCGATGAGGTGCAGGATGCGGTCGATGGCGTTGTTGCCGGGTTCGGAGACCACCTCAAGGCGCAGCACCCGATCGGCAGCCAGACTACCGGCCGGCACCTTGTCCCCCTGGCGACGTTCCACCGGAATGGATTCACCGGTCAGGGCGCTCTCGTCAAACGCGCCGAGGGCGTCGAGCAGACGAGCATCGGCAGGCAAGCGGGCACCCGGAGCGATTTCGATAATGTCGCCGGGACGCAGCTCATCGGCAGCTACATCTTCCCGCACCTCGCCCTCGGCAGTGGTACGGATCCGCAGCGCCTTGTCGGGCACCAGCGCCATCAGGGCTGTGACCCCGGCACGGGCGCGTCCGGCGGCGTAGGCCTCCAGATGTTCACCCAGCATAAAGAGCAGCAGCACCATGGCCGCTTCGGCGGTTTCGCCGAGGAACAGGGCCCCCACGGCGGCGACCGTCATCAGGGTCTCGATGGCGAAGGGGGAGCCGCTTTTGGTCAGCGCCCACGCCTTGCGGGAGATGGGCCACAGCCCCCAGAGGGTCGCCAGGGTAAAGAGTGGCTGACCGAGCTCTTTCGGCAGCAGGGCGGCGACCAGCATCAGGCCGGCCAGTGACAGGGGCTGCCAATATTTGCCCAGGGTGGTCAGCAGCGGGCTTTGGCGTGTTGCTTCCTTTGTGATTGTGTGGGCTGTATTGGCCTGAGCACCCTTGAGCTGGAAACCGGCGGCCAGCACGGCGGCGGTGACGGGATCGGGGGAGAGGCCGGGGGCCAGATCCACCACCAGCTTCTCGGTGGCAAACAGCACGCGCGCCTGCTGCACGCCGCTCACCCGGCTGACGGCTGTCTCGATCTTGCGGGCGCAGCTGGGGCAATCCATCCCCAACACCTGCCAGCTGTGACGGCTGTTGCCTTGCGCAGGCGCAACCAACGGGTCTGCAGGTGGCATATCGTGCTCGTGATCATGTTCATGATCGTGAGCCGGCGATAAGGGGGCGCTGCAGCACGCTTGATCGTGACAGCTTTCTCGGGGAGGCTCTTCATCCCCGGGGGATTCATTGCCGTCACGGGATGCGTGCTCATGAGGCGTCGGGGTTGAACCGCAACTGACGGGCGTGGTGTTGTCGCAGCAGTGGCTATCGTGGTGATGTTCACTCTGGCCGGGGGCCGCCTTGCTGACGGCCTTGATGGGGGCAGCGTGCTGATGATTGCAGCAGGATTTGCTCATGATGAGTCCCTCTTGATGGATCCCGCCCCTGCGAGATCCCTGATTACCGAGAAGGAGTCTAAACCTTGGTGTTAAGTCCAAGGTCAACCCCTTTATATCCCTTGTCTTCGCGGGTGTTTGTCTGGTCCCGCCGCCCCTATACTGATCACCCGGATTTTTACTACACCAATAAAGGACATAACACATGAGCAACTCAGTCACTCTGCAAGGCAACCCGGTTTCCGTCGCTGGTCACTTCCCGGTCGCCGGTGAGCAAGCCAAGCCCTTCTCCCTGGTGGCCAAGGATCTCTCCGACGTGACCCTGGCAAGCTTTGCCGGTCAGCGCAAAATCCTGAACATCTTCCCGAGCGTCGATACCCCGACCTGCGCGACCTCTGTGCGCAAGTTCAACGAGCAGGCCAGCGCGCTGGAGAACACTGTCGTGCTGTGTATCTCCGCCGATCTGCCGTTCGCCCAGTCCCGCTTCTGCGGCGCCGAAGGGCTGGACAAGGTAGTGACCCTCTCCACCCTGCGCGGTGCGGCCTTCATGGAAGATTACGGCGTTGCCTTCTCTTCCGGTCCGCTGGTCGGTCTGACCGCTCGCGCCATCGTGGTGCTGGATGGTGACAACAAAGTGCTGCACAGCGAGCTGGTCGCCGAAGTGGCCGACGAGCCGAACTACGCTGCGGCGCTGGCCGTGCTGTAAGGCTGCAAGCCATAAAAAATCCCGCTTCGGCGGGATTTTTTATGCGGGAATTGTCCGTTCAGGGCGTAGCTGGCGGGGTGGTCGCCGGTTCAGCCTTGGCGGGTGGGGAGGGTTGCCACTCTACATAGGGGCGGTGGATCTTCTCGTAAATTTCAGCCAGTTTGCCGGTGGCGGCCAGCTGATCGATGGCTTGGCGGATAAATTCGTCCATCTCATCACCAGCAGCCCCTTTCTGGATAATGAAGACATCCTCGAAATCACCGAAAAATTCTCGCCTGATATTGGTCAGCCCCAGCTGCTTGAGCATCAGGTCGGCCTCCTCTTGCGCCCAGACAAAGGCGTCGATACGGCCGCGTGAGAGCTTGCGCAGTGACTGCTCGATACTCATCGAGCGCTGCACCGGGAAGGGCATATAGTCGGGTACGGCCTCGATCAGCAGATCCCGTTTGGTGGGCACTATGCCATAGGCCATATCCGTGGTGACCGGATAGGCGGTATTGCTGTAAATCACATGGGCAACCTTGCCAAAACTGCGGGTACTGAAGCGATAAGCCAGCATATCGATATCCTTGAGGTTGCGGATGGCGGGCAGCCCCAGGTCAGCCTTGCCGGAGATCACCCCTGCCATGGCGCGGGCGATGGGGTAGATGGTGATCTTGATGGTCACATCGGGGTAGAGGTCATCGATGGCGTGCACCAGGTCGACAAAGGGGCCTGTCTTGTCGGCATTGATCAGCCCCGGCAGCTCGCCAAGGTGGGCATTGAGGATGCGCACCGGTTTCGGCGGCTCGGGGGCGGCGTCGTTCTCCGGAGTCTGCGACAGGCCGAGGGTGGCGCTGCCGAGCAGGGTGACCACGAGCAGCAGAAGGGGGATGTGTCTGGTCATGGCGAGTCTCTCTTGGTGATGGGTCAGCTAAAGTGTAGTCAGCCCGTCGTCAGCCCCCTTGGCCATGCCATCATGGATAGGGTTTTACTTCTCGGCCCCCGCTCACTAGACTTCGCCTCCCACTTCTTTGTTGACTTAGCGCCATGACCTTTAGCGAACTTGCCCTTCATCCCGACTTGCTTGCCTCTTTGCCCGTCACCTTGCAGACGCCGACCCGCATCCAGCTGCTGGCCATTCCGGCGGCGCTGGCGGGGCAGGATCTGCTGGCGCTGGCCCAGACCGGCAGCGGCAAGACGCTGGCGTTTGGCTTGCCGCTGCTGCAACGGCTGGATCCTGCCTCCAGCCAGGTGCAGGGTCTGGTGCTGGCGCCAACTCGCGAGCTGGCGATTCAGGTCACTGCCGCGCTAAAAGAGGGTGCCGAGGCGCTGGGGCTGCGCATCGTGACGTTGTGTGGGGGCGTTGCGCAGGAGCGGCAACAGGCCGAACTGGCGCAGGGGCCACAGCTGCTGGTCGCCACGCCGGGGCGGTTGCGGGATCTGCTGACCCAACAGGTGCTGGGGCTGGAGGGTTTGCAACTCTTGGTGCTGGATGAGGCGGATCGCCTGCTGGAGATGGGCTTTGCTCCCGACATCAAGGCGCTGCTCGGCTTTATTCCTGCGGATCGCCAGACCCTGCTCTTCTCCGCCACCTTGCCTGCCGAGCTGGAGGCGCTTGCCAACGGCCTGCTGCGCGCGCCCACCCGCATCGAAGCCACCCCCCTCAACAGCGTGGTGAACGAGATCGAAGAGCGGCTCTATCTGGTCAACAAGAGCAGCAAGGTGCCGGCGCTCATCAGCTTGCTCAAGGAGCAGGCGTGGCCGCAGGTGCTGGTCTTTATCAGTGCGCGGGATGATGCCGACGGGGTTGCCAGAAAGCTGGCCAAGGCGGGCATTGCGGTGGCCGCCCTTCATGGCGAGAAGGAGCAGGCGGTGCGCGAGCAGGCACTCGGCGATTTCAAAGAGGGCAAAATTCGGGTGCTGGTGGCCACCGACCTGATGGCGCGCGGCATCCATGTGGAGGCGCTGCCGGTGGTGATCAATCTGGATCTGCCCGCCAGCGCCCCTGTCTATGTACACCGCATTGGTCGTACCGCCCGGGCTGGCCGCGAGGGGCTGGCCATCTCGCTGGTTTGTCATGGCGAGAGTGACATGCTGCAAGCCATTCGCACCCTGACCGGCCGCGAGCTGCCGTTGGGCGATCTGGCGGGATTCCCGGTCACCGACCAGCCTGCCAGCGGGGAGGGCAAGCGCCCCCCTCGTGACAAGCAGGCCAATCGCCGCACTCAGGCCAAACGCAGCGTCAAGCAGTTCAAGGGCAAGCGCTGACCTCAGGGTTTGCCTTGCTCCCGCGCGAAGAAGTCACGACGCCACTGGCTCAACACCTCCTCCTTGTGTTGTTGCCACAGGGCAGGATCCATCTGTTGTTGGCTGGCCGCCAGTTGCTGCTCCAGCTCGGCCAGCTCTCGCTGGTAGCGGTTGCGTTGATCCAGCTGCTGCTGGCGCGCCCCGGCAAACGCCAGCGTGGCTTCAGCCTGCTCTGCGGGCAGGAAGTGACGGGCCAGGGTGGCCAGCTCCTCATCTCCCCAAAGCTGACGAGCTTGCTGCAGGCGGGCATCCGGGTTGAACAGATCCACCGCCAGATCCGGATGATCCGCCGCCCACTGATCCTGCAAGTGGCTGAGGGCGTCCAGCCGCTCGGCCAGCGGCAACTGCTCGTTCTCTTGCGCCAACTGATCCAGCGCCAGTGCATAGCGCCCCTGTAGCCGGATCAGGCTCTCCCCCTCGCTCAGCCACCCGGCCTCTGCTGCCTCCAGATTGCTCACACGCTGCACCAGCGGCAACTCGCTGTCGCTGATCTCGCTGGCAAGCTGGTTGATCAGTTCATCCGGCATCGCCTGCCAGCTGCTGGGCACTTCTTTGCTTTTGCCATCCATCCCCTCAGCGTTTGGCATGTGGAGAGGCGGGCTCCCCGGTTCTGGTGGCAACTGCACATCGGCCAGAGAGGGCGTCGCCGACCGTTCTGGCGATATCGGGGGCTGCTCTTCCTGCCAGCCCAGATTCACCAGTAAAAGGGTCAGGATAGCCAGCGTCAGTATCCCGTAACGGCGAGTCATCGGCTGATCTCTCCCTTGACCGGGAAGTGGTCTGAGAGGTTGCTGGCGGGCCAGAGGCTGCCATCGCTGCTGCGCGGGATCCAGACCGTGTTGAGGTTGTGGCTGGCGCTGCCGTACTCCCGGCTCACCACCAGATAGTCCAGATACTCGACGTTGGCGCCACCGGAGAGCGGGCCACCGGCATAGGGGTTGATCCTGGGATCGAAGGTGGCTTCGGTATAGCCGCCATAGGCGGGTTCATTGGCGTTCAGATTGGCCAGCATATTGGCGTAGTCATCGGCAAACTTGCGTTTGTTGACGTTGAAGTCGCCGCCGTAGATGACGGTGTCCGTGGTCGGGATCTTGAGGCTGGCAGCCAGAGAGCGGATCTGACCGAACTGGATCTGCCGCAGTTTGCGCGCCTCGTCGGTGTCGAAGCTGGCGGTGTGGGTGGCGAACAGGTGCCACGCCTTGCCCCCCTTGATCACCTCGGCGTACATCACCCCCTTGTCGGCGAAGCAGTCGGTGCCGGTGCATTGGGGATAGACCAGCTGGGCCTCCCGCACTATGGGATAGCGGCTGACAATCACTACACCGCCGTCGTGGACGTTGACCCCGGGTTTGTCGAGCACCTTGGTCTGGTAGGGATACTCTTTCGCCAGCGCCTGCAAAAAGCCCTCGCGGCGGCCATCGAATACCTCTTGCAGCAGCAGTGCGTCATAGCCCTTGAGATGCTCTGGCAGCAGAGCCAGCCGCTCACCGATGCTGGAGGCGATCACCGGCAGCGCCCAGACGTTGTAGCTGGCCACCTTGAGCCTGTTTTCTGCCGGTTCCGGTTGCTCCCGTTTTTGGGGAGGCGTGATCATATAGTGCAGATCGTCGTAGCGGCCGGTGAACTTGGCGGCAAAGGCCAGCTCTTGTGGCCCCGCAACGCGGTGGATCGCCCGATCGTTTTGCCAGCCGGATGCGCCGGTTGGCGTTTCGCCACCGTGCTGCAAGGTGGTGTTCCACCAGGTTCCCTCCATCAGCTGGTTGAGCCGATAGACGTCGCCACCCGCTGTGGTCACGCTGGTTTCGAACAGATAGCTCTTGCCCGCCTTTACCCCCTCATAGCGATTGAAGTTGAGTACCATGGCGCTCTCCCACGGGCCCAGCTCGGTGCGGTGCTGGCTCCACTGACTGCCGGGTTGCAGCTGGCCGCTGCCGCTTTGGCGGATGTCGATCTGAAGCGGTTCAGGACTGTTGTTGGTGAGGTAGACATCGGTATCGGCCAGTGCCAGTTGCGGGAACTGGCTGACCAGCAGCAGGGCGGCATAACTGAGGGTTTTCTGCATCACAGGATCCTTTTGGTTGCAGGGCAATGGAAAGTGACTGTTATGGCGAATGCAGAGGTCAGTTTGTTTACATTTTGGTTACAAGTAAATGAATTGGTTTTGTTTGGAGCTTTGTGGAGGTGTAAAGCGAGCGAGGCAGCACGCTTAAAGAGAGAGGGGGAGGAGCGAGGGAAGGCGCCCGTGTCAGGCGCCTTCAGGAATTAGCGGTGGGCCAGCGGGTAGGTGAAGAGCGCCAGATGGGCGAAGTTGAAGGCGAAGTGGATCAGGATGGCCACGGAGAGTCGCCCGCTGAGCTGGAATGCCAGGCCGTAGCAGCAGCCTGCCAGGGTCGCAAACAGCGCCAGCAGTGGGCCACCGGGCAAGTGGATGGCTCCGAACAGTAGCGCAGCCACGACGATGCCAATCCAGGGGCGGTAACGCTCGGTCAGCCCCTGCTGGATCGCGCCGCGAAACAGCGCCTCTTCCGCCACACAGGTGAACAGCAGATTGTTGAGTGCAAACAGCCACCACCAGTGGGGCAGACCCACTTCCGGTTTCAGTGCCCCCAACTGCCAGGCGATGACCAGCAGGGCACCCAGCGGCAGCAGTAACAGGGCCAGCGGGCGCCAGCGGATGGCGCCCCCCTTGCCCAGCAGCATCGGGCAGGCCAGCAGCAAGCCAAAGAGCAGCAGCGGTTTGTCGAGGTTCAGATACATGTTGAACGGCACGCTGGCGGGGCCTGCCAGCGCCTGATCCAGCACCTTGAGATTGTTGAAGCCGGGGATCAGGTGCAGGGTCAGCGCAATCGCCCAGAGGATCAGCACCACTCTGGCCGCCATCGCCCAGCGGGCGGGGAGGGTTGGCGTACGCCACGCCAGCAGTAATCCTGCGACCGAGACCAGCAGGGCGGGTAGCGTCATTCGGTCAAGCCACAGTGCCAGCAGCAGGGAGAGTCCCAGCAGAGCAAAGGCGGGAAGACGCTGGCGGAAGAGGGCAAGCAGCACGGCCAGCGCCAGCACGCCCCAGATAAATGAGTCGGGAAGGGGTAACATTGGATCTCCTTGATCGAGGCAGGCGGCAACCTTAACAAGAGGGCGTCAGCAGGACAACCGCGCAGGAGGTGGTCGGATCCCTTCTCTATACTCATCAACAGGGTAAAGGGAGAGCAGCTGATGAAGCACTGTCTGTGGTTGTTGTGTTGTTGGTGTGTCTGGCTGCAGGCGGCACCCTTGCTGCTGGTGACCGGTGAGTTCACCCCTTATACCGGCAAGGCACTGCCTGAAGGCGGCGAGAGCACCCGGCTGGTGACGACCCTGCTGCAAGAGGCCGGGTATCGAGAGCTCCAGGTCGACTACCTGCCCTGGCCCCGCGGCTATCAGTTGACCCGCAATGGGTTGGTTGCGGCCACCTTCCCCTACGCCTGGACTGCCGAGCGGGCCAAGCTCTTCCACTACAGCGCTCCCATTCATATTGATCGCCTCTCCTGGTTCACCTATCGGGGGAGCGAGACCATTCAGGCTGGCCGCTGGCAAGGGTTGCGTGTCTGTATTCCGCTGGGGTGGAGCACCAGCCATGCCGACGGGGTGATCAAGCGTTTCGGGCTGGATCTGCAGCGCCCCAAGACACTGGCACAATGTCTGCAACTGCTGGCTCGCAAACGGATCGATCTGCTGCCGATGAACGAGACGGTGACCCGGGATGCCAGCCGTCAGCTGTTTGGCGACCCCTGCCATCTGCAGGCATTGCCCCACTTTCGCCAGAGCGATACTTTTTATCTGATCATTTCACGGCAGTACCCGGAGGCCGCCAGCCTGCTTGAGCGCTTCAATCATGCCCTGGCTGCCGCCCGTGCCGATGGCCGCTATGACCAACTGATCTCCCGAGCCGGAAAGGGGATCGATTGCCGTTGAGAGTGCACGGCCGGAAAACAAAAAGCCGGAGCAGTGGCTCCGGCTTTCTTTTATGCCTTCAGGGGCGATTAGCGGCCTGATTCTGCGATCACGCGGGCGATGATATCGGCGCGCTTGCTGGCTTCCAGTTCGCCCAGGGCGATCAGGCCAGCCTTGAAGATGACGTTCTTCGGCAGGCTGACATCGTCCAGCGTGGCGATCGCTTCAACGTGCATGCCGTTCAGACGGCTGGCATCGCGCGGGCTCAGGTTGACCTGGGTGTTCATCACCTGCTTGCCTTTCTTCTTGGCAGGTGCAGCCGCTTTCTTGGTTGATTCCTGTTCTTCGTCTTCCGGCAGTTCGTCATCAAAATCGTAAATAGACATAGTCAATCCTGTTGAGTTAGGCAAAAGGGCACGTTTGCCCGACATTGGGTCAATCAGCCCATATCCTCGTTACGGATAAAGGCGCGCCAGGAGCCGAGCACCTGGGCAAAATCTTCCAGCCCACACATGGCCAGCTGTTCATCATCGTAGTAGGCGAGATCGTCAAGATCCTCACCCAGCTCGATATTGAGGGCGTTGGCTTTCACCTCCGCCTCTTCATGGGTCAGCAGCAGGGAGTAGTCACCGCCGTTGAGCCGGTATTCGACTCGGGTGCGGTTGGAGAGCTGATCAATGATGGAGAAGAGCTCGTCGAGCTTCTCTTCATCCTTGCCAACCTCGTCGATCAGCCACTGACCGATGGCTTCATGGCCCATGGAGAACCGGGCGCGATAGCCACCAAACGGGTCGCGGCGAAATTCATAATCCATAGCACAGTCCAGATCGGAGGGATGGGCCATCACGGGCAGGCGGGTGCAAGCACGCAATTCCTGCTCCATGGCGGGGCACACATCGGGTAAAGTGGCCTATTCTAGCGATCCCCCTCTCGCTTGTCTTGATGATGTGGCATCTTTGCGCCCATGTGCTCTGAATCGACCCATGGTGGCGCCGCCAGATCAGCCCCTTGTCCGGAGATGTTATGCAGCTAAACGATAACCTTGCCCGCCAGATCGTCGCGCGGGCGATGAAGATCCTGTCGTTCTCGGTCAACGTGATGGACGAACATGGTCTCATCATTGCGTCCGGCAATCCGGAACGGATCCATCAGCGCCACGAAGGGGCCGTGCTGGCGCTGACCGAAAACAGGGTGGTGGAGATCAGCGAAGCGACAGCCTTGCAGCTCAAAGGGGTGCGACCCGGCATCAATTTACCCATCTCCTATCAGGGGGAGCTGATCGGGGTGATCGGCATCTCCGGCGATCCGGAGGAAGTGCGTGCTTACGCCGAGCTGGTGCGAATGACCGCCGAGCTGATCCTGGAGCAGGCGGCGCTTACCGAGCAGTTGCAGTGGGACAAGCGCCACAAGGAGGAGCTGGTGTTGCAGCTCATTCGTGGCGAGGGGCGAGTCGATCAATTGCAGCAGGCGGCCCGCTTTCTCGGGCTGGAGTTGGCCCAGCCTCGGGTGGTAGCCGTGCTGGCGCTGGAGGAGGCGGATCCGGCGCGTCTGCGGGAGCTGGTTCATCAGCTGGAAAATCCGGAGCGGGACAATCTGGTCGCCATCAACGGGCTCGACGAGATAGTGGTGCTCAAACCGGCACAATTGAGTGATGGCGTCTGGCAATCGGCGCAGGAGCGCAGCCGGATCAAGCAGTTGCTGGCCCGCATTCCCCACTTCAAGGTGCATATCGCGGTGGGCGATTACTTCGCCGGGATCGACGGGCTGGCGCGCTCCTACCAGACGGCGCGAGATACCCTGCGCCGTGGCATGCGGCAGGCGCCGCGCAAACAGGTCTACTTCTTTGAGGACTACCGTTTGCCAGTGCTGCTCGGCAGTCTGGCGGACTCCTGGCAGGCGGATCAGCTGCGCACACCGCTGCAGAAACTGGCCCGGGAAGATGGCAAGGGGGCGCTGCAGAAGACCCTGCGCCACTATTTCTTGCAGGATTGTGATCTGCATCGCTGTGCCGAATCCCTGTTCATTCACCCCAATACCCTGCGCTATCGTCTGGGGCGGATAGAGCAGATAACCGGGTTGAATTTCAACAAGTTAGACGACAAATTTTTGCTCTATCTCGGCCTTAATCTCGACTTGTGATTGTGAAGTTAGACAAAAAACCACTTTTACATGACGCAATTTTTGGTTTTTAAGCCAAAGCATTCTGATTGCAGATCTCCATAATGGCGGCCATTCACTCCCATTGAAGGTGTCCGTCATGATCCCGGTTACAGCCCTTGGCGCCATCGCGGCGCTCTCCATCGCCATCATCCTCATTTTGAAAAAGGTGCCGCCCGCTTACGGCATGATCGTGGGTGCCCTGGCCGGTGGCCTGATTGGCGGTGCCGATCTGACCCAGACCGTCGCCCTGATGATCGGCGGCGCCCAGGGGATCACCACGGCGGTGATGCGGATCCTGGCGGCCGGTGTGCTGGCGGGCGTGCTGATCGAATCGGGTGCGGCCACCACTATCGCCGAGACCATCGTCAAGAAGCTGGGTGAAACCCGCGCCCTGCTGGCACTGGCGCTGGCAACCTTGATCCTGACTGCGGTCGGCGTATTCGTGGATGTGGCCGTTATCACGGTCGCCCCCATCGCGCTGGCCATTGCCCGCCGTGCCGACCTCTCCAAGGCGGCCATCCTGCTGGCGATGATCGGCGGCGGCAAGGCGGGTAACGTAATGTCCCCCAACCCCAACGCCATTGCCGCGGCTGATGCCTTCCATCTGCCCCTCACCTCTGTGATGGCGGCAGGCATCATTCCGGGTCTGTTCGGTCTGGTGATGGCCTACTGGCTGGCCAAGCGGCTGAACAACAAGGGCAGCAAGGTTGCCGCCGACGAGGTAGTGAGCTTCGAGGGCACCAAACTGCCGGGCTTTGCCGCCGCCATCAGCGCGCCGCTGGTCGCCATCCTGCTGCTGGCCCTGCGGCCGGTCGCCGGTATCGTGGTGGATCCGCTGATTGCACTGCCCCTCGGTGGTCTGGTCGGCGCCCTGATGATGGGTAAATTCAGCAAGGTGAACCAGTTTGCGGTCTCCGGTCTCGCCCGCATGGCGCCGGTCGCCATCATGCTGCTGGGTACCGGTACCCTGGCGGGCATCATCGCCAACTCCGGCCTGAAAGATGTGCTGATCAGTGGTCTGACCGCCTCCGGTCTGCCCTCCTACCTGCTGGCGCCTATCTCCGGTGCCCTGATGTCGCTGGCAACCGCCTCGACTACCGCCGGTACCGTGGTGGCCTCCAACGTATTCAGCTCCACCCTGATTGAACTGGGGATCAGCAGTCTGGCCGGGGCGGCGATGATCCATGCCGGTGCCACCGTGTTTGACCACATGCCCCACGGCTCTTTTTTCCATGCCACCGGTGGCAGCGTCCACATGGGGGTAGGTGAGCGCCTGAAACTTATCCCTTACGAAACAGCAGTCGGTCTGACCATTGCCACTGTCTCCACCCTGATGTTTGGCGTGTTTGGCCTCGCCTAAGGAATTGATATGAAAATTGTTATTGCCCCCGATTCATTCAAGGAGAGTCTGAGCGCCATGGCGGTGGCTGATGCCATCGAGGCCGGTTTCAAGCAGGTGCTGCCGAACGCCACCTACGTCAAATTGCCGATGGCCGATGGCGGTGAAGGCACGGTGCAATCGCTGGTGGATGCCACCGGTGGCCGCATCCTCCCAGTCGAAGTGACCGCGCCCCTAGGTAACAAGGTGCAGGGCTTCGTCGGCCTGCTGGGTGATGGCGAGCGTGCCGTCATCGAGATGGCCGCCGCCTCCGGCATTCATCTGGTGGCGCCCGAGCAGCGCAATCCGCTGCTCACCTCCAGCTTCGGCACTGGCGAGCTGATCCTGGCTGCGCTGGAGATGGGGGTGAAACATCTGATCCTCGGTATCGGCGGCAGCGCCACCAATGACGGCGGTGCCGGCATGATCCAGGCGCTCGGCGGCAAGCTGCTCAAAGCCGATGGCTCTGCCATCGAGCTGGGTGGCGCCGGTCTTGCCGAACTCGCGACCATCGATCTGAACGGTCTGGATCCGCGCCTGAGCGATCTGATTATCGAGGTGGCGTGCGATGTGAACAACCCGCTCTGCGGCCCGAAAGGCGCCTCTGCGGTGTTTGGCCCGCAAAAGGGGGCGACCCCCGAGGTGGTGGCGCAGCTCGATGCCAACCTCTCCCGTTATGCCGACTGCATTGAGCAGGCCCTTGGCAAGCAGGTGAAGGATATTCCGGGGGCGGGCGCTGCCGGTGGCATGGGGGCCGCACTGGTCGGTCTGCTCGGTGCCGAGCTCAAGCCCGGCATTCAGATCGTCATCGAAGCGCTGAAACTGGCCGAGGAAGTGGCCGATGCGGATCTGGTTATCACCGGCGAAGGTCGTATCGACAGCCAGACCATCCATGGCAAGACGCCAATCGGTGTCGCACGTTGCGCCAAGCAGTTCGGCAAACCGGTGATCGGTATCTCCGGTTGCCTGACCGACGATTGCGGTGTGGTACATGATCACGGGCTGGACGCGGTATTCGCCGTGGTCAACCGCGCCATGTCTCTGCCGGAGGCGCTGGAGAGCGCCAGCACCAACATTCAACTCACTGCGCGCAACGTAGCAGCGCTCTATCAGCTCAAGGGCTGATCCGGTTCGGCCGATGCGCCCCATCGGCCACTCAATATCCCCGTTTGGGGCATCTCCCATCTCGCGAGATGTCTGACTGCCCTGGCACTTATTTGCCGATCCATCGTGATCGGCTCTTTTCTTTCTGCTCCTTTGTCTTGCCACACTTTTGACTCCATGGGTCAGCGCGGTTTTGATAGGCGCACATCTCCCTTTACGGCATAGTGGTCGTACCAAGTACAAGGAGAGACTCATGTTCCTGCTGACCCTGGGGGTTGCGCTGTTTACCCTGATCCATCTCTACCCCTGTTTTGCGGTGGCCCATCGGGCGCGGCTGCGCGAGCGGCTGGGGGAGAATCGCTACAAGGGGCTCTTCTCCCTGCTGGTGTTTGTCGCCATTGCCTGCATCATCGCCGGTTGGCGCTCGGCCAGCTCGCTGCCGCTCTACTTCCTGCCGGATTGGGGGCCGATGACCATGACGGTGATGATGCCCTTTGCGCTGATCCTCTTCTTCTCCGGCCAGGGGCCCAACCATCTGCGCCGCTGGCTGGTGCATCCCCAACTGCTCGGTACCCTGCTCTGGGCGGTGGCCCATCTGCTGGTCAACAGCGAGGCGCGCTCTCTGGTGTTGTTTGGCGGCATCGGGCTCTGGGCGCTGGTGAGCATGGTCTGGATTTCGGTGCGGGACTGGCAGCGATATCCCCGTCCGGCGGCCAACTGGACTGGCACAGGCATCAGCGTCGGGGCGGGCCTGGCTGCCACCGCACTGCTGGTGTTCTGGGGCCACGGCTGGCTGACCGGCATTCCATTGCATTGAGAGTGAACTGCGGCTCTGGTAACCGCGTATGATGGACAAAACAAAAGGAGTCTTGGCGATGAAATGGTTCACTCTGTTGCTGTTATTGGGGGCTGGCGCGGCCTCTGCGGCGTGCCCCGATTATTTCAATGTGGAGATGCGGGAGCTAAACAACTCTCAGCGCCATAACCTCTGTCAGCTGACCGAGGGCAAGGTGGTACTGGTAGTCAATACCGCCTCCTACTGCGGCTACAGCGGTCAGTTCCGCGATCTGGAGCAGCTCTACCAGAGCTACAAGGATAAAGGGCTGATTATTCTGGGTTTCCCCTCCAACGATTTCTGGCAGGAGGCGGGCAACGAGACCAAGACCGCCGAGGTATGCCGCCGCGACTATGGCGTCACCTTCCCGATGTTCAATCGGGTGGCGGTGCGGGGTTCCGATGCGGTACCGCTGTTCAAGGGGCTGGCGGCGGCCGCTGACGGAGATGAGCCGAACTGGAACTTCCACAAGTATTTGGTGGGGCGCGATGGCAAGCTGATCGCCAGCTACGGCGCCAACCAGAATCCGGCTGACGACCCCCTCAAACTGCAGATCACCCGGGCGCTGGGGCTCTGACCCTACCCCTTGGCGGGCGGCTCTGGAATAATGGGCTCCCGCCACTCAATCCGGTTATCTTGTGCTGCAACGTCTTCCTCAAATGGTGATCTTCGATGCGCTGGTGCGCGAGCAGGGGATCTCTGCCGCCGCCCGTCGTCTCGGGGTCTCCAAATCCCATATCAGCAAGCAGCTGGCGCTGCTGGAGACCACCCTTGGCGCCCAGCTGGTCCAGCGCACCACCCGCCGCTTCGTCCTGACCGAGCTGGGTCAGGAGTATGCCCGTCACTGTCATGCGCTGGTGGCGGTGGCGCAGGAGGCGGACTCGATGATCGCCGAGCGGCGTGGCAAGGTGAGCGGCGTGCTCCATCTCGGGGTGGGCCAATCCTTCGGCCGTCTGCACGTCATTCCTCATCTCAAGGCGTTTCAGGATCGCTATCCCGAGCTGGAGCTGGAGGTCTCGCTGTTTGACCACAGAACCAATCTGGTGGATGAGGGGCTGGATCTTTGGCTCACCACCTATGAGGACAAGCCGGAAGGGCTGGTGGGACAGCGGCTGGCCGACATCGGCTTCGTGGTGGCGGCGTCGCCGGATTACCTGCTGAGCCACGGCACGCCGCTTCATCCCAAGGATCTGGCCCAGCACAACTGCATCACTTACCAGAGTCGGGAGCGGCGCTATCACCAGTGGTCGTTTCGCCAGGGCAAGGAGCGCCAGACGGTGCAGGTGGCGGGCAACTATCGGGTGGATATGGCGGAGGCGGTGCGGGATGCGGCACTGGCCGGGCTCGGCATCGCCTATATCGCCAACTACTTGCTGGACAAGGAGTTACAGAGCGGCAAGCTGATCCCTGTGCTGCCAGGGTGGCGACCGAACCAGCAGATGGCGGTACACGCCGTTTATGCCCGGCGTGAACATCTGGATCCCAAGATCCGTCTCTTCATCGATTTCCTCAAGGCCCGCTTTGGCCCCGAACCCTATTGGGAGCAGCGACTGGCCCCCTGGCTCGGGGGTAAATTGTCCGGCGGTGAGGAATAATTGTTTCCATATAAGAACTCTCGATTTCTCCTGATACTAAAATCGAACCAAATCAGCCAGTTGGCGCAACCGATATCGTGCAAACGTTTTTTCTAACAGGCTTGTAACCAAGCGGACTTGCAGTGACGGGGTGAGAGGCGCAGAATCCGCGCCCATCTTTTGCCCCACCTGATGGAGTCCCTATGATTGCCCTGCTCGGCATCCTGAGTATCCTGGCGCTTGCCGTCATCTGCTCTGATAATCGTCGTCGTATCCCGTTGCGAACAGTTGGTCTTGCCCTCTGCTTGCAAATCATGTTTGCCGGTTTGGTGCTCTGGTTGCCTGCCGGTCAGCACGTGCTGAACGGGGTCAGCGAGAGCGTAAGCAGCGTGATTGGTTATGGTCAGGAGGGGATCGCCTTCCTGTTCGGCGATCTGGCCAAGTTCAAGCTGGGCTTCATCTTTGCCTTCAACGTGTTGCCGGTCATCATCTTCTTCTCCGCGGTGATCGCCATCCTCTACCACATCGGCATCATGCCTCGGGTGATCGCCCTGCTGGGTGGTGGCTTGCAGAAGCTGCTGGGCACCGGCCGTGCCGAGAGCCTCTCCGCGACTGCCAACATCTTCGTCGGCATGGTGGAAGCGCCGCTGGTAGTCAAACCCTACCTCTCCAAGATGTCCGATTCCCAGTTCTTCGCAGTGATGAGCTGTGGTCTCGCCTCCGTCGCCGGTGGCACCCTGGTGGGCTATGCCAGCCTCGGGGTTGAGCTGAAATACCTGATCGCTGCCGCCTTCATGTCGGCCCCTGCCGGTCTGGCGATGGCCAAAATCCTGGTGCCGCCGGGAGCTGAAGAGGTCGATCACCATCAGGATGTGGAGATCCCCCGCGCTACCAACGTGATTGAAGCGGCGGCCGATGGCGCCATGTCCGGCCTCAATATCGCGGTGGCGGTCGGTGCCACCCTGCTGGCCTTCGTTGGCGTGATCGCCATGCTCAATGGCCTGCTCGGCTGGGCTGGCGGTCTGGTAGGGCTGGATCTGAGCTTCCAGATCATTCTGGGCTGGCTGTTTGCCCCCGTCTCCTGGCTGATCGGTGTACCCTGGGAGCAGGCGCAAGCCGCTGGCGCCCTGATCGGTACCAAGATCGTGGTCAACGAGTTCGTCGCCTTTATCGGTCTGGTGCAGGATCAGACCCTGAGCGAGTCGAGCAAGGCCATCGTGACCTTCGCCCTGTGCGGCTTTGCCAACATCTCCTCCATGGCGATCCTGATCGGCGGTCTGGGCTCCATGGTGCCGGAGCGCAAATCCTTCATCGCCCGTTACGGCATGCGCGCCATTCTCTCCGGCGTGCTGGCGAACCTGATGAGTGCCTGTCTGGCCGGTCTGTTCCTCGCCCTGTAACCGCAGTGGTACGGAATAGATGCAACAAGGGCGCCCTAATGGCGCCCTTGTCATATGGATAAAATGAAGCCCCGGCCTTGGTCGGGGCTTCTTGTTGCGGCTCAGTCGACGTAGAAGGTCTGCTGGAAGCTGAGGTTCTGTTGCTGCCCACCGCCCATGATCTTCAGGGTGAACTGATAGGTATCTTCGTTGCGGTAGGGGAGGGTCGCCAGATAGTAGATGGCATCGCCCTCTTTTACCTCCTGAAAGTTCAGGGTGCGGATGGTGCCGGTCAGGTTCTTAGCCTCACCGGTGATCCCCACGGCTTGCGCCACTTTCTGCTTGTCCTGTACCGCGATATTGATGATGGCGTTGTAGCGGCTGCGCTCCAGTCCATACGCCTTGGCGACCTCGGGGGTGAGGAAGCTGGAGTTGAAGGCGTTGTAGTGCACCAGCCAGGGCCCCAGCTCCTTCATCTGTTCTGCCTTGAGCGGTAGGGTCATCAGCAGTGCCAGCAGGCCACTCATCCAGGCTGTTTTCATCTGTCATCCCTCTCATATCTACGGTTGGCGCAGGCCGATTCATTCAGCCTTGCGTGTCATTCAGCAGCGCACTCACTTCTTGCGGCAACTGTTTGGGGCTGTCGATGGCGACGGTTTTGTGTCGCCCCAGCTCGCCCCGCACTATGGTGATCTGTCCCTTGGCCACCTTGAACTGCTTGGCTAGAAACTTGATCAGATGGCTGTTGGCCTGGCCATCGACCGGCGGTGCCGTGATGGCCACTTTCAGCTCTTCGCCATGCAATCCGATGATCTGATCCCGACTCGCCTTGGGCTGGATCACCAGATGCAGTACCAGTTCATCCCCTTGTTGCAGGACGGCTGGCATCAAATCATCCACCACAGCTGGCCGAACAGGTCACCCAGCAGGTAGTTGATGGCTTGCAGGCCGATAAAGGCGACCAGCACCGAGAGATCCAGCCCGCCCAGTGCCGGCAGTACGCGGCGGATAGGGGCGAGGAAGGGCTCGGTCAGCTGATGCATCACGTATTCGATGGGGTTGCGGCCCTGGCTGACCCAGCTCAGGATGGCGCGGATCAGCAGTACCCAGAAGATCATCGAGCCCGCTTTCTTCAGCACGGTCAGCGCGGCGAACAGGCTGATGCTGAGCCAGTCCGCCAGCAGTACGTTCATGCTCTTGAGCAGGGCCAGCTTGGCGAAGGCGATGGCCAGCGCCAGCACCACGGAGGCGAGATCGATGCCGCCCAAGCCCGGGATAACGCGGCGCAGCGGGATCACCAGCGGATTGGTCAGCTTGACCACCATCTGGCTCATCGGGTTGTAGAAGTCGGCGCGGGCCCACTGCAGCCAGACGCGCAGCAGGATAACCATCAGGTAGAGATCGAAAACGGTGTTAATCAGAAAGTAAGCAGTGTTCATCTGGGCTCCTGTCAGAAAAGAGTTTCCATTTCGGTGGCACGAGCAACGGCCGCCTGCATGGCTTGCGCAGTCAGCGGCATCAGTCCCTGCTGCTGGAATGTCTTGATGGCTTCAGCTGTGGTGCCGCCCTTGCTGGTGACCTGCTCACGCAGGGTTTGCAGCGCCAGCTCGGGATTTTGCTCCACCATGGCGGCTGCGCCCAGCGCGGTCTGCTGCACCAGCAGGCGTGCCTGATCGGGCGAGAAACCCATCGCTTCGGCCTCTTCGGCGATCGCCTGCATAAAGAGGAAGAAGTAGGCCGGGGCACTGCCAGCTGCGGCGATGATGCCGTTGATGCCGGACTCCTGCTCCACCCAGAGGGTCTTGCCGACCGCCTGCATCATCAGCTCGGCAAAGTCGCGATCCGCGGCGGCAATATGTTTGGGTGCATAGAGACCGGTCATGCCCAGACCCAGCAGGGCAGGGGTGTTGGGCATGGTGCGTATGATGCGGTCATGGCCACCGGCCATCTCGCCAAGGCGCGCCACCTTGATGCCAGCCGCGATGGAGATGAGCAGCTTGCCCTCAAGGGAGCCCAACTCTTCAACCAGTGCTGCCAGCATGCCGGCCATCAGCTGCGGTTTGACCGCCAGCACGATCACCTCTGCGTCGCGGGCCGCCTCGGCATTACTCTGGGTGATGCGAATGCCATGTTCGCTCGCCAGAGCCTCCAGCTTGGGCAGACTGGGGTTGGCTGCAGTGATCTGCCCGGCGGGATAACCCGCCTTGACCAGTCCGGCGATGATGCTTCGGCTCATGTTGCCCGCGCCGATAAAGGCCAGCGTTCTATGCTGCATCAGATGCTCCTGTAGCACATGGGGTCGCGGCGGGGTGGGTGTTGCCTGCACCACCAGACGCCAGAATTCGGTGTTCCATCAAACGCTCCTGTTGATGAAGTCGCGGCAAGAGGCGGACGTATGGGTTATCCGCTGGCCTTGCCTATGAGTAGTCACGGGCGCCGAAGATGGCGGTGCCGACCCGCACCATGGTGCTGCCGTGGGCTATCGCCAGTTCAAGATCCTCGGTCATGCCCATCGAGAGGGTATCCACCGTGGGGTATTGTCGCGCAAGCTCGGTGAACAGAGTCTGCATACGGGTCATTTGGGCGGCCAGTACGCTCTCGTCACTGGTGTGTTCGGGAATGGCCATCAGTCCCCGTAGCACCAGTCGGTCACAGTGGGAGACCAGCTCGGCAAGGCGGAAAATCTCTTGTTCCGACGTTCCGGATTTGCTGCTCTCTCCGCTAATATTGATTTGCAGACAAACATTTAGCGGTGCCATTGTAGTTGGGCGCAGGTTGTTGAGGCGGTCGATCAGCTTGTCCCGATCCACGCTCTGCACCCAGTCAAATCGTTCGGCGACCAGTTTGGATTTGTTCGATTGCAAAGGGCCGATAAAGTGCCACTCTATGTCGCTATATTCCGGCTGCTGGCGCAAGGTATCGATCTTGGCCGCTGCTTCCTGAGCGTAGGATTCGCCAAAGCAGCGCTGACCTGCGGCATGGGCGGCCATGATGGCCTCGACAGGTTTGGTCTTGCTCACGGCCAGCAGGCGGATCTGCTGCAGGTTGCGGCTCGCCCGTTCGGCGGCCTGGGCAATACGTTCCTTTACCTGAAACAGGTGCTGGGCAATCTGGTTCATATTTCGTTAGTGATCTTGTGATGGGAGAATGACAAGTCTATGGATATCACAGAGTTATTGGCTTTCAGTGTAAAGCATAAAGCCTCGGATCTACACCTCTCGGCCGGGGTTCCCCCGATGATCAGGGTTGATGGTGAGGTTCGCAAGATCAATTTGCCCGCCCTGGAACATCGGGAAGTGCATGCCCTCATTTACGACATCATGAACGACCATCAGCGCAAGGAGCTGGAGGAGAACTTCGAGGTCGACTTCTCGTTCGAGGTACCCAATCTGGCCCGTTTCCGGGTCAACGCCTTCCAGCAGGCGCGCGGTTCGGGCGCGGTATTTCGTACCATCCCCAGCACGGTGCTGAGCCTCGAGGATCTCGATGCGCCGGAGATCTTCCGCAAGATCGCCGAGTTCCCGCGGGGTCTGGTGTTGGTAACCGGCCCGACCGGTTCGGGTAAGTCGACCACCCTGGCGGCCATGGTCAACTACATCAATGAGAACTTCCATCACCATATCCTCACCATCGAAGACCCAATCGAATTCGTCCACGAGAACAAGCGCTGTCTGGTGAACCAGCGGGAAGTGCACCGGGATACCAAGAGCTTCAGCAACGCTTTGCGCTCGGCACTGCGGGAAGACCCGGACATCATTCTGGTGGGCGAGATGCGCGACCTTGAGACCATTCGTTTGGCCATGACCGCCGCCGAAACCGGCCATCTGGTGTTTGGCACCCTGCACACCTCGTCGGCGGCCAAGACCATCGACCGTATCATCGACGTCTTCCCCGGCGCAGAGAAAGACATGGTGCGCTCCATGCTCTCCGAATCCCTGCGGGCGGTCATCTCCCAGACCCTGCTCAAGCGCATTGGCGGCGGCCGGGTGGCGGCCCACGAGATCATGATGGGCATTCCGGCTGTGCGTAACCTCATCCGTGAGGACAAGATTGCCCAGCTCTACTCGGTGATCCAGACCGGGATGACCCACGGCATGCAGACCATGGATCAGAGTCTCAAGCAGCTGGTGAGTCGCGGTGTGGTGGCATCCCTCGATGCCAAGGCCAAGGCCGTCGATCCCAACAGCATTTAAGCGACTCGCACCCAGGGAGGGATAGATGATGAATCTGGATGATCTGCTGAGCGAGCTGGTCGAGCGAAAGGGATCGGATCTGTTTGTGACGGTGGGCTCGCCGCCCACCCTCAAGGTGAATGGCCATCTGGTGTCGCTGGGGGGCGAAGCGCTTGACAAGAAGGGGGCGCTGACGCTGGTCAGGGATACCCTCAGCAGCGATCACTTCGAGCGCTATATCCGCACCAAGGAGGCCAACTACGCGATCTATCGCGAGGTGCTTGGTCGTTTCCGGGTCAGCGCCTTCTGGCAGCAGGAGCAGCCCGGCATGGTGGTGCGGCGTATCGAGACCCGCATTCCCACCTTTGAAGATCTGCAGCTACCCAAGATCCTGCAAGAGGTGGCGATGGCCAAGCGGGGGCTGGTGCTGTTTGTCGGCGCCACCGGGGCGGGCAAATCGACTACCCAGGCGGCGATGATCGGCTATCGCAACCAGCATGCCGATGGTCACATTCTGACGGTGGAAGATCCGGTGGAGTTCGTCCATCAGCATGGTCGTAGTCTGGTGACCCAGCGAGAGGTGGGGATCGACACCGAGTCATTCGATGTGGCGCTGAAAAGTTCGCTGCGACAGGCGCCGGACGTGATCCTGATCGGCGAGATCCGAAGTCAGGAGACCATGGAGTTTGCCCTGCAGTTCGCCGAGACAGGCCACCTTTGTCTCGCCACTTTGCATGCCAACAATGCCAACCAGGCGCTGGATCGCATCCTCCATCTGGTGCCGCAAGACAAACACCGCCAGTTCCTGTTCGATCTCTCTTTCAACCTCAAGGCCATCGTCGCCCAGCAGCTGGTGCCAAGTATGGATGGCAAACGGCGCTGCGCTGCGTTCGAGATCCTGCTCAATACCCCGCTCATCACCGACATCATCCGCAAGGGAGAGATGCATCGCCTCAAGGAGGTGATGACCAAATCCACCGAGCTGGGTATGCAGACCTTCGATCAGGCGCTCTTCAGCCTGTTCTGCGCCGGCCAGATTGGCTACAGTGAGGCACTCGCCCACGCTGACTCGGCCAACGACCTGCGACTGCTGATCAAGCTCTCCGGTCGCGAGCGGCTCGGCACCGGTACGCTGGACAATGTGACGCTGGATGAATGAATCATGGGGCCGCTCTGCCATTCGGCCCCTCGCCATAAAGGAACGTTATGCTGATTGTGGTTTCCCCGGCCAAGACGCTGGATTACGAGTCACCGCTGGTGACACCCCGTTTCACCCAACCCGAGCTGCTGGATCACTCCGCCGAACTGATTAGCCGGGCCCGCCAACTGAGCCCTGACCAGATCGCCACACTGATGAAGATCAGCGACAAGCTGGCCGGTCTCAATGCCGCCCGGTTTGCCGAGTGGCAGCCAGATTTCACCCCCGCCAATGCCCGTCAGGCACTGCTGGCCTTCAAGGGGGATGTCTACACCGGTTTGGCGGTGGAGGATTTCAGCGAGGCCGATTTTGACTTCGCTCAGGCACATTTGCGGATGCTCTCTGGCCTCTACGGCGTGCTTCGCCCCCTCGACCTGATGATGCCCTATCGGTTGGAGATGGGGACCAAGCTCGACAATAGTCGCGGCAAGGATCTTTACCAGTTCTGGGGGGGGGTGATCACTCACCATCTCAACGACGCGCTGGCAGCGCAGGGGGATGAAGTGCTGATCAATCTGGCCTCCGACGAGTATTTCAAGTCGGTACGACCCAAGAGCCTGAAAGGGCGGATTGTCACGCCGGTGTTCAAGGATGAGAAGAACGGCCAGTTCAAGATCATCAGCTTCTACGCCAAGAAGGCGCGCGGCATGATGGCTCGCCACATCATCAAGCACCGTCTGAACGAGGTGGAGCAGCTGACCGGTTTCAACGCCGAGGGCTACTACTTTGTGCCGGAAGAGTCGGACGCCAATACCCTGATGTTTAAACGCGCCGAAAATTAATTACAAAAAGAGGGAACCAATCTTTCGACCCGCGGGTCTGAATATGTGAATCCTCTGTTGTAAGCACTTTTTATTCGCCGACGTTTGATACGTCGGCTTTTTTATTGCCGTTTTTATTGTCCATCGATTGCCTTCGCCGGGACTATGTGGTTCAGATAGACTCAAGACAGGGAGCGAGTCGTCGTGAGGTGAATATGGAACAGAAAAATGCCATTCGGCAGGTTGCCGTCCCTTGGGCTCCGTCCCGCCAGCTCCCACCCGGGCTGGTCGTTGCCGAGCTGCATCAGGATCTCTGGAGCGACTCTCTGACCATCATGCTGGGTCGGGCGCGCAGCATCGATCTGCCCCCGCAAATCCTCTGCCGGGTCTATTTTCGCCATATCTACGCCCTGCGTGTTATCGAAGATTGCGATCTGGCCGAGGGGAAGGATAGTCACGCTATCGAAGAGCAGATCCAGCTCATCACCCCATCCCGTTTTGCCAGCTGGTTCCATCAGGAGTCGGACGGCCTGCATCTGGATGAAGATCTGCAGCACTATCGCATCTCGACCTGGGATTATTGTGCCGATGTGCTGACCTCCTCGGCGCCGGAACTGCAGTTCCTGCCCCAGAGCGAGTAGTCCGCTGTTACGTCAGAGGCGAAGGATGATTCTTCGCCTCTTGGTTTTTGGGCGGGGGCAGATTTTGTGGCGTTCAGGCCATTCAGCTTGGGTGGTGGCCTGTTGTGTCGGCACAAAAAAAGCGCCTCAGAGGAGGCGCGGGGAAAAAGACAGATTGGAAGCGTCACATGGGTGCTACTTGAATCAGCGAATGAGCCGTGCCATTCAAGTATGGAGCTATCATGCCAAGCTCAATCTGAAGTAGTTCTGAGGCGATTCTTCATTTTCTGTTCATCTTGTCAGCAAAGCGTGGCTACTGGCTGAAAGCCTTTTCATTTTGGCCACGATATTGTCCCGTTCCTCTTTGGGGGCGCTCATCGTGTCATGGTACCAGCTCGAATGTTGTGCCTGCCTGTTCCAGAGCCAGCAACCAGCGCTTGATGGGAATGCCGCCAGCATAGCCGGTCAGCTCGCCGCTGTGTCCGATCACCCGATGGCAGGGCACTATGATGCTCAGCGGATTGCGGCCATTGGCAGCGCCCACCGCCCGTACCGCCTTGGGGTTGCCGATAGCCTGGGCAATCTCGAGATAGCTCACGGTCTCGCCATAGGGGATATCACACAAAGCGTTCCATACCGTTTGCTGAAACGGAGTGCCCTTCGCTGCCATGGGTAGATCGAACTGCTGCAACTTTCCGGCGAAATAGGCGGTGAACTGGGCAAGATAGGGGGCCAGCGCCTTGTCATCCCGTTGCCAGTCAGTTTGCGGCATGACTGGCCGCTCCCCGTGCATGAACTCCACGTGGCGCAGTCCATCTTGATCGATGGCGACCAGCAGGGGGCCGCGTGCGCTGTCGCAAAAACTGTATCTCATCGGCTGACATCCTTTGGGGGCTGGGGGGCTCAGTCCAGCACCGGCTTGCCGCGGGCGGACTTGATATCCCCCTTGCGTTTCTTGGCATCGACCCGTTTGCGCTGGGAGCTGCGGGTCGGCTTGGTGGCATGGCGGGCCTTGGGGCGCCAGGCTGCTTTTTTCAGCAACTCCACCAGACGGCTCATCGCCTCCTTGCGGTTCATATCCTGACTGCGGTGGCTCTCGACCCGGATCAGGATAAAACCGTCATGCACCCGGCTGTCGCTCAGCTTGTCGAGCCCCTCCTTGTAGAGGGGCGTCAGGCTGGGAGAGTTGCGGTAATCGAAGCGCAACCAGACGGCGGAGTCGGTCTTGTTGACGTGCTGTCCACCGTTGCCCTGTGCCCGCATGGTCTGAAATTGCAGCTCATGCCAGGGAATCGCGACGCTGTTGGAGATAACTAACATGCTGTTTTGCTCTTGTTTGGTGCATACCCGCTGACCGCTGCAGCATGGTGCCTCATTATGGGGCGTGCTGGCCGGTTATGGGGATGTGCCTGACGAATGGCGCAGGCATTAAACTCTATCTATATGAAATAAAACAATAAAAATACTTGGCATAAGAATTGAAACCCGATTCATGACACACCATGGATTGGGAGCAACCAGATGAAGCTGATTAGTGCGATTATCAAACCGTTCAAGTTGGACGATGTCCGCGAGGCTATTGCCAACCTGGGGGTGGAAGGGCTGACCGTGTCCGAGGTCAAGGGATTTGGCCGCCAGAAGGGACACACCGAATTATACCGGGGAGCCGAGTATCAGGTCGACTTCCTGCCCAAGGTGAAGCTGGAGATTGCTACCGCCGATGATAACGTGGAAGGGGTGATCGAGGCGATCTGCAAGGCGGCCTATACCGGCAAGATCGGCGACGGCAAGATCTTTGTCTATGACTTGCTGCAGGCGGTGCGCATCCGCACCGGCGAAAGTGACGACGAGGCGCTGTGATGAACCGCATCCGTGACGTACAGATCTGTTGACCTCCCGATCTCGGGGAATCCCGATGGAGTGAGCGCTTATTGAAGCCTGATCAACATAACGTTTTGCTCAGAAGAGGCCGAATGGGATTCCATCCGGCCCTTTTCATTTATGGGCGATTAAATATGTGATGTGGCGACGGCGAGCTTTCTTGATCCGCTTATAAGATGTATGCAGAATGCAAACGGCAATCGTTATCACTCTGTATAGCTAATCAAGGAATGGATGATGAAAATGAAGATGTTGGCACTGGCTTTCTCTGCGTTGGCAGCTCAGTCGGCATTGGCGGCCGGGGAAGTGAATGTCTACTCCAACCGGCAGGATGAGCTGATCAAGCCCATCATCCAGCAGTTCGAGAAGGAATCTGGCATCAAGGTGAACGTGGTGTTCGCCAAAGAGGGGTTGAACGAGCGTCTGGAGCGGGAAGGCAAGCTCTCTCCGGCCGACCTGATGCTGACCGTCGATATCAGCCGTCTGACCGATCTGGTGGACAAGGGGTTGGTGCAGCCGGTGGACAGCAAGATCCTGCAGGAGAACATCCCCGCCATCTATCGTGATCCGGAGAATCGCTGGTTCGCCCTGACCACCCGGGTTCGCGCCATCTACTCCAGCAAGGATCGCCTCGGCAAGCTCGATACCATCAGCTACGAAGATCTGGCCAAACCGGAATTCAAAGGGAAAATCTGCACCCGCAGCGGCAAGCATGAGTACAATGTGGCGCTGGTCTCCTCCATGATTGCCCATCACGGCATGGCTGAGACCAAAACCTGGCTGGAAGGGGTCAAGGCCAATCTGGCGCGCAAGCCGCAGGGCAACGACCGGGATCAGGTCAAGGCGATCAAGGATGGTATCTGTGACGTGTCGCTCGGCAACAGCTATTATCTGGGCGCCATGTTGAAAGATCCTGCGCAGAAGTCTTGGGCGGATGCGGTCTATATCAACTTCCCGAACCAGGCTGACCGCGGTGCCCACGTCAACGTGAGCGGCGTGGCCATGACCAAGTATGCCAAGAACAAGGCAGAGGCCCAGAAGCTGATGGAGTTTCTGGCTGGCGACACCGCCCAGCACATGTATGCGGACGTGAACGCCGAATATCCGGTCAAGGCCGGGGTCGAGCCTTCCGCCATGGTCAAGTCCTGGGGCAGTTTCAAGTCTGACGCACTACCGGTCAGCGATTACGCCAAGCATCGCAAGGACGCCTTGCAGTTGCTGGATGAAGTGAAGTTCGACTTGTAATCAGATGGGGCCAACGGCCCCATCAATATCTGTGGTCTCATGAAAAATTTTGGATGGATGACCGGCAGCTGGGCCACCGCCCTGCTGCTGGGTTTACCGGTTATAGCCCTGCTTTTCTCTGCCTTCTCGGCTGAGGGGGAGCTGTTTCGCCACCTCGCCGATACCGTGCTGCTCAATTATTTGGGCAATACCCTGGGGCTGGTGGTCGGCGTAGTATTGCTAAGCCTGCTATTTGGCGTGCCCACCGCCTGGCTGGTGGCCATGTGTCAGGTGCCGGGGCGCCGTGCCCTGCAGTGGGCCTTGATGCTGCCAATGGCCATGCCCTCCTATATCGTCGCCTACGTCTATACCGACTTGCTCGACTATTCGGGCCCCCTACAGGCCGGGTTGCGAGCACTCTTTGGCTGGAACAGTCCAGCCGATTACTGGTTTCCGGCCATTCGCTCCCTTGGCGGCGCCGCCTGGGTGCTGGCGCTGGTGCTGTTCCCCTATGTTTATCTGCTGACCCGCGCCTCTTTTCTCGAGCAGTCAGTCAGCTTGATCCACTCCAGCCGCCTGCTCGGCTGCACCCCGTGGCAGAGCTTTCGCCGTCTCAGTCTGCCGCTGGCGCGCCCCGCCATCATGGTGGCGGTATCGTTGGTGGCCATGGAGACGCTGGCCGATTTCGCCACCGTCCACTTCTTTGCCATCAACACCCTGACCACGGCGGTCTACGACACCTGGCTTGGCTATGGCAGTCTGGCCACCGCGGCCAAACTCTCCTGCCTGATGCTGCTGGCTGTGGTGCTGCTGATCGCGCTGGAGCGCCGCTCGCGCAGTCGGCAGCAGGTGTTCCAGAAGTCCATGGGCCATGAGCAGCCGCTGCGCTATCCGCTCAAGGGGATTGGCCGTTGGTTGGCCTGTCTCTGGTGCTGGGGGCTGGTGCTGGCCGGTTTTGGCCTGCCATTCGTCATCCTGCTCGATTACGGGGTGCGTTACTTCGAGTTGTCATGGACGCCGGAGTTTGTCCGCTTTGCCGGCAACAGCTTGGCTATCTCGGCGCTGACCGCTCTGCTGGCGATGGGCATCGCCCTGCTGCTCGGCTTCTTCCGTCGCCTCGATGGCGGGATAAAGAGTTTGTTGCCCCTGCGCATAGCCGCCATGGGCTACGCCATGCCGGGTACCGTGCTCGCCATCGGTGTGCTGGTGCCGCTAACCGCCCTCGACTTTGCCATCAACGATCTGGCCGAGTGGCTCGGGCGTCAGGGCCCGGGCTTGCTGCTAACCGGCACCATCACCGCCATCGTGTTCGGTTATCTGGTACGCTTCGTGGCCATCGCCATCGGCTCGGTGGAGAGCAGCATGGGCAAGATCTCCCCCAGTCTCGACATGGCTGCCCGCTCCCTGGGGCAGGGGGATGGCGGCATGCTGCGCCGGGTCCATCTGCCGCTGGTGCGCCGCGGTCTGTTTGCCGGTGCCATGCTGGTGTTTATCGAATCCATGAAGGAGCTGCCCGCCGCCCTGCTGCTGCGGCCGTTCAACTTCGATACTCTGGCGACCCACGTCTATCAGTTTGTCTCGGACGAGATGCTGGAGCGTGGCGCGCTGGGGGCTATCGTCATTGTGCTGGTGGGGCTGTTGCCGCTGATCTGGGTCAACCGCAGTCTGGACAGTCCGGGCCACTGAGTCGCCACGTCGGCCAATGAAATTGCATGCGGTGCGCTGAACCAAAAGGCTGCGCGCCGCCAGAAACGAGAGGAAGTCAGCCTTGTCCTGTTTGCAGGTTGAAAATGTCAGCTGCCGTTACAACGGTCGCAATGTGCTGGAGCAGCTCTCCCTGACGGTGGCAGACAACGAGATCGTCTGCCTGCTGGGAGCCAGTGGCTGCGGCAAAACCACGTTGCTCAAGGCCATCGCCGGGCTGCTGCCGTTGGCAGAGGGCTCGATTCGCCTCGGCGATACCCTGCTCGACGGGCCGGGTGCCAGCGTGCCGCCCGAGGCGCGCAACATCGGCATGATCTTTCAGGATTACGCCCTCTTTCCCCACCTGACGGTGGCCGACAATGTCGGCTTTGGCCTGACCAAACTCGATCGCCGCGCCCGCCAGCAGCAGGTGGACGAGGCGCTGGCGCTGGTCAATCTGCAGGGGCTGGGGGATCGTTATCCTCACCAGCTCTCCGGTGGCCAGCAGCAGCGAGTGGCTATCGCCCGGGCGCTGGTGTGCAAGCCGCGGCTGATGCTGCTGGATGAGCCCTTCTCCAACATCGATACCCAGGTGCGGATGAAGCTGATCCTCGAGATCCGCACCCTGCTCAAGCAGCAGGGGATTGGCGCCATCTTCGTCAGCCATAGCAAGGAGGAGGCGTTCGCCTTCGCCGATCGGCTGGCGCTGTTTCGCGCCGGTCACATCGAGCAGGTGGGCCAGCCGGAGCAGCTCTATCGCCGCCCGCAAAACCGCTTCGTGGCGGAGTTTCTCGGCGGGGTCAACTATCTGGCCGCCGAGGTGGTGGACAGCCACTGTGTACAGACGGCGCTCGGGGTCATCTGTGGCAGTGAGCCCCATGGCCGGGCGGTGGGTGAGCAGTTGCAACTGATGCTCAGACCCCAGCAGTTGTTGCTGGAGAGCGCCGCAGATGGGGAGCTCAAGGTAGTGGAGCAGCAGTTCCTCGGCCACCACTGCCGGGTGCTGTTCGAGTGTGGCGATCTGCAGCTGGAGGCGAGCATTGGCGAGCCCCTTGATGGGATGCGGGCACGGATCAAGGTTGCCCCCCATGGGCTGGTGTTGTTTGACCCTTTGTCCTGAACGCGTGATATCGTCGTGAAATCAAAGAACTGGATCCACTCTGGTTTATAATCGCGCAACGCAAATAGCCCGTAACGCTAACGCCTACTCAGGGGAGAGATATATGAAAGCCCAAGCCGGGATCTGCGCAGAGCCGAATCTGCACGCCCTCTATCTGATGTTCAATCGTACCGGCGATGCCGCCGAACTGGTCGGCCGTCTGGCTAAACTGCCCGCCCTGTGGCAGGCGGTCGCCGCCGATTTCCCCGATGCCGGTTTCAGCGGTCTGGTTGCCGTTGGCGCCGATGCCTGGGATGGTCTCTACCCTGCCGCCCGTCCGCCCCAGTTCCGCAGCTTTATGGCGCAATCCGCCAACGGTCAGGAAGCCCCCAACACCCCGTTTGATCTCTTTATTCAGCTGCGCGCCGATCGGGTGGATGTGTTGCACCACGCCGGTCACCGTGTGATGGCACTGCTGGCCGGACTGGTAGAGCTGGCCGAAGAGGTGCGTGGCTTCCGCAATCTGGATTTCCGTGACCTGACCGGTTTCGTTGATGGCACCGAGAACCCGCAGGATGAACACCGTGCCGAAGTGGCGTTGCTGGCGGAAGGCGAGTTTGCCGGTGGCTCCTACATTCATGTCCAGCGCTGGGTCCACGCCATGAGTGACTGGGAGAAGCTGGCGCAAAAAGAGCAGGAAGACATTATCGGTCGCACCAAGCCCGACAACATCGAATATGAGTCTGCTGCCAAGCCGTTGACCGCCCACATCAAGCGGGTCAATCTCAAGACTCCGAAGGGAGAGTCCATGGAGATCCTGCGCCAGAGCATGCCCTGGGGCACCATGACCGAGCAGGGACTCTACTTCATCTCCTGCTGCCGCACACCGCAGCACTTCAACGCCATGCTGGCCAGCATGTACAAGGGAGAGGGCAGCCACTTCGATCACCTGCTGCGCTTCACCAAAGCAGTGACCGGCGCGGCTTTCTTCGCCCCATCGGAGGGTTTTCTGATGGCGCAGGGCAAATAAGCCCGCCTGACGAAGACTCAGAAAACAAAAATCCCGGCCTTGGCCGGGATTTTTCGTTTTGGCGTGACCGCGATGATGCGGTAGCGGCCATTATGGCGTCTGTTCGAACAGCTCGAGGGCGGAGAGGTAGAGCTCTTCGATATCGGTGTCGCTGGTCGGGGTGATGAAGATGGTGTCATCACCGGCGATGGTGCCGAGGATCCCCTCTGCCTTGCCGAGGGAGTCGAGCAGGCGGGCGATCAGCTGGGCGGCACCCGGGCTGGTGTGGATCACCACCAGTGCGCCGTTGTGATCGACGTCCAGTACCAGATTCTTGAGCGGGCTGGAGGTGGTGGGCACGCCCAGTTCCACCGGCAGGCAGTAGACCATCTCCATCTTGGCATTGCGAGTGCGAACGGCGCCGAAGCGGCTCAGCATGCGCGATACCTTGGACTGGTTGATGTTCTCGAAGCCAAGCTCTTGCAGGGCGGTGACGATTTCTGCCTGGGAGCCAAAGCGCTCTTCTTTCAGCAAGGCTTTAAAGGCCTTGGCCAGTTTTTCTTGCTTGTCGTTGTGTTTCATCTTGGTCTCACGAATGAGGAGGTGTGGCGGCCTGTGCGATACAGGCGGCAGATACGAACAGCGGGGCCATTTTGCATTCATATGCCGTTTTTTGCAAGGAAGCGGCGCTTGTTCTGCATATTGATTCAAAAATGGCTTGCATCAACCTTTATTAGGGATAGAATCGGGATGAAATTTTGAAAACTTATTCAATTGGGCTGTATGGGTATTGAATTAATAGGTATCGAGAAGTCCTGGCACAAGGTGCCGGTTCTGCAACAGGTCAGCTTTCGGACATCCCCCGGTGAAACCTTGGTGTTGCTGGGCCCGAGCGGTGCTGGCAAGAGTTCCCTGCTACGGATGATGAACCTGCTGGATACCCCGGATGCGGGTGTTCTGCGGATTGGCGAAAGTGAATTTTCTTTCCCGATCTCCCTCTCAGCTGCCGAATTCAACCGCCAGTCCCAACTGCTGCGTCGCAAGGTGGGCATGGTGTTCCAGCAGTACAATCTCTGGCCACATCTCACTGTGATGGAGAATCTGATTGAAGCGCCGGTCAAGGTGCTCGGCATGAGCAAGGAGGCCGCCATCGAGAAGGGGGCCTATCTGCTGGCCCAGCTGCAACTGGCCGACAAGCGCGATGCCTGGCCTGCACGTCTCTCCGGCGGTCAGCAGCAGCGGGTGGCCATTGCCCGTACCCTGATGATGGACCCGGAAGTGCTGCTGTTTGACGAGCCGACTGCTGCCCTCGATCCCGAGATCACCAAGGAGGTGGCCGAGATCATCCGTAACCTCAGCCAGACCGGCATTACCCAGGTGGTGGTGACCCACGAGGTCGATTTTGCCCGCAAGGTAGCCAGTCAGGTGATTTATCTGGAGAAGGGGCGGATCATCGAATCCGGCACCGCTGCCATTTTCCAATCCCCGCAAACCAGCCGGTTTGCCGAATTCTTGATGCATTGATATTGAATCGATAAGGAAGCTGTCATGAAAAAGAGTCTGTTGTTGGTTGCTGCCATGGGCCTGTTGAGTACCTCCGTCATGGCCAAAGAGATCAAGTTCGCCACCGAGGCCACCTACGCGCCGTTCGAATACCTGGATGACAAGAACGAGTTTCAGGGTTTTGACATCGATCTGGCCCGCGCCATCTGCGAGCAGGCCAAGCTGGAGTGCAGCTTCCACAATCAGGCCTTTGACAGCCTGATCCCCAGCCTGAAATTCCGTCGCTACGATGCTGCCATCGCCGCCATGGACGTAACCCCTGAGCGCTCCGCGCAGGTCGATTTCTCTGACATCTACTACGAGAACTCGGCAGTATTCGTCGCCAAGAAAGGGGCCTTCAAGGGGCCGGAAGAGATGGTCGACAAGACAGTCGGCGTGCAGAACGGTACCTCTCACCAGTCCTATCTGGTGGATAACTGGGTGAGCAAGGGCCTGCTGACCGTACCGTACGCCAGCTACCAGAGCGCCTTCCTCGACATGATGAATGGCCGTACCGACGGTGTGTTTGCTGATACCGCCGTTGCTGCCGATTGGCTGAAGCAGCACAAGGAGTATGCGGTGGTGGGTGCGCCAGTGACCGATGCCAAGTACTTCGGTACCGGCTTTGGCATCGCGGTCGCCAAGGGCAATCAGGAGCTGCTGACCCAGCTGAACAAGGGGCTGGCCGAGATCAAGGCCAACGGCACCTATCAGAAAATCTTCGACAAATACTTCGCGCAGTAAGCCATGTTGAGCCTGTTGTTGGATGCAGCCTGGATGACCCTCGGGCTGGCCTTGGCATCACTGGTCGGGGGCATGGTATTGGCACTGGCGTTTAGTGCCGCCGAGCTCAGCAAGCAGCGTGCGCTGGTGTGGCCGGTGGCCACTCTGACCACGCTGATCCGTGGTCTGCCCGAGTTGCTGGTGGTGCTGTTCATCTACTTCGGCTCGACCCAGGTGCTGTTCCTCATCACTGGCGAGTATGTGGAGTTCAGCCCGTTCGCCTGTGGCGTGCTGGCGCTCTCCCTGCTGTTCGCCAGCTATGCGACCCAGACCCTGCGGGCGGCGCTCAATGCGGTGCCTTCAGGTCAACGGCTGGCGGCGCTGGCGCTGGGTTTGAACAAGAGCAACATCTTCTTTCGCATCGTGTTGCCGCAGGCGTGGCGTCATGCCCTGCCGGGCCTCGGCAACCAGTGGCTGGTATTGCTGAAAGATACCGCGCTGGTGTCGCTTATCGGGGTCAACGAGATGATGCGTCAGGCGCAGATGGCTTCGGCCAGTACCTATGAGCCGTTCACCTGGTATGCCGCCGCGGCCCTCATCTATCTGGCCATCAGTCTGGTGAGTGAATATGGCCTCGGGCTGGCTGCCCGCTACACCCGCCGCTACGGAGGCTAACTGATGCAAGAGTATCTCGTTACGTTGCTGGGCGGTCTTGTCACCACGCTGGAGCTGACCCTGTTCAGCCTGCTGCTGGGGATTGTGTTGGCAGCCCTGATGACCTGGGTGCTGGAGCTGCGCCTGCCGGTGGCGACCCAGCTGGTGCAGCTGTGGGTGCTGCTCTTTACCGGCACGCCGCTGCTCATTCAGATCTTCCTGATTTACTACGGGCCGGGCCAGTTTGAGTGGCTGAAAGCCAGCCCGCTCTGGCCGCTGCTCAAGCAGCCCTGGTTCTGCGCCGTGCTGGCGCTGGGTCTCAACACGGCGGCCTACTCCACCCGGTTGTTCAAGGGGGCGCTCGATGCCATCCCGGCCGGTGAAGTAGAGGCGTGTCGTGCGCTTGGCTTTAACGGCCGCCAGACCTTGTGGATGAAGGTGCGCCATGCCGCCCGTCATCTGGTGCCTGCCTACTCCAACGAGGTGATCCTGGTACTCAAGGGGAGCTCCCTCGCCAGTACTATCACCATCATGGACATCATGGGGCTGGCGCAGGGGTTGAATGCCCAGACCTACGATACCCTGGCGGTGTTCGGGGTGGCTGGCGGGCTTTATCTGGCGATGAACGGATTGTTAACAATTGGTTTTCGCTGGTGTGAAAAACGGGCGCTGGCATTCTAATCCTGAGACCCTCAGATCTACCTCTTTATGGTAGGGGGAAGTGCAGAAAAACTGTGCTTCTCCTCCAACTTTTTGTATTTCCCTCCAATTTTTGCTCCCGCATGTTTCGTGGCTCACAGAACCCGTGACTGCAACTGTTATCAGATTGTTTTTTATGGGGGGATCCATTAAGGTTGGGCGCACAACAACAAACAACCTTAAACCTACGCTTAAACATGGAGTTGATCATGAAAGTTGCCGTTCTGGGTGCCGCTGGTGGCATCGGTCAAGCCCTCGCTCTGCTGTTGAAAAACCGTCTGCCGGCTGGCTCCGAGCTGAGCCTGTATGACATCGCCCCGGTTACTCCGGGTGTGGCCGTTGACCTCAGTCATATTCCTACCGACGTCGCCATCAAGGGCTTCTGCGGTGAAGATCCGACTCCTGCGCTGGTTGGGGCCGATGTGGTGCTGATTTCCGCCGGTGTGGCACGCAAGCCGGGGATGGATCGCTCCGACCTGTTCAATATCAACGCCGGTATCGTCAAGAATCTGGTCGAGAAGTGCGCGGCCACTTGCCCGAAAGCACTGATCGGCATCATCACCAACCCGGTCAACACCACCGTTGCCATCGCTGCCGAAGTGCTGAAGAAAGCCGGTGTCTATGACAAGCGTCGTCTGTTTGGTGTCACCACCCTGGACGTGATCCGCGCCGAGACCTTCGTGGCCGCTGCCAAAGGGTTGAACATCGACAAAGTACGCGTCAACGTGATCGGTGGTCACAGTGGCGTGACCATTCTGCCGCTGCTCTCCCAGATTGAAGGCGCCTCCTTCACTGCAGAAGAAGTGGCTGCCATGACCAAGCGCATCCAGAATGCCGGTACCGAAGTGGTGGAAGCCAAGGCCGGTGGCGGTTCTGCGACCCTCTCCATGGGTCAGGCGGCTTGCCGTTTCGGTCTCTCCCTCATCAAGGGTCTGCAGGGCGAAGCCAATGTCATCGAGTGCGCCTACGTGGAAGGCAACGGCGAGCACGCCACCTTCTTCGCACAGCCGGTACTGCTGGGCAAGAATGGCGTCGAAACCGTACTTGATTACGGCAAGCTGAGCGCGTTCGAGCAGGAAGCGATGGAAGGCATGCTGGCTACCCTGAAAGCAGATATCCAGCTGGGTGTCGATTTCGTCAAGTAAGCGGGTCAACCGTGCCAACAAGGGAGCTTCGGCTCCCTTTTGTATTGATGAGAGCCGCCCGGCAGGCTAAGGGGATGGGGCTTGGTGCCGATAACAGAGTGCAGCAGGAGATCCTTATGATGAAACCCCTTACCCTTCTCGTTCTTGTCGGTGCATTCACCGCGCCCCTCTATGGTGCCGAGGCGGTATCGGCTGCCGTATCGAGCGATGCGCCTGCAGCAAGTGCATCGGCACCGACAGCAAGCAGTGCTGCGGTGGCAACGGCCCCTGTCTCTGCTGCTACGCCAGCGCCCTCTGAGGCAGTCCCCGTCTTGCTTCCGGCCGAGCCGGTCACACCCGTTGCCAGCAGTGGCGAGGGGGCCGCGCCGCTGCCAAAACCGGCTGAGCCTGCCGCTGTGGTTGCGCCTCCCGCACCTCTGGCCGCAGGCGAGTTGCAGGCGGTGCCGCTCTATCGTCAGGACGAGCTGCTCAACTGGATTGAGCAGGGGCGCCACCTCACTCAGGTGAAGCAGGATCGCTGTCAGCTGACTCAGGATATCGAAGCGCGCGCCTCGGTGATGAAGATCCCGGCCTATCAATTCCTCTGGGGGGATATGCTGGCGTGGGGTGTCTGTACCAAACCCAATGCCGAGATCGGGGTGCAATATATGTGGGAGGCGGCCAATCAGGGTTTGGCGCCGGCGCTGGAGCAACTGGGTCGCTACTACTGGAAAGGAACTTTGGTGCAGAAGGATTTGGTGCGAGCCGAAACACTGATGCGCGAGGCGGCCAGCCTCGGTTTTCTGCGGGCTCGCATCGAGTGGGTCGAGATGCTGTTGCAGGGGATGGGCAGTCCGCTTGATTATGAGGATGCCTACCGTTGGCTCCATGGCGCTGTCATAGGTGACAAGGCGCTGCACCAGAAGGCGGCGAGTCTGCTCAACCGTCTTGGCAACCGGATGCCGGCCAACGTGGTGGCCCGCGCCAAGGCGATGCACTGATCCAAAAAAATGACCCACAGGTCTGCACCTGTGGGTCCGGTTCCAGCCGCCGTGCCATGACAGGCCGGAACCTCCCTCTGTTATATGGCTGCCCGAGCCTTAGAGATCTTGATGGGGGCCAAAAACTTCGTAATGGAGCTGCCCCGTTGGTACCCCAGCAGCCAGCAGCTGCCGCTTGATCTCTTGCATGAAGCCGACAGGGCCACAGAAGTAGTAGTGGGCCTGCGGCGTGATGCGCTCCTTCACGGCAGTCAGATCCATGGTGCCGGCCAGGTCGTAATCTTCGCTCTGCACATCACTGGCCTCCGGCTCCCTATACCAGACCCGGCTCAGCAAGTTGGGATGCTGACGGGATTTTTGCTGAATATACTCCCGGAAGGCGTGTACAGCACCCTGTTCGCAGGCGTGTAGCCAGGTGATATCAGCCTGATGGCCGCTCGCCAGCAGCTGGTTGAGCATGCTCATCATCGGTGTCACGCCGACACCGGCGGAGAGCAGTACCACCGGGGTATGGCTGTCGGCTTTCAGGTAGAAATCGCCGGTGGGGGGCATCACTTCGATCTTGTCACCCGCCTGCAGGTGATCGTGCAGCAGGTTGGAGACCTGACCCTGTGGCTCGCGTTTGACGCTGATGCGGTAATCCTGTCCATTGGGTGCATCGGAGAGGGAGTATTGGCGGATTTCCTGATATTCCAGCTCGGGGTGAACCAGCTTGATGCTGAGGTATTGGCCCGGTTTGAAGGTCAGTACCGGCTTGCCATCTTCCGGCGCCAGCAGGAAGGAGGTGATGAGGTCGCTCTCGGCTCGCTTCTCCTTGATGATGAAGGTGCGGGTACCTTGCCAGCCGCCATCCTGATTGGCCTTCTCCTGATAGATCTCCCGCTCGCGGCCGATGAAGATGTCGGCCAGCACGCCATACGCCTTGCCCCATGCCTCCAGCACCTCGTCGGTGACCGCACTTCCGCCCAATTCTTTGAGCGTGGCCAAGAGATGACTACCTACAATGTGATATTGTTCCGGCTGGATCAGGAATCCGGTATGTTTGTGCGCAATCCGCTCGACTGCACCGGCGAGAGCCCCCAGATTGTCGATATTCTTGGCATACGCGGCGACTGCATTGAACAGGGCCAGCGGCTGGCCGCCACTTCGTTGGTGGGCAAGGTTGAAGATATCTTTCAGCTCCGGGTTATGGCTGAACATCCGCTGGTAGAAGTGCTGGGTGAGGGCAGGGCCTGCCGATTCGAGCAGCGGAATGGTGCTTTTGATGACGGCAACGGTGGTTTGATCTAGCATAGGGGCCTCGTTCTAATTGAACATATAAAATGTCATTTAATAAGTGGCATCCTAGATGTTTATTTGATTTGAATCAATACTCCACTTTTCGCATCGCGCTAATCAGGTTTTATGAGACTAACCAGTTATACAGATTTTGGATTGAGAGCCCTGCTCTATCTTGCCACCCTGCCGGAAGGGGAGTTGTCGAGCGTTGCCAAGGTATCGGCCCTGTATGGCGTTTCCCGCAACCACATGGTGAAGGTGGTCAATCAGTTGGTGAAGCTGGGCTATCTGCAATCCCAGCGGGGCAAGAATGGCGGTATTCGCATGGCTTGCGATCCCGCCACCATCAATATCGGGCAGGTGATCAGGGCGCTGGAAGGCAATCTGGACGGCATTGACTGCGGCTCGCCCGCTTGCCACATCGTCTCTGTCTGTTTGCTCAAGAGTGCGCTGAAAGAGGCGATGGATGCGTTTCTGGCGGTGATGGACAGCTATACGCTGCAAGACCTGCTGGCCAACCGCGACGAGTTGCAACGGGTGTTTGGCGAGTTGATCCCGACGCTGGTGCTGGAGCCGGATGATGAAGATGAGCAATGACGATGAGCAATAGAAAAGGGCTGCCACTGGCAGCCCTTTTTCAATCTTGTGAATCCGACTCCGCCCGGTACGATGCAGGCATGATCCGCGCCATCTTGACCATATTGTTCTCCACATCGAGGATCTCGATAGGATAACCGGCCAACCGGATCCCGATGTTGGGCTGGGGGATCTCCTCCAGATATTCGAGGATCAGACCGTTGAGGGTACGCGGGCCGTCGATGGGCAGGTGCCAATTCATCTCCTTGTTCAGCTCACGAATATTGGCTGAGCCTTCGACCAGATAAGAACCATCTGACTGGGGGTGGATCTCGTCGCTCGGCGCTGGCGTCATGGAGGTGGTGAAGTCGCCCACTATCTCTTCCAGAATATCGTCCAGAGTGATTAGCCCCTGAATGTCGCCGTATTCGTCGACGATCAGGCCAATTCGCTCCTTGTTGCGCTGGAATTTGGCCAGCTGCACGTTGAGCGGCGTTCCTTCCGGAATGAAGTAGATCTCGTCCACTTCACGCAATAGACTCGATTTGTTGAACTGATCCTTGGCTACCAGCCGCAGGGCATCGCGCGCGTGCAAAAAGCCGACAACGTCGTCGATATTGTCGCGATAGAGCAGGATCTTGGTGTGAGCGCAGTGGGCTAGCTGGCGCTGGATGCTCTTCCAGTCATCGTTGATGTCGATGGCGTAGATATCGCTGCGTGGCACCATGATGTCCTCGACCAGCATCTTGTCGAGATCCAGAATGCTCAGCAGCATCTCCTGATGACGCTGGGGGATCAGGTTACCCGCCTCATTGACTATGGTGCGCAGCTCCTCGGTGTTGAGAGAGTCATCCTTGTTGGGGTTGATCTTCAGCATCTTGAGCAGGCCGCTGGTGATGCCGTTGATCAGCCAGACCAGCGGCGAGAGCGGCACCATCAGCCCCTTGAGGATCCAGGAGGCGGGATAGGCGATCTTCTCCGGGAACATGGCTGCCAGCGTCTTGGGGGTCACTTCACCGAATACCAGCACCACCAGGGTCAGGCCGAAGGTGGCGATGGCGACCCCGAGATCACCAAACAGCCGGATACAGACGATGGTGGCGATGGCGGAGGCGAGAATATTGACCAGATTGTTGCCGATCAGGATCAGCCCCAGCAGGCGATCGGGGCGGGCGAGCAGTTGCTCGACGCGATGTGCGGCTTTGTGTTTGGTCTGTGCCAGATGCCGCAGTTTGTAGCGGTTGATGGACATCAGGCCGGTTTCGGAACTGGAGAAAAAGGCGGAAAGAAGGATCAAGATAACGAGAACAATCAGTAATGTACTCGTTGAGATGCTGTCCAAAAAGGGCTCCTGTTGGATGGTATGGCTAAAAGAGTATAGGTGTCAGCTCAACAGCACTTCTTTGACGAAGCGACTGCCAAAGTAGGCAAGAGTCAGGATGAAGCTGCCGATGAGACTGAGCGTGATGACTTTGCGGCCGCGCCAGCCATAGGTGTGATGACCCCACAGCAGCAACACGTAGACACACCATGCCAGGATGGAGAGCACTGCCTTGTGAGACTTGCCCTGGGCGAACATATCTTCGAGGAAGAAGAGGCCGGAGGCGATGGAAAGTGTCAGTAGCAGCACTCCCGCAGAGATCAACTGAAACAGCCGTTTTTCCACTGTCATCAGTGGCGGCATGGCTGGTAGGTTACTGATTTTTCTAGATTTAAGCTGCTTGTCCAGACAGGCGAGCTGCAGCGCAAACAGACAGGCGATCATCAATACCGAGTAGGCCATCAGGGCTAGGCCGATGTGCAGCAACAGCTGGGGATGGGCCTCCAGATGGGTTATGTAGCGACCCGGGATCAAGGCGCTGGCAGCCAGCAACAGGGCCGAGAAGCTGTAGACCACCGGCAGCAGGATCCAGCCGTTGAAGCGGCGGGTCACGCAGGTCATGAAGCAACTGATGATTAGGCTGACCAGCGAGGCAACGTTGAGCATGCTCAGGTTCTGGCCGTAACTCTGCAATACCTCTGAACCGAGGGCGCTGGCGTGGGCGATCAGGGCCAATCCGATACAGGCAAACAGGGAGCGCTGTCCCACCGGCTTGGCGCTCAGTAACAGATGCAGGGAGGCGATGATGGCCAGCAGATAAAACGCCAGGGCCAGAACAGAGATTACGATCATAACCAGGTCGTTGTTGCACAAGCTTTTGAGGGTAAGAGGGGCAGTATACCTTGCACGAGAAGTGCTCGCCAGTTGTGCAACGGCCGATCTGCCCATATATAGGGAGAAGGTCCCTGCTGCTGCGGTGCGGTGAATAATCGTCCTCGCGCCCGCTCTGGGTTATAATGCCCCCAATTTATTACGCCAAGAACCGGAATCCGTCATGTTTGAGAATTTGACTGAACGACTCTCGCGCACCTTGCGCAATGTCAGTGGCCGTGGTCGCCTGACCGAAGACAATATCAAGGAAACCCTGCGTGAAGTCCGCATGGCGCTGCTCGAGGCGGATGTCGCCCTGCCGGTAGTGCGTGATTTCGTCGCGCGTGTCAAAGAGCGCGCAGTCGGGCAGGAAGTGGCCAAATCCCTGAGCCCGGGCCAGGCATTCATCAAGATTGTGCATGGTGAACTGGTCACCGTGATGGGGGAGGCCAACGAACAGCTCAACCTGGCTGCCCAGCCGCCTGCGATCATCCTGATGGCCGGTCTGCAGGGGGCCGGTAAGACCACCACGGTTGGCAAACTGGCCAAGCTGCTCAAAGAGCGCAGCAAGAAGAAGGTGCTGGTGGTCAGTGCTGACGTTTATCGCCCAGCAGCGATCAAGCAGCTGGAGACCCTGGCGAGCGACATCGGCGTCGACTTTTTCCCGAGCGATGCCAGCCAGAAGCCGGTCGACATCGCCACCGCAGCCATCGATCAGGCGCGCAAGAAATTCTATGACGTGGTGATCGTCGATACCGCCGGTCGTCTGCACGTCGATAGCGAGATGATGGCCGAGATTCAGGATCTGCATGCCACCATCAAGCCGGTCGAGACTCTGTTCGTGGTGGATGCCATGACCGGTCAGGATGCCGCCAACACCGCCAAGGCGTTCAACGAAGCGCTGCCGCTTACCGGTGTGATCCTCACCAAGGCGGATGGTGACGCCCGTGGTGGTGCCGCCCTGTCGGTGCGCCACATCACCGGCAAGCCGGTCAAGTTTATCGGTATGGGCGAAAAAACCGATGCGCTGGAGCCGTTCCACCCGGATCGTCTTGCCTCCCGCATCCTC
This sequence comes from Aeromonas sp. R2-3, assembly GCF_040908375.1. NCBI lineage: Bacteria > Pseudomonadati > Pseudomonadota > Gammaproteobacteria > Aeromonadales > Aeromonadaceae > Aeromonas > Aeromonas sp. R2-3. The sequence continues at coordinate 141,157 of NZ_JBFODP010000031.1, read as the reverse complement.
GGTATGGGCGATGTGCTCTCTCTTATCGAAGAGGTGGAGCGCAACGTCGATAAAGAGAAAGCGGCCAAGCTGGCCAGCAAGGTCAAGAGCGGCAAGGGTTTCGATCTGGAAGATTTCCGCGAGCAGCTGGCCCAGATGCGCAACATGGGCGGCATGATGGGCATGCTCGACAAGCTGCCCGGCATGTCCGGTCTGCCGGATAACGTGAAAGATCAGATGGATGACAAGCTCACCGTGCGGATGGAGGCCATCATCAGCTCCATGACGCCGAAGGAGCGCGCCCACCCCGATCTAATCAAGGGTTCCCGCAAACGCCGTATCGCCGCAGGTTCCGGCATGCAGGTGCAGGATGTGAACAAGCTGCTCAAACAGTTCACCGAGATGCAGCGCATGATGAAGAAAATGTCCGGGAAAGGCGGCATGCGCAAGATGATGAGCCAGATGAAGAACATGATGCCCCCCGGTTTCGGTGGCGGTCGCGGCCCGTTCTGATCCGGCCTGCGTGTTGATGGGGGTCTGCAGTTGCAGGCCCCTTTTAATTGCCGCTCTGCGCAAAAAATGGCTGGCTTGGTTGCAATTATTACGAATCCAAGTAGAATTACGCGGCTTATTTTAAGCTAGGGTCCGCGTGTTTGCGGGCCTTGTTCATTAGATGTTAATGAGGACGATATGGTAACCATTCGTTTACAACGTGGTGGCGCGAAAAAGCGTCCGTTCTACCAGGTAGTAGTTTCTGACAGCCGTTGCGCCCGTGACGGTCGCTTCATCGAGCGCGTTGGTTTCTTCAACCCGGTTGCTGCTGGTCAAGCTGAAAAGCTGAACCTGGACCTGGCTCGTATCGAGCATTGGGTTGCTACTGGTGCCGCTGTTTCTGACCGCGTTGCCAAGCTGATCAAAGACGCTAAAAAAGCTGCTTAATCAGCCCAACGGTAAGGAGTTAAGGTGGAAAAACCTGTAGTTCTGGGCACCCTGGGTACCGTTTATGGCATCAAGGGCTGGCTTAAAGTGAACTCCTTCACCGATGTTGCCGAAGCGATTTTCGATTACAACCCCTGGCTGATTAATCAGAACGGGGCGTGGCGTGAAATTCGGGTTTCATCCTGGAAACGTCACAACAAGGGTCTGATCTGCAAACTCGATGGTATCGATGTGCGCGAAGATGCCCTGGCATTGACCAATGTCGAGATTGGCGTACCCGCCGATCTGTTGCCTGCGTTGCCTGAAGGTGAGTTCTATTGGCGTGACCTGATTGGTTGCTCCGTGGTGACCACCAAGGGATACGACCTGGGCAAGGTGACCGAATTGATGGAAACCGGCTCCAACGATGTGTTGGTGGTTGAGGCCAATGTAAAAGATGCCTTTGGTGCAAAGGAGCGGTTGATTCCGTTCCTGGAAGAGCAGGTGATCAAGAATATTGATCTGACTGCTCGAACAATCGAAGTTGATTGGGATCCTGGTTTCTAGTTTCCCGCGCTAACACGGGTGCCGGAGGTTTCTTATGTGGATTGGGGTTATTAGCCTCTTCCCTGAAATGTTCCGAGCCATTACCGAGCACGGGGTAACGGGTCGGGCCGTCAAGAGTGGCCTGCTGCAGATTGAGTGCTGGAACCCCCGGGAGTTTACCCACGACAAACACCGTACGGTCGATGATCGTCCTTATGGTGGTGGGCCCGGCATGTTAATGATGGTTCAGCCGCTGCGTGACGCGATTCATGCAGCCAAGCAAGCGGCGGGAGACGGGGCGAAAGTCATCTATCTCTCTCCTCAGGGACGCAAGCTGACTCAAGCGGGCGTAACCGAGTTGGCGACGAATCAGAAACTGATTCTGGTAGCCGGTCGATACGAAGGTATCGATGAACGCGTGATACAAACCGAAGTCGACGAAGAGTGGTCTATCGGGGATTACGTGTTAAGTGGTGGCGAGTTGCCTGCCATGACCCTGATCGATGCGGTTTCGCGTCTGGTCCCCGGGGTTTTGGGTGATCAGGCCAGTGCCGAGCAAGACTCCTTTACGGATGGCTTGCTGGATCATCCCCACTACACTCGGCCGGAGGTGTTGGATGGATTGGCGGTGCCCGAAGCGCTGACAAGCGGCAATCACGAAGTGATTCGACGCTGGCGTCTCAAGCAATCGCTCGGACGGACCTGGCAAAGAAGGCCGGAACTTATTAACAACCTAGCTCTGACTGACGAGCAAGAATCACTTCTTGCCGAGTATGTCCGCGAAGTGCGTGACAGCGTTAAGTAGAGTTTTCAGTTTATCCTAGGTAAGGAAAGACAATGAGCAAGATTATTCAGCAGCTTGAACAAGAGCAACTGCGTACCGACATCCCGGCTTTTGCCCAGGGCGACACTGTACGTGTTCAAGTTCGTGTTAAAGAAGGTGGTAAAGAGCGTCTGCAGGCTTTCGAAGGCATCGTTATTGCCAAGCGTAACCGCGGTCTGCACTCTGCTTTCACCGTTCGCAAGATCTCCAACGGCGAAGGTGTTGAGCGTGTATTCCAGACTCACTCTCCGCTGATCCACAGTGTAGAACTGAAGCGTCGTGGTGATGTTCGCCGCGCCAAACTGTACTACCTGCGCAACCTGTCCGGCAAAGCTGCTCGTATCAAAGAGAAGCTCAACTAATTCGATTCGAATTGGTGTCGGTATGTCGGCAAATAGCTCGACAGGTAGTGAAAAGGCTCGCCAATGGCGAGCCTTTTTTGTATCCGTCTATGGACTATCTGGTTGCCGTTACTGGATGACCCGAACTACCGAGTTGTCGCGCCCGAAGGGGCCTGGCACATAGTCATCCGCTGCCCAGTCATTCTCGTAGAGGGTTTCCCCTGCCGGGGTGATGAGCTGGTAGCAATATTCGAAGTACCCCGGGCCGTCGGTCGGCAGATTGAGGGTGGCTTTGAACTCGCCGCTCTTCATGCGTTTCAGCTCGACCGGTTGCCACTGGGTGAACTCGCCGATCAGCATCACCTGTTCCGCTCCTGCAGCCGCCTCTTTCTCTACGGCAAAGGTCACCTTGACCTCGGGCTTGGACTTCAAAAACTGTTTGATCAGTGGCATGACGCCTCCTTGTCTGTGAGTTAAAAATGGCTCCTGTCTATTTTTATACCACCATATGACAAAGATGTTGATAAGGCAGATCAAGTCGGCAAGGCAAAATAGCGTTGCAGCAAACTGTGGGTGAAGTCGATCTTGAGATAGAAGCCGCGGGGCAGGGTCATGATGGGTTGACCATCGCGGCCGATGGCGCGAGTCAGCGCCTTGTTGTTGGCCGCCTTGGGCCGCAGTTGCATCACCTGGCCGTGGCGTGCGCTGATCTGCTCCACTTCTCCCAGCACTATCATGTCCATCAGCTCCTCCCAGTCCTGACGCAGTAGCCGATCTTCCTCTTCATTCGGGCTCCACATCAGCGGCATGCCGACTCGCCGCTCGCCAACCGGGATCTCGCGACTGCCTTCCACCGGGATCCAGAGCACCCGGGAGAGCTTGTTGCGTACGTTGGACTCCTCCCAGCGCTGGCCGCTGACGCCGATCAGCGGGGCAACGCAGACGAAGGTGGTCTCCAGCGGTTTGCCTTGAGGATCCACGGGGATCGTCTTGAGTTCGATCCCCAGCTCCGGGAAGTCCTGCTCCGGCTTGCTCCCAGCGCTGGCCCCCAGTTGCAGCTCGATCAACTGACCGACCCACCCCTTGTCACGGCGCAGGTCTTTGGGCACTGCGACACCAGCCTCGGCGGCCAGCTGCGCCAGCGTGAAGCCTGCCATGGCATAGGCGCGGCTCAATAACTCCTGCTCGGATTGGGGATTGCTTGGCATAGTTGGCTCCATCTTGCTCGCCATATTCTAACAGGGGAGGATCCCGAGAAGGATCGCTGTTTTTATAACCGTTCCTGAGTGGATAAGATCAAATGCAGAGAATTTGGGGGCTATCAGTTCATCATTATGATTTTAAAGGATTTTGTCTGTTTTATCGAGCAGTAAGCCAGGTCTGGTTTGACCTCGAAATAGTTGTCCAAGGGTTTGTGCATGATGTTACACACAGTTATCCACAGAAATCTTGGATAAGTGGATGAAAGTGGGTGGAGTCGCTGATATGTTACAAAAAATTGTGAATGCCACCCCATTTTTACAGGCTAAACGGGGTAGATATTGTGCCACGCCTGTGGGTAATTTCGCCGCGGTGGATCTTTGAGCAGTTGAACTTGTTCACAATCCGGATCATGGATAAGGCTCTTGGGGGAACATGGATCTAGATCCAGTTGTTTTATGTCAAGATTATGAAAAATAATGATTTTTTATATTTAATGTCGCGTGGTGATACGAAGAGTTACTTTTCGCGTACAGTTTAAAAGTACTGTATATACCCGTTTGCTAACAGCTTTATGCACAGCCTGGGTGGGCAACTTGGGGTAGCGGATCCTTGGATTTGTTTATAAGTATGTTTGAAATTGAAAGTTATTCATGAAACAGGGGATTCACTCCTTGTTTGCTGCCACGGAGTGAATGTGGAACAATCTCCTTATAGATTCAGCCTTTATAAGGTGATCACGTGATTGATGGCGACGGATTTCGTCCCAATGTCGGTATCGTGATCTGTAACCGTGAAGGACAAGTGTTGTGGGCTAAACGCTATGGGCAGCACTCCTGGCAGTTTCCGCAGGGGGGGGTTGATGATGGTGAAACGCCAGAGCAGGCCATGTATCGAGAGCTGTATGAGGAGATTGGCCTCAAGCCCGAAGATGTGACCATCATGGCCACCAGTCGTAACTGGCTAAAGTACCGTTTACCCAAACGTCTTGTCCGCTGGGACAGTTCACCGGTCTGTATTGGCCAAAAACAAAAATGGTTCCTGTTGCAGCTGAATTCGGGCAAGGAGTCGCGGATCCAGTTCGGCTGTCATGGCCATCCCGAATTTGACGACTGGCGTTGGGTCAGCTTCTGGTATCCGGTGCGTCAGGTCGTTTCGTTCAAGCGGGAGGTTTACCGCCGAGTCATGAAAGAGTTTGCCCCGCTGGCGATGCCAGTGCCGGTAGTGCAGGTCAACAAGAAGGATGGGCGGCGCAACCGCGCCCGTTAAGGAGCACAGATTAGTTGTTAACGGAACTGAGACGTATCGTCGAGAGCATGGCCGAGGCCAATACCCTCGAGCAGGCCTTGCAGGCATTGGTGAGCCAGACTCGGCACGCCATGGCAGTGGACTGCTGCTCCGTCTATGTCTCGGAACCCGAGGTGCGCCGCTATCGCCTGGCGGCTACCGACGGCTTGGCCCCGTCCGCAGTCGGCAAGGTGACCCTGCCCTACGAGCAGGGCATCGTCGGTCTGGTGGGTCAGCGGGAAGAGCTGATCAACCTGGCTGATGCCCCCGCGCATCCCAGTTTCAAATTCCTGCCCGATGTTGCCGAAGAGGCGTTCCGCTCCTTCCTCGGCGCTCCCATCATGCATCAGCGTCAGGTGGTCGGCATTCTGGTGGTGCAGCAGAAGGAGAGCCGCCGCTTCGATGAGGGGGAAGAGTCCTTCATGGTCACCCTGGCGGCCCAGCTGGCGGCGCGGATCGCTCAGGCGCAGGCCAAGGGGTGGTTGCAGAAGACCGACTGGAGCAAGCCGCTGCGCGGTATTGCCGGTGCCAGCGGCATCGCCATGGCCAAGGCCTGGGTGTGGCGGCCCCGCAAGGCGCTCTCGTCCATTACCCCGCGCAAGGATGAAGACCATGCCAGCCAGCTGGCGCGGCTGGAGCTGGCGGTTGAGGAAGTGCGGCACGACTTGGAGAGTCTGGCGCTGCGTTTTCGCGAGAGCTACAGCCAGGATTCGGTGGCGATCTTCGATATCTATCTCCATCTGCTGAACGATCCCGGCTACATCAAGCCCATTCGCAACAAGGTGAGCAAGGAGCACTGGACTGCGGTATCTGCGGTCAAGCTCATCAGCGATCGCTTGATCGAGCAGTTCAAGGGGATGAAGGATCCTTACCTGCAGGAGCGCTCCACCGACGTGAAGGATATTGCCCAGCGGCTGATCAGCCGACTGGTGCAGAATGAACCGGAGCATATCTCCATCGGCGAACCTGTGGTGCTGGTAGCCGACGAGGTGACAGCCACTATTCTGGCGGAAGTGCCCCGCGAGTATCTGACCGGGGTGGTCTCGCTCAAGGGGGGGACCAACTCCCACGCCGCCATTCTGGCCCGTGCCATGGGGGTGGCCGCCATCATGGGGGTCGATCTGCCCCTTGGTGATATCGGTGGTCGCATGCTGGTTGTCGATGGTTACAGCGGCGATCTCTTCATCGAACCCAATCAGGTGATTCTGACCGAGTATCGTCAGCTGCTGAGCGAAGAGCGGGCGCTCGATAGCCTGGTGCGCAGCGTCGACAACCTGCCATCCGAGACGGCCGACGGCACCAAGGTCTCCCTACTGCTCAACGCCGGTCTCAGCGCCGATACCGAGATCTCCCTCAACCAGCTGGCGGACGGGGTGGGCCTCTATCGCACCGAGATCCCCTTTATGCTGCAGGAGAGCTTCCCCTCAGAGTGGGAACAGACTGCCCGTTATCGCGGCATTCTGGAGACATACCGCAACCGGCCGGTCTGCATGCGGACGCTGGATGTGGGCGGCGACAAGCCGTTGCCCTATTTCCCCATCGTCGAGGAAAACCCCTTCCTTGGCTGGCGGGGGATCCGGATCACCCTGGATCACCCCGAACTGTTTCTGGTGCAGCTCAAGGCGATGCTGCGGGCCAGTGAAGGGCTGGACAATCTGGCCATCATGCTGCCGATGATCAGCAGCGTCAGCGAAATCAAGGCCTCCCGTCGTCTGCTGGATCAGGCGTGGCGAGAGGTGTCGGAAGAGGCGGCGAGCCGCGATGCGGTGATCCGCTACCCCAGCCTCGGGGTGATGATCGAGGTGCCCTCAGCCCTCTTTATCTTGCCGGAGATGGCGCCGCTCATCGATTTCTGGTCGGTGGGCAGTAACGACCTTACCCAGTACCTGCTGGCGGTAGATCGCAACAATTCCCGGGTTGCCAACATCTATGATGCCTTCCATCCTGCGGTGATCCGCGCCCTGCAACAGCTGGTTGATGCCTCCCATCGCTACCAGAAGCCGGTGTCGGTGTGTGGAGAGCTGGCCGGTGATCCGGTCGGTGTGTTGCTGCTGCTGGCCATGGGCTATCGCCGCTTCAGTATGAACACCCACAACATCGCCCGGATCAAGTACGTGCTGCGTCAATCCACCCTGAGCGAGTTGACCGAACTGATGGCCGATGGCCTCAAACATGATAACCCCCACGTGCTGCGCGGCCTGTTTGCCCGCTATCTGGAGGAGCATGGTTTGGGCGGTTTGCTGCGAGCCGGTCATAAATCGAAACAGAGTGATTGATAATCATGCCTTGTCCCTGCTGACGAATGATCGGAAAATGCGGCTTTTATTTTGACTGGGGCCGCATATGCAGCACGATGGATATTGGGTTTTCTCGCAGATTGATCCCGTAGCATTCAGTTTGGGACCACTATCGGTACGCTGGTATGGTCTCATGTACCTGTTCGGTTTCGCTTTTGCCATGTGGCTTGCCGGCCGTCGCGCCGATGCACCGAACAGCGGCTGGACCCGCAACGAGGTGTCGGATCTGTTGTTCTACGGTTTCCTCGGGGTGATCCTCGGTGGCCGTGTCGGTTACGTGCTGTTCTACAACTTCGATCTCTTCCTCGCGGATCCCACCTATCTGTTCAAGATCTGGACCGGCGGTATGTCGTTCCACGGTGGGCTGATCGGGGTGATCACCGCGATGATCTGGTTTGCCCACAAAACCAAGCGCCACTTCTTCACCGTGGCCGACTTTGTGGCACCGCTCATTCCGTTCGGTCTCGGCGTTGGCCGGATCGGCAACTTTCTCAACGGCGAGCTGTGGGGCCGGGTCACCGATGTGCCTTGGGCCATCATCTTCCCGGAGGCTGGCCCCGAGCCGCGTCATCCCTCCCAGCTTTACCAGTTCGCGCTGGAAGGGGTGGTGCTGTTCATCATCCTCAACCTGTTCTGGCGCAAGAATCCGCCGCGTGGGGCCATCTCCGGCATGTTCCTGCTGTTCTACGGCCTGTTCCGCTTCCTGGTGGAGTTTGTGCGCCAGCCGGACAGCCAGCTCGGTCTCTACTTCCAGGAGATCAGCATGGGCCAGATCCTCTCCACCCCGATGATTATCGCCGGTGCCCTGATGATCTGGGCCGCCTACAAGCGTCCGCAGTTGTTCGGTAATGCCGTGAAGGAGGCGAAATAATGCGAGCTTATCTCGACCTGATGCAGAAAATCCTCGATGAGGGCACCGTCAAGTCAGACCGTACCGGCACCGGTACTGTCTCCCTGTTCGGCCATCAGATGCGCTTCAATCTGGCGGAGGGGTTCCCGCTGGTGACCACCAAGAAGTGCCACCTGCGCTCCATCATTCACGAGCTGCTCTGGTTCCTCAATGGCGATACCAATACCGCCTATCTGAAGGAAAATGGCGTCAGCATCTGGGATGAGTGGGCCGACGAGAATGGCGATCTGGGGCCGGTTTACGGCGCGCAGTGGCGCTCCTGGCCTGCAGCCGACGGCTCTGTCATCGACCAGATTCAGAAGGCGGTGGATGACATCAAGCACAACCCTGATTCGCGCCGCATCATCGTATCCGCCTGGAACGTGGGCGAACTGGACAAGATGGCGCTGGCTCCCTGCCACGCCTTCTTCCAGTTCTATGTGGCGGACGGCAAGCTCTCCTGCCAGCTTTACCAGCGCAGTTGCGATGTGTTCCTCGGCCTGCCGTTCAACATCGCCAGCTACGCCCTGCTGACCCACATGATGGCCCAGCAGTGCAATCTGGAAGTGGGTGACTTTGTCTGGACTGGCGGTGATGTGCATCTCTACTCCAACCACATGGAGCAGACAGCTCTGCAGCTCTCCCGCGAGCCGCGCCCGCTGCCGACCCTGGTGATCAAGCGCAAACCTGACTCCATCTTCGACTACAAGTTCGAGGATTTCGAGATCGAGGGTTATGACCCCCACCCCGGCATCAAGGCGCCCGTCGCCATCTGATAGAAAGGCGCCTCAGGGCGCCTTTTTTATGCAGTTTAATAATTGAAAATTCATTTTATTGATTAATCAGACGGTAGCCAGAGACGAGGAAAAACCTGCTTATAGCAGGTATGTTCTATTTTGCCTTCGGTTTTTTCGTTGTATTGAGCAGCAAGAAACGATTTTCCATTGGTTGTTGCAGGAGATAGACTCAAACCAAAGCAATACGGTGGAAAATTTAACCATGAGTGACGTAATCAAAAAGTTCCTGAAGCTGGAGGCCGCCTCCGGAATTATTCTGATCATGGCTGCCATGCTGGCAATGATTTTAGCCAATACCGCGCTGGCTGGCGGGTATCAGGCGTTTCTCGACACGCCGGTGCAGGTGCGCATCGCGGCTCTCGACATCAACAAGCCGCTACTGCTCTGGATCAACGATGGCTTTATGGCGATCTTCTTCCTGCTGGTTGGTCTGGAAGTGAAGCGTGAAATGCTGGAAGGGGCGCTCTCGACCAGGGTTCAGGCGACCTTCCCGGCTATTGCGGCGGTGGGCGGCATGCTGGCTCCGGCCTTGATCTACGCCTTTTTCAACTATTCGGATGAAGTGGCGCGCGCTGGCTGGGCGATCCCGGCTGCGACCGACATCGCCTTTGCCCTCGGGGTGATGGCGCTGCTCGGCAAGCGGGTGCCGGTGAGCCTCAAGGTATTCCTGTTGGCGCTGGCCATCATGGATGACCTCGGCGTCATCATCATCATCGCGCTCTTCTATACCCAGCAGTTGTCGCTTGAGGCGCTGGCCATCGGTATTCTGGCAACCCTCACTCTGCTTTGGATGAATCGCCGTGGTGAGGACAGGATCAGCCTCTACATGTTGGTTGGTCTGGTGCTCTGGGTTGCGGTGCTCAAGTCTGGCGTCCATGCGACCTTGGCGGGTGTAGTGGTGGGCTTTATGGTTCCGCTTAACGGCAAGCGTTACGCCTCGCCGCTCAAGTATCTGGAGCATCAACTGCACCCCTGGAGTGCCTATCTGATCCTGCCTCTGTTTGCCTTTGCCAACGCCGGGGTATCGCTGGAAGGGATTGGTCTCTCCTCCCTGCTGAGTCCGGTACCGATGGGGATCATGCTGGGGCTGTTTATCGGCAAGCCGCTCGGGGTGTTCACCATCAGCTGGCTGTCGGTCAAGCTGGGCATCGCCCAGTTGCCGCCCGGGGTCAACTTCAAGCAGATTTTTGCGGTCAGCATCCTCTGTGGCATCGGGTTCACCATGTCGATGTTTATCGCGTCGCTCGCCTTCGAGCACGGTGGGCTGGATTACGGCAGCTACTCTCGCCTCGGGATCCTGGTGGGCTCCACCATGGCGGCGGTAGTCGGCTATCTGGCCTTGCGCATGGCCCTTCCCAAGGGTGAAGGGGAACAGAGTACGGAGGGACTATGAAGCTGCATACAGGGTTGTTGATGCTGTTGTTGAGCCCCGCGACATGGGCCGGCGGGCTGGAGGATTGCAAGCAGGACGCAGCTTCGGCGAACTGCTCTGCCTATCTGAACGGGGTGGTAGACAGCGCCCTGCTGCTGGGGGACAAGCAAGCCAAGGCGCGCTTTGGCGAGACTTTCTCCGAGCGGGCGTTGAGCAGCCGGGCAGGGGAGATGGTCAAGCGTTCCAACAAGCGTTATTGCGCTGACCGAATGCCGGACAAAGCACGCCTCAAGGCCAGTCTGATGGAGCAGTTTGGCGCGAACAAGGTTGACTCGGTTAGCGACATGTATGACATTCTGGCGGTTGAACTCAGCTGCTACCGGAGTCCGCGTCAAGCGGGAACCCCATCGGATGTCACACCTTAACTACAACCATCTCTACTATTTCTGGATGACTCAGAAGAAGGGCTCCGTTACCCAGGCTGCGGAAGCCCTTTTTTTGACCCCGCAAACCGTCACCGGTCAGATCAAGCTGCTGGAGCAGCGCCTCGGGGGCAAGCTACTCAAACGCAAGGGGCGCTCCCTTGAGGCGACCGAGCTGGGCCAGCTGGTGTTTCGCTATGCCGACAAGATGTTCAGCCTCTCCTACGAGATGCTCGATATCGTCAACTACCGCAAGGAGAGCCAGATCCTGTTCGACGTCGGCATCGCCGATGCCCTCTCCAAGCGCCTTGCCAGCCGCGTGCTGCTTTCTGTCATCCCCAATGATGGTTCCATCCATCTGTGCTGTTTCGAATCGACCCACGAACTACTGCTGGAGCAGCTGAGCGAGCACAAGCTCGATATGATCCTCTCCGACTGTCCGGTGGACTCCAGCCAACATGCGGGGCTGCTCTCCAAACGGCTGGGCGGCTGTGGCGTCAGCTTCTTCTGCAAGGAGCCGCTGCCTGAAAAGCCCTTTCCAGCCTGTCTGGAAGAGCGCAAGCTGCTGATCCCCGGTCGCCGTACCGCCATGGGGCGTCAGCTAACCCAGTGGTTCGAGCAGCAGGGTGTCTCCCCCAGCATTCTTGGCGAGTTTGATGATGCCGCCTTGATGAAGGCGTTTGGCTTCTTCAATCAGGGCATCTTTATGGCTCCCACCATCTATCGGGAGGAGATCCTCGAGGGGGAGGGGGTGATGCTGATCGGGGAAACTCAGGATCTGATGGAGGAGTATTACGTCATCTTCGCCGAGCGGATGATCCAGCATCCGGCGGTGAAGCGGGTCTGCGAGAGCGATTTTACCTTTCTCTTTTCCGGCCAGGAGAACTTCTCCGCCATCCAGCCGGCCACCCTGTCGTTTTAAAACGACCCGTCACCACGTATCATCGACGATGAGTGGTAGAGGAGAGATGTGATGCAACTTGAAGAGATGGAAGTCAATGCGAGTAAAGCGGTGGCCTTGCTCAAGGCGCTGGCCAACGAACGGCGGCTGTTTATTCTGTGCCAGTTGCTGGAGCGCGAACTGTCGGTGGGGGAGCTCAACGAGCGACTGGGATTGAGTCAGTCGGCCTTGTCACAGCATCTTGCGCTGCTGCGGCGGGATGAGCTGGTGACGACGCGCAAAGAGGCCCAGACGGTCTACTATTCGCTGCGCAGCCATGAGGTGCGTGAAATGATCAGTTTGCTGCATCGACTTTATTGCAGCGCAGATAAATAAAAAACCGGCACTAAGGCCGGTTTTTTCAGCTTTGATCAGCAGAAGCTGATTAAGCCATAGCTTTGATCTGGGCAGACAGGCGGCTCTTGTGACGAGCAGCTTTGTTCTTGTGGATCAGGCCTTTGGTCGCCATACGATCCATGATCGGCTGAGCAACAGCGAAAGCGGCAGTCGCGGCAGCTTTGTCGCCAGAGGCGATAGCAGCAATGACTTTCTTCAGGTAGGTACGGGTCATGGAACGACGGCTGGCGTTGTGCTGACGGCGTTTTTCTGACTGAAGAGCGCGCTTCTTAGCAGATTTGATGTTAGCCAAGGTAAAACTCCTAAAACTGTCTTAGCGAGTGTATTGAAAAGGCCCGGAAATATGCCCTTCCAACCACATATTGTCAAATGATTTGTGCAAATAAACACCGCCTCCCGGTGGTGTGTCAGTAGGGAGACGGTTAAACTGTCGGCCGATTCTAGCAGCATTCTTTTCATTCTGACAGTTCCAGAGGCCTCGTCTTGAGTAAGAAATTGATCAAATCCGGCATGATAGTGTCCGGAATGACGCTGGCATCCCGCGTAATGGGCTTGGTTCGCGATGTGGTCATCGCAAATCTGCTCGGTGCCGGGGTGGCCGCCGACGTCTTCTTTTTTGCCAATCGCATTCCCAACTTTCTGCGTCGTCTGTTCGCCGAAGGTGCCTTCAACCAGGCCTTTGTTCCCGTGATGACGGAGTACAAGAAAAATGGCGACGAGGGGGAAGTGCGTGAATTGCTGGCGGCGGTAGCGGGCACGCTGGGGGGGATAGTGACTGTGGTCACCCTGCTCGGGGTGCTGGGGTCGGGTGTGCTGACCGCGCTGTTTGGCTGGGGCTGGTTCTGGGACTGGCTGCACGGCGGCCCTGCGGCCGAGAAGTTCGAGCTCGCCAGTCTGATGCTTAAAATCACCTTCCCCTACCTCTGGTTTATCACTTTTACCGCCATGGCGGGGGCCATCCTCAACACCTTCGGCCGCTTTGCAGTCTCGTCGTTTACGCCGGTGTTTCTCAACATCACCATGATTGCGGCGGCCTGGTGGATTGCACCGCTGATGGACAAACCTGAGATCTCGCTGGCGATTGGTGTCTTTTTGGGCGGTTTGGTGCAGTTTTTGTTCCAGTATCCCTTTTTGCGCCAAATCAACATGCTGGTATGGCCCAAGTGGGGATGGAATCACCCTGGGGTGGTGAAGATCCGCACCCTAATGATCCCCGCCCTGTTCGGGGTATCGGTCAGCCAGATCAACCTGCTGGTCAACACCATGCTGGCTTCGTTTTTGGCGACCGGTGCCATCAGTTATCTCTACTACTCGGATCGCCTGCTGGAGTTCCCCCTCGGTCTGTTTGCTGTGGCCATCAGTACCGTGATCCTGCCTGCGCTGGCGAAGAAGCATGTGGATGCCGATCCGGCCGACTTCTCCCGCACCATGGATTGGGGGGTGCGGATGGTAATGCTGCTCGGCCTGCCCGCCATGATAGGCATTGCGGTGATGCGCGAGCCCATTTTGCGAGTGCTGTTCATGCGCGGCGAGTTCGGCCTGCATGAAGTGAGCATGTCGAGCGCGAGCCTGCTGGCCTCCACTACCGGTCTGCTCTCCCTGATGCTGATCAAGGTGCTGGCGCCCGGTTACTATGCCCGTCAGGACACCAAGACGCCGGTGCGGATCGGGGTGATGTCGATGATTGCCAACATGGTTTGCAACCTCATTTTCATCTACCCGCTCGGTTACGTGGGGTTGGCGCTCTCGACCGCCTGCTCGGGTACTCTGAATGCGGCCTTGCTGTTCAAGGGGTTGTACCAGCAGAGCGTCTATCGTCCCTCCCGCCATACCGGCGTGTTCTGCCTCAAGCTGCTGGTCGCCAGCGTGCTGATGGGGGGCGTGCTCGCCTATCTGTCGCCAGACTTGGCCCAGTGGGGCGCATGGAGCATGGGCAAGGCCAGTTTGCAGCTGACCATGCTGCTGTCGCTGGGGGCCGGGGTCTATGCCGTGGTGTTGCTGCTGCTGGGCATTCGGCCGCGTCACCTTAAATCGGGGCAGCAGTAGCCGTGATCCTGCGGCGCCATGGGGATAGTGCCTCATGACGCCGCAGATGGGCGGGATTGGGCCCGGATAGTTGAAATCAGGCTATGAGGGCTGACCCTGCCTGCTGCCTGATATATAATCCGCCGATTTCCATGGCAGCAACGCACAAGGCACTGATGGAGCTTATTCGCGGCATTCACAATCTCAAGCCCCGTCACCGGGGATGTGTATTAACCATTGGCAACTTTGATGGGGTTCATCAGGGTCACCATGCGGTATTGGCACGTCTCAAGGAGAAAGCGGCCCAGCTGGGATTGCCCGCCTGCGTCATGCTGTTTGAGCCGCAGCCGCTGGAGCTGTTTGCCGGCACGGCAGCGCCCGCCCGGCTGAGCCGGTTGCGGGAAAAGTACGAAGCGCTGCAGGGGCTGCATATCGATCGCATGCTCTGCGTACGCTTCAGCCACCGCTTTGCCGAGCAGGGTGCCTCGACCTTCATCGAGCAGTTGCTGGTGGAGAAGCTCGGGGTGCGCTATCTGGTGGTCGGCGATGATTTTCGCTTCGGCAAGGGGCGGGAAGGGGACTTCCACCTGCTGGAGGAGGCGGGTCATCGCTTCGGGTTCGAGGTGATCAGTACCCAGAGCTTCCAGCTCGAACGGCAGCGGGTCAGCAGCACCCTGGTGCGTGAAGCCCTTAAGGCGGGCCGGATGGCGGAAGTGGAGCTGATGCTTGGCCGTCCCTACACCATCAGCGGCCGGGTGGCTCACGGCGACAAGCTGGGGCGCACCATAGGTTTTCCCACCGCCAATCTGGCCCTCAAGCGTCAGGTGATCCCGGTCGGTGGCGTGTTTGCGGTGGAAGTGATATGTTCCGGCAAGACCTTCCCCGGTGTAGCCAATGTGGGTGTACGGCCGACCTTGAGCGGTACACAAGCCAGATTGGAAGTACATCTATTTGATTTTTCTGGTGATCTATATGGTCAGCAGGTCAAGGTGCTGCTTCGCCACAAGCTGCGCGAAGAGCAGAAGTTTGCCTCTTTCACTGCCTTGAAAGAGCAGATCGAACGAGATGCCCTGGCGGCCCGAGCCTGGTTCGGGCTGCCACAATTCAATTTACCCAGCACTCTTTTAGAAAAGAAGGGAACCCAGGACTGATGAGCGACTATAAACACACCCTGAATCTTCCGGAAACCGAGTTTCCGATGCGTGGCGATCTGGCCAAGCGCGAACCCAACATGCTGAAACGTTGGTACGATCAGGATCTCTACGGCGCTATTCGCCGCGCCAAAGCGGGCAAGCCTTCTTTCATTCTGCACGATGGCCCCCCCTATGCGAACGGCAACATTCACATCGGTCACTCGGTCAACAAGATCCTCAAAGACATCATCATCAAGTCCAAGGGTCTCTCCGGTTTCGATTCCCCCTATGTGCCGGGTTGGGATTGCCACGGTCTCCCTATCGAGCTGAAAGTGGAAGGCATGGTCGGCAAGCCGGGCGAGAAGGTTTCCGCTGCCGAATTCCGCGCCGAGTGCCGCAAATACGCCAAGACCCAGATCGAAGCGCAGAAGACCGACTTCATCCGTCTGGGTGTGCTGGGTGACTGGGAACACCCCTACCTGACCATGGATTTTGGCACCGAAGCCAACATCATCCGCTCCATGGCCAAGATCGTTGAAAACGGCCACTTGCACAAAGGCTCCAAGCCGGTGCACTGGTGTACCGATTGCGGCTCCGCGCTGGCTGAAGCCGAAGTGGAGTACTACGACAAAAACTCCCCCTCCATTGATGTGCGCTTCAAGGCCGTTGATGAGGCGACCGTTGCCGCCAAGTTTGACTGCGCCGAAGGCCACACCGGCAAGGGCCCGATCTCTGCGGTGATCTGGACCACCACTCCGTGGACCCTGCCAGCCAACCGCGCCATCGCCATGCACGCCGACCTCGACTATGCGCTGGTGCAAGTTGAAGGGGAGAACCCCGAGCGTCTGATTCTGGCCGCTGAGCTGGTCAAGGATGTGATGGATCGCGCCGGTATCGAGAAGTTCCACAATCTGGGTTACGCCAAGGGCGCCGCGCTCGAGCTGCTGCGCTTCAACCACCCCTTCTACAGCTTCGACGTGCCTGTGGTACTGGGTGACCACGTTACCCTGGATGCCGGTACCGGCGCCGTACACACCGCCCCTGGCCACGGTCAGGAAGACTTCGTGGTCGGTCAGAAGTACGGTTTGGAAGTGGCCAACCCGGTTGGCAGCAACGGTGTTTACCTGCCGGATACCGAACTGTTTGCCGGCCAGCATGTGTTTAAGGCCAATGCCTCCGTGATCGAAGTGCTGACCGAGCGCGGTGCCCTGCTGCATCACAAGGTGTTCAACCACTCCTATCCGCACTGCTGGCGTCACAAGACCCCGATCATCTTCCGTGCTACCCCGCAGTGGTTCATCAGCATGGAGCAGAAGGGTCTGCGCAAGCGCGCACTGGAAGAGATCGAGCGCATCGAGAAGGACGGCATTGCCCAGCAAGGCCAGAGCGGCTGGGTACCGGCCTGGGGTAAAAACCGCATTCAGGCGATGGTCGAGAACCGTCCTGACTGGTGTATCTCCCGTCAGCGCACCTGGGGTGTGCCCATCTCCCTGTTCGTCCACAAAGAGACCCAGGAACTGCATCCGGAATCCGTGCGCCTGATGCACGAAGTCGCCAAGCGGGTCGAGCAGTCCGGTATTCAGGCATGGTGGGATCTGGACAAGGCCGAGCTGCTGGGTAGCGATGCCGACATGTATGACAAGGTGCCTGACACTCTGGACGTCTGGTTTGACTCCGGTTCTACCCACGCTTCCGTGGTTGATGCCCGTCCCGAGTTCAACGGCAAGCCGGCCGACATGTATCTGGAAGGTTCTGACCAGCACCGTGGCTGGTTCATGTCCTCCCTGATGATCGGCGTGGCCATGAAAGACAAGGCTCCGTACAACCAGGTGCTGACTCACGGTTTCACTGTTGATGGTCAGGGTCGCAAGATGTCCAAGTCCATCGGCAACGTGGTGAGCCCGCAGGACGTAATGAACAAGCTGGGGGCAGACATCCTGCGTCTGTGGGTAGCGAGCACTGACTACACCGGCGAGATGACTGTCTCCGACGAGATCCTCAAGCGCTCTGCCGATGCTTATCGTCGTATTCGCAACACTGCCCGCTTCCTGCTGGCCAACCTGAACGGCTTCAATCCGGCGACCGACATGGTGGCACCTGCCGACATGGTGGTGGTGGATCGCTGGGCTGTGGGTCGTGCCAAAGCGGTACAGGCCGAGATCATGGCGGCATTCGACGAGTACAACTTCCACGGTGTAACCCAGAAGCTGATGCAGTTCTGCTCCATCGAGATGGGCTCCTTCTATCTGGACGTCATCAAGGATCGCCAGTACACCGCCAAGGCTGACAGCCTGGCCCGTCGTTCTTGCCAGACCGCCCTCTATCACATCGCCGAGGCCATGGTGCGCTGGATGGCGCCGATCATGAGCTTCACCGCTGATGAAATCTGGGCCCTGCTGCCGGGTGAGCGCGGCGAGTTCGTCTTCACCGAAGAGTGGTACGACGGCCTGTTCGGGCTGGAAGCGGGTGAAACCCTCAACGACGAGTTCTGGGCCGAGATCCTCACCGTGCGCGGTGAAGTGAACAAGGCGCTGGAAGTGGCTCGTGGTGAGAAGCGCATCGGCGGCTCCCTGCAGGCCGAGCTGACCCTGTTTGCCAAGCCGGAGCTGGCTGCACGCCTGAATGCCCTGGCTGATGAGCTGCGCTTCGTGCTGCTCACCTCCAAAGCCAATGTGGTTGAGGCTGACACTGCGCCGGAAGGCTCTGTGGCGACCGAGCGTGATGACCTGTGGCTGAGCGTGGCCCAGTCTGCTGCCGCCAAGTGCGACCGCTGCTGGCACCATGTAGAAGATGTGGGCACCATAGCCGGTCACGAAGAGATCTGTGGTCGCTGTGTGACCAACGTTGAGGGTGACGGCGAAACTCGTCAATTTGCCTGATGAACATGACTCAACATAAAAGCGGCCTGCGTTGGCTGTGGCTGGCAGTGCTGGCCTTTGTTCTGGACCAGGCGAGCAAGCTCGCCGTGGTCAAGTTGCTGCCATTTGGTTACCCGGGGGTGGAGATCACCCCCTTCTTCAATCTGGTTCACGTCTACAACAAGGGCGCCGCATTCAGCTTTCTGGCTGATCAGGGGGGCTGGCAGCGCTGGTTCTTCGCGGTGCTGGCTTTTGCCATCTGTGGATTGCTGATCCACTGGCTGCGCAAGCAGTCGGTGACCCAGCGTTGGAGCGGTATCGCCTATTCACTCATCATCGGCGGCGCCCTCGGCAACGTCTTTGATCGACTGGTGTTGGGCCATGTGGTCGATTTCCTCGACTTCTACTGGCAGCGTGCGCACTGGCCGGCATTCAATCTGGCCGACAGCTTTATCTTTATCGGGGCCGCCATGATTGTGCTGGACGGTTTCCGTGGTGAGAAAAAGGAGCAGGCATGAGCCAGCAGATCACCGCTAACAGCAGCGTGCTGTTCCACTTCTCCATCAAGCTGGAAGATGGCTCGGTTGCCGACAGCACGGCGCTGCACGGCAAACCTGCCCGCCTGCGGATGGGCGATGGCAGCCTGACTCCCACCTTCGAGCAGTGTCTGCTGGGGCTGAGCGAAGGGGAGAGCAAGAGTTTTACTCTGGCGCCGGAAGAGGCCTTTGGTCTCTCCAACCCCGACAACATCTACCATCTCGACCGTGCCAAATTTGGCGCCGATGTGGAGCCAAAAGTCGGCACCATCATCCTGTTCGATCAGCCCAATGGCAGCGAGCTGCCGGGCATTATCCGGGCGGTAGCCGGGATGTCGGTCACGGTCGATTTCAACCACCCGCTGGCCGGTCATACCGTCACCTTCGAGGTGGAGATCCTGGGCGTTGATGATGAGGAGAAGGTGCATTAATGGATATTCTGCTCGCTAACCCTCGCGGTTTTTGCGCCGGTGTCGATCGCGCCATCAGTATTGTCGAGAGCGCGCTGGAGAAGTTCGGTGCCCCCATCTATGTCCGCCACGAAGTGGTGCATAACCGCTATGTGGTGAACAAGCTGAAAGAGGCGGGCGCTGTCTTCGTCGAGGAGCTGGACGAGGTGCCGGATGACAGCATCGTCATCTTCTCTGCCCACGGTGTGGCCAAGACAGTGCGCGAGATGGCCAAGTCCCGCGCCCTCAAGGTATTCGATGCCACCTGTCCGCTGGTGACCAAGGTGCACATGGAGGTGCATCGCGCCAGCCGTAAGGGCTCTGAGGCTGTGCTCATCGGCCACGCCGGTCACCCCGAGGTGATCGGGACCATGGGGCAGTACGAGAATCGTGAAGGCGGTATGTATCTGGTGGAGACGCCGGAAGATGTGGCCAAGCTCAAGGTGAAGAATCCGGATGACCTCTGTTTTGTCACCCAGACCACCCTGAGCGTGGACGAGACCTCTGATGTTATCGATGCGCTGCGCAAGCACTTCCCCAAGATCCAGGGGCCGCGCAAGGATGATATCTGCTACGCCACCCAGAACCGTCAGGATGCGGTGCGGGAGATAGCGGGGCTGGTGGACGCCATGCTGGTGGTGGGGTCGCGTAACTCCTCCAACTCCAACCGTCTGCGCGAGTTGGCCGAGAAGGTGGGTGCCAGAGCCTATCTTATCGACGATGCGTCGATGATTGAGGCGAGCTGGCTGGAAGGCGTGAAGGCGATTGGCGTCACCGCTGGCGCATCCGCCCCCGAGGTGCTGGTGCAAAACGTTATTGCCCGCCTCCGGGAGCTGGGAGGCAAGGTGGTCGCCGAGCATCCTGGCCGTGAAGAGAACGTAGTCTTTGAGGTTCCTCCCGAACTTAGAATAATTTGAGTGCAGCCAGGAAGGCTTAAGAATAAAGTGTGTTGATAATGACGCCGGGTTTGTTCAAGAGACAGGCTCGGCGTTAAACTTATGAAACAGTCTGTCACCAAGGATGGGATATGATTGGATACTTTCGTGGCTTTTCTCTTATTGAGTTGATGATTGTCATCGCCATCGTGGCGATTCTTGGCACCATCGCTTATCCCGCTTATCAGCAATATGTGCTGACCAGTCAGCGCGTCGAAGCCAAGAGCATGCTGTTGAATGCGGCCAATCGGCAAGAAACCTATTTTATGGATTTCAATCAGTATGCATCCTCTGCCGCTGCTCTTGGTATCAGTAGTGCATCTGAGAATGGTCTGTATCAATTATCCATTGCCGTATCAGGCAACACCTACACCTTGTCAGCCAGTGCTGGCTCGACGACAGCCCAAGCCAAAGATACCGATTGCACGGTGTTTTCCATTAATCAGTTGGGTGTCAAAAGTGCTTCCGGTGCAGCTAGCAATAGCTGTTGGGAATAGCCCATGGTCATTCATGTTTCACCACATGAGAGAGGATTCAGCCTGCTGGAGGTGATGATCACCGCAGTCATCCTGTCGTTGGGGCTGCTTGGTCTGGTTGCTTTGCAAACCCATTCAAAATTTGCCAGTTATGAAGCTCGTCAGCGCACTATTGCCAGCTGGTTGGCTAACGATATGGTTGAACGAGTACGAATAAATCGCGATAGCTGGACCGCATCCGGTGCTGTGACCGTTAATCTTGCCGCCAACTTGCCACGTCCGACATGCGCCGCCGCAGATGGCACAATCAGCGCGTGCAGTGCTGCAGATTTACGTAATGCCGACCTTCACTACTGGCAACAAGCCCTGCTTGGGGCCAGTGTTTCGGGGGCTGCATCCTCCCTGAATTCACCGATAGGCTGCGTGGTGCGGCGGGCCAATAATGTATTGGCTGTCGGGATATTCTGGGCTGGCAAGCAAGAGATATCTGATGGGGGGGCTGCCACCGCCGCAGCAACGCTGATCAATGAGTGTCAACTCTCGACAGCAAATAATCTTTCGAGGCGCCAGTTTATTCTGACGACGACTTTATGAATTCTCGCGGTTTCACGCTGGTAGAGTGGCTGGTCGCTATGCTGCTCGGTCTATTTTTGTTGGCGGGGGTATTCACTGTTTTTGTGATGTCTCGCTCCAGCTCTCAAGATGCCTTTGATCAAAGTGAATTACAGGAAAATGGTCGATTGGCC
This sequence comes from Aeromonas sp. R2-3, assembly GCF_040908375.1. Lineage (NCBI taxonomy): Bacteria > Pseudomonadati > Pseudomonadota > Gammaproteobacteria > Aeromonadales > Aeromonadaceae > Aeromonas > Aeromonas sp. R2-3. The sequence goes on along the minus strand of NZ_JBFODP010000031.1, from coordinate 119,831 downwards.
ATTCGGTTGATTAGCCAGGATATCAAATGGGCTGGCTTTTTTGGAGCTTATACTGGTCAGTCAACACAAGTTGGTTCTTCTCTGAGCCTCAGTGCTGACAGCATTGTTCCTGCCAGTAGCGATTGTCTGGATGAGCGCTCTGTCGGTAGTTTGCCATCACCTCTTGGGCCAATTCGCGGGCTTTGGGTTTCACGGGTCTCCGCAAGCAAAGGATTGAGTGGTTTTACTTGTATTGATGCCAACGATCGAGTGGCAAACTCCGATGTAATCAGTATCAAGCGACTGGTAGGGCGTCCTATACCAGCATCAGAGGGATTGGATACAAACCGCTTTTATATGGCAACCAATAGTCAGGAGGCGAGAGTCATCAAGGGAAGCGAAACCAGACCACTCTTTGGTGCCAATAATGAGAGCCAGATCTGGGAATACCAGCACTACGTTTATTACCTGTCACAAGAAGATGGTATTCCTGTTTTACGCAAGCGCTATTTGACCGTCAATGGTGGTTCTTCTCTGATTGGTGGCGCCATGGCGGAAGGGGTTGAACATATGGTGTTGATGTATGGTGTTGACGACTCCTTGATCCCTGATGGGCGCATAGACAGATATATGTCAACGGACCAAATGACAACACAGCGCTGGAATGAGGGGCGAGTATTGGGTGCTCGGCTTTTCTTGCTGATTAGAGCCGCTCGGGAATCAAGTCGCTATAAGAATAACAATAGCTATCAACTCGGTAATATTACGGTTAATGGTGGTGGTGATGGTTATCGCCGTCTGCTATTGGAAAGCAGTATTGCATTACGCAATCAACAAATAACCACCCGAGGTGGAACATGAGATTGGTTAAAAAAAACCAGGGTGTAGCATTGATTGTTGCACTGGTTATTCTGGTTCCCTTGACTCTGATTGCGGTAGTCGTCATGCAATCCAGTGGTATGAGTCTGAAGATGGCGGGTTCTAGTGCCAGTTTGCAACGGGCGGAGCACGAAGTTGAAGGTACTCTGGAGTCTGCATTGAGCGATACTTCTCTTTCAACACAAATTGCTACACAGGCTATTGGGGTTTCAGCTGCAATAGGCACTACAACTCCAGCTACAACTCTGACAGTCAATACAGAAAGTGTATGCAAACGTAAATTTGAAGCCAGTAGCCAGAATGTAACGCCAGCTTGTCGTTATGCTGAAGCCACCACATCCAGTGCTTATGGCAAGGTGAATAGCCAAATGACCTTTACCGCCGGGGTAGAACAGCCCCTGCTCAGTGCCAATTAGGGGGCGGGTGATGAACATAAGGAACTGTTTGTTTACAAGCTTGCTGGTATTGTGTTGCGGAATATCAGGGGCATCTTTGGCGGTAGGTACTGGTTATTCCGATGATACCGAGTTGTTTATTTATGACTTTGCCAAGGCGGGGGACTTTCGCCCTAAGGTGCTCTTTATTTTCGATAACTCGGGGAGTATGAAAAATACAACCGAAGTTGCTAAAGAGCCTTATGACTCATCGATAAGTTATCCATCATTGGCTAATGATCCAGATGTTAATAATAGTAATCGCTTCATCTATTTCTCCAGTGATGGAAAAGTTCCCACTATCAACAGTACCAAACGTTTTAGTGAGAATTTAAATGCATGTGCGACATCTAAAGGCCCTCTAAGTAATGTGGGCCGATTTCAGTCACGAGTTTGGGGATATGAAATATATGATAAAAATAGAAAGGGGCGTTGGCGTTCTCTAAATGATTTTGATATTTACAGTATAATAATTGCAGATTGCCAGCAAGATATTGATGAGCAAAACGCAAACAATCAATATTCAGGCCCATATTCAACATATATTGTTGATGGTTATCCCGTTGACAAGCCAAATCGCACAACGGGAAGCTGGTTTTACACATCAAATGTAGCCAATGCTCTTGCTAGTGGTAGTTCTACCCAGATCTCATTATTTACGGCAAATTATGTCCGTTGGTATTACGGCAGTACAGGTGTGTCAACACAAACTCGATTGAAAGTTGCTCAGGATGCAGTCAAAGAACTGGTTTTGGCTACGCCAGCTGTCGATTTTGGTCTGGCTGTTTTTAACTACAATGATGGCAATGAACCTGGTAGTAGAAATGGCGGAAGAATAATCCGCAATATTGTAGGTAACGATGCCATCCTCACCTCTGGTAAAAGCGGTGCGCAGGATTTGATTGACAAGGTAAATAGTTTGAGCTCTGACACTTGGACTCCCTTGTGTGAAACACTATATGAATCATATAGATACTTTGGCGGTTTGGGGGTGTACTTTGGTGACGATGATGTAAATCGTACTCCCAAGCGGGATAGCAATGCTGAAGTAACATCGGGTATATATAAAACCCCCTATGATAAATGCTCCAATAATGGTTATATCATCTATATGACAGATGGTGAACCAACCAATGATAAAGCAGCAGATTCCCTTGTCGCCAACCTGATCAACACGTTATCTACAGAGGATAAGGTTACTTATGGCGGCTTGGTTAGTTATGGGTCTTCTGGTGAAAAAAGCTATCTTGCTGCACTTGCCGGATATATGAAAAACAATGATGTAAACACCTCGGCTATTGGCAAACAAACAGTCACAACATTCACCGTGGGTTTTGGAGATGAAGCAATTAAGGGGGCCGGTGCATTATTGGCAGAGACCGCTCGTCGTGGTGGGGGTAAATACTATCCGGCAACCGATGCAACCCAACTTAACGAAGCATTAAAATCATCATTACTAGCTATCTTGAAAATGAATACCTCGCTGGTCTCCCCCGCCATTGCCACTAATAACTTTGACCGTACTCGCAGTCTGAATAATATTTATTATGCAATGTTTGAGCCTGGTTCTGGTCCACGATGGAAGGGCAATCTTAAAAAGCTGGTTCTGAATCCAGATAAGGGTTATGTAGTCGATCAGAGTGGCTTACCTGCGATATCCAGTGATGGAACAATTCTTGAGTCAGCAAGAACCTATTGGTCATCCACCAGTGATGGTAACAAGGTTGCCGAGGGGGGGGTACAAGAGATGTTGGCAGCCAAAACCAACCGTAATATTTATATTATTCCTCCTTCTACAAGTGAATTGAGTTCCTTTAGTAAGTCAACCCTTGAAAGTATGGCAGGTGGGGCTACTGAGCTGCGCACAGTGATGAAGCTGGATGGTGCGGATAGCATGGATGAACTGCTTAATTGGATCAAGGGGATGGATGCTTTTGATGAAAATAAAGATGGTGAAAAAACGGATATTCGAGAGCATATTCTTGGTGACCCTCTGCATTCACGGCCATTAGTGATCAACTACGGTTGTACAAAGTCGACAGGACAGATTACATGTACACCTGACTTGCGCATTGTGATGGGAAGTAATGCCGGCTTCTTGCATATGTTTAAAGACAGCGGCACCACGGTTGATGAAAGCTGGGCCGTTATGCCCTATCAATTTATTGCCAATCAGAAAGCGCTGCGAGAAAACCTGGATTCATCGGCTCATCTATATGGTGTAGATTCATCGCCCACTGTGCTGGTCAATGAGCAAGTCAAAGATGGTCATATCAAGTCGTCACAAGGTGACAAAGTGTGGTTATTTACCGGGTTGCGCGGTGGTGGCAAGGCCTATTATGCGTTGAATATATCCGATCCGGACTCCCCTTCGCTTATGTGGCGGTTGGATAAAAACAGCGCCGGTTTCAGCAAACTGGGCGAGACCTGGTCGATCCCCGAGGTTGCGTTCATTCCCGGTTATTACACAGAAACCAATGGTAAAAAAACCTATAAGCCAGTCCTGATATTCTCTGGAGGTTATGATCAGGCCAAGAGCTATTTGGGCCAGGGGGCTGAAGACAGTGAAGGGTTGGGTATTTATATCGTGGATGCTGAGGCCGGCACGCTGTTGTTAAGCTTTACCCCGGATGTGGCCAGTGCAACCAACAAACAGGTTGCAGGCATGGTTTATAGCATGCCTGGCGCTGTTTCTGTGCTGGACAGCGATGGAGATGGTGTATCTGACCGGATTTATGCGGGTGATACCGGCGGTCAGATCTGGCGCATCGACATGAAGGGGACAGAAAAATCCAAATGGACGGCCATCAAGTTTGCCAGTTTGGGAAATGCACATTTAAGTGGAACAGCCAAGAAGCTGGAAGATGATCGCCGTTTCTTTACCCAGCCGGTATTGGTGCGCACCATCAATAAAGGTTGGAAGTATGATGGGACAAATTATCTTTACAGCGAGCGTCCGTTTGATGCCGTATTGATAGGCAGTGGTGATAGAAACCGCCCCTCCTCGGAGGCGACAACCCAAAATGTGTATGTGATGCTACGTGACTACAATGTTAATCCAACCTTGTTTGGGGCAACGTCTGAACCAGCGGTGCCATCAAGTATCACACTGAACGATCTCTATGATGTGACCAGCGATCCCTTTACGGGTTTGAATGAAGAGCAGATTGTAAACACCACCAAGGCGTTGACCAGCAAGTTGGGATGGAAATTCTGGCTCAATGAAAGCGGTGAAAAATCAATGGGGGCTGGTTTGGTGTTGCAAGGCAAGCTCTATTTCACCTCCTTCTTGCCTCAGGTACAGGACTTCCAACAATGTTCGATTCAATCGATCGGTGCCATGCGCCAATATATGATTGATATGCACTATGGCACTTCTTTCAAATATGTACTGGATAGCAACAATCAGGAAGTTATTCAGCGTTACGTAGAGGTGCAAAATAAGGTTGCTGATGATCTGGTTATTCATGGTGGGGATGATGGCCGGATCAGGATTATAGGTGGTGCTCCCGGCAAGGAGGTCATCCTCAAAGATGATGGGAAGGGAGAGCCTGAGCGCTGTACCGGTGAAGGAGAATGCTCACAAGGTGCGGAAGAGGCAAAAATGGATATGTCTCCCAAGAAAATCTATCTCTATGAAGGAGAACAGGGATGAAACGCATGCTGCTCTGGTGTGTGGGCTTGCCCTTGTTGGTTCATGCCCAAACGGAAGACATAAAATGTTATGTCACTCTGGAAGGTGGCGTGCAGATGGTGTTGCAGCAACCGGTAACTGATACGAGCAAGGCAAATCTGGTCAGGGTGTTTAAACAGAAAGGTTATGAGATTGATGGGGTGGTGCATCTTGTCACAGAGGTAATCGAGTGCGTTCCTTTGGCGGCCACCTTTTCGCTGGCTGATGCAAAAAAACAAGATGAAATCCAACCCAGATAACGTTGGTTATTGAGTAGTGTAAAGGGGCTAAGAACAACTCAGCCCCTTTTTTTCGCTTCTGCTTCTGCCGGATGGGGAAACGATGATATCGACTCGAGGTGCCTGGTCGATACAAAACCGGAGTGTCATGTTGGTGCCAATCGCAGTGCCATCTGGACTGAATCGCACAAATTGTCGATTGGCCGTCACGGTATGTTTTTCAAGAAAGGGTTCTGTTGCTGATAACAAGATATCGCCACTTGCAATATCGAATTGGCGATCCTGATTGATGTCGATAAAGACAAGCATGCGCTGGGCGCCGGTTTGATTTGCGAGTACACAGCCTTCTTTTGTGGAGTTTATGACAGGCATGGCAAGACAGGCTGTGACGGGTTGCTGCTGTGTGATAGCTTGCCGTTGGCCGAAGATCAGGTGGTCCTGCAGGTTTCTTGTGTAGATGTCGCTGTCGGTAGATGTCAGCAGATTTGCCAATGACGGCAGTCCCAAGGTCAGCAGGATGGTTGTCAGGCTTGCAGATATTAAAAACTCAAGCAGGGTAAATCCATTTCGTGCCATAGCGTATGAGTCCTTGTTCAAAGGAGACTCTAAGCATAGCTACTGGATTGAAATGGATCCTTTTGTGCTCGTGTGTGTTTCGCGGTAGTTAATGCTGGTCATGGACATACAGCACCACTTGCCTGGCTATGGGCACGCCCGGCAGGCATAACTTCAATCTGAACGCCCTTTTCGCCGCTTACACAGAGTGAAAAGATGACCTCGCTGTCAGACGTAATGGTGCCATCTGGGGTGAAGCGCAGCGCCTGTGCATCTGCAGAAATGGCCATTTCTGCAGGAAACTCTGGACTGGCAGCAATAGTTGCTTCGTTACCATTAAGCTTCAGGTCGCCATTACTATCGATAAAGGCGAGTAGCCGGTTAGTTCCACGCTGATTGGCTGGGATGCAACCTTCTACTGCAATGTTATTACTCAGTGTCACGGTAGTCAGGCAAAGCGTGACGGTCTGCTGGTTGGAGATAGCCTGTTGTCTGGCATAGTTTAAGTGGTTGAGAAGGCTTTTTTCCTGGGTCGCCAAATTATTGCTGCCAAGCAGGTTAGAGAGGGAAGGAATACCAATCCCCAACAGAATGACGCCCAGTGCAATGGCTATCATCAACTCCATCAGGGTAAATCCGGCGTTTTTCATATCTGCGAAGGCCTGTCGTTCCGTGACTATCTACAGCTTATCCTTCCCACTGGTTGCTGTCACACGGTTACGCCTGTCTTGAACTGGCAGATTGCCCCCCTTTTCTTTATCATTCCCCATCATTTTCGAATTCAAGATGCATCGCCATGGCAAAAGCCCTCTCTCTGATGCTTGCCCAGTTGAATCTGACGGTAGGCGCCATCGAAGATAACACTGACAAAGTGCTCGCTGCGGCGGCTCAGGCCGAACAGCAAGGCGCTGATCTGCTGGTCTGTTCCGAGCTGGCCCTGACCGGCTATCCACCGGAAGATCTGCTGCTGCGTGCCGATCTGATGATCCGGGTTGAGGCCGCGCTGGCTCGTGTTGCCGAATGGCAGGGCAACTGTGCCATTTTGGTGGGGCATCCCTGGCGTGAAGGGGAGGCGCTCTACAACGCGGCGTCACTCTATGAGCAGGGCAAGCTGATTGCCCGTTACTTCAAGCAGGACTTGCCCAACTACGGCGTGTTTGATGAGAAGCGCTACTTCACCGCGGCAACCGAGACCTGCGTGGTGCCGTTCCGTGGTCACCAGCTGGGGCTGCTCATCTGCGAAGACCTCTGGCAACCGGGCCCGGCGCTGGCCGCCAAGGCAGCGGGGGCCGAACTGCTGCTCACCATCAACGCCTCGCCCTATGATCAGGAGAAACCCTGGATCCGCCGCGAGCTGATGGCCGAACGCTGCGATCAGACCGGTCTGCCGCTGGTCTACCTCAATCAGGTGTGCGGTCAGGACGAGCTGATTTTCGACGGCTGCTCCAAGGTGTTCAACAGCCAGGGCGAGCTGAGCCACAAACTGGCCCCGTTTGCCGAAGAGCTGGCGCTGGTACGTTTTGCCGATGGCCAGCCGGTGAAGGAGCGGGAACCCGCTGCGCCGCTGGAGCCGTTGGCCGAGACCTATCAGGCGCTGGTGCTGGCAGTGCGCGACTACGTTACCAAGAACGGTTTCCACGGCGCTGTGCTGGGTCTCTCCGGTGGGATCGACTCGGCGCTGACGTTGGCCATCGCGGCCGATGCCATCGGGGCCGACAAGGTGCAGGCGGTGATGATGCCGTTCCGCTATACCGCCCAGATGAGTGTGGAAGATGCCAAGGAGCAGGCCGAGCGGATGGGGGTTGAGTTCAACATCATCTCCATCGAGCCAATGTTCGAAGGATTTATGACCCAGCTGGCGCCGTTGTTTGAAGGTACCGCCCGCGATACCACAGAAGAGAACCTGCAGGCCCGCTGCCGCGGTGTGTTGCTGATGGCGCTCTCCAACAAACGTCGTCGTATCGTGCTGACCACCGGCAACAAGAGCGAGATGGCGGTGGGTTATGCCACGCTGTACGGTGACATGGCGGGCGGTTTCGACGTGCTGAAAGATGTGCCCAAGACGCTGGTCTTCAAGCTGTGCGAATATCGCAACTCGGTTGACTACGTGATCCCGCAGCGGGTTATCGATCGCCCCCCTTCAGCGGAGCTGGCGCCGGATCAGGTGGATCAGGACAGTCTGCCGCCATACGACATCTTGGATGCCATCCTCAAGCGTTACGTGGAAGAGGATGCCTCGGTCGCCGACATGGTGGCAGAAGGGTTCGAGGAAGCGGTGGTGCGCAAGGTGATCCGCCTGGTGGATCTCAACGAATACAAGCGCCGTCAGGCGGCAGTCGGGCCCCGCATTACGGCTCGCAACTTTGGTAAGGATCGCCGTTACCCTATTACATCCGGGTTCGGCAAACAGAACTGGTAAGGAGTCACCATGAAGAAGATTGAAGCCATCATCAAACCGTTCAAGCTGGACGATGTGCGCGAGGCCCTGGCCGAGATCGGCATCAACGGCATGACCGTATCCGAAGTCAAAGGCTTCGGTCGCCAGAAGGGCCATACCGAGCTCTATCGCGGCGCCGAATATATGGTCGACTTCCTGCCGAAAGTGAAGGTGGAGCTGGTGGTGCAGGACGAGGATCTCGATGCCTGCCTGGAAGCGATCCAGAACACCGCCCGTACCGGCAAGATTGGTGATGGCAAGATCTTCGTCTGCGAGGTGGAGCGTGTCATTCGTATCCGTACCGGCGAAGAGAACGAAGACGCGATCTGACCTTGGCTATCTCTTTACCTGACCAGAGGCGTGAAGTGTGGCCTCATTTGATGGGGTGGATGCGCTTCGTGGTGGTCGCAAGCCTGTTGGCGGGCCTGACTGCTTGCAGTACCCGTCCACCGGCCCAGCCGGAGAATCTGTGCCAGATCTTTCGCGAGAAGCCTGAGTGGCACAAGGCCGCGCTCAAGATGAACGAGAAGTGGGGGACGCCGATCCATGTGGTGATGGCCATGATGTATCAGGAGTCCTCTTACGTACATGATGCCCAGCCGCCGATGCAGTATTTCCTCTTCATCCCAACCGGGCGGGCAAGTTCGGCTTATGGTTATGCTCAGGTCAAAGATGAAACCTGGGCTGATTACCAGCGGGAAACCGGCAACAGCTGGAGTGACCGCGATGACTTTGCCGACGCCATCGATTTTATGGGTTGGTACACTAACAAGGCCCAGCGGCTAAATGGCACCTCCAAGTGGGATGCCTATGGTCAGTACCTCAACTATCACGAAGGGTGGGGTGGCTACCGGCGTGGCAGCTATCGCAGCAAGGGGTGGTTGATGAAGACCTCTCGCAAAGTGGAAGCTCGCGCCCAGCGCTACGGCGCCCAGTACCGTCAATGCAAGGACCAGCTCTCCCGTGGGGGCTGGTTCTGGTAACCAAATCAGGAGTCAGAAATGCCGTTATTGGACAGTTTTACCGTTGACCACACCCGTATGGAAGCGCCAGCGGTGCGTGTGGCCAAGACCATGCAGACCCCGAACAAGGACACCATTACCGTGTTCGACCTGCGTTTCTGTGTGCCGAACCAGGAGATCCTCTCCGAGCGCGGTATCCATACGCTGGAGCACCTGTTCGCCGGTTTTATGCGTGATCATCTGAACGGCAATGGTGTGGAGATCATCGACATCTCCCCCATGGGTTGCCGTACCGGCTTCTACATGAGCCTGATCGGCGCGCCGGACGAAGCCCGTGTTGGTGCAGCTTGGCAGGCGGCCATGAGCGACGTGCTGACCGTGCAGGATCAGGCCAAGATCCCCGAGCTGAACGAGTATCAGTGCGGCACCTACAGCATGCACTCGCTGGAAGAGGCGCACGCCATCGCCCGTCATGTGCTGGAGCGCGGTATCGGTGTTAACCACAACGACGAGCTGGCACTGCCGGAAGAAAAACTGAAGAGCCTGTGAGGCGGATGATCTGTTGCTCATCGGATAACCTCTTCAGGGAATGTTAAAAGAGCCGGTCAGCCATGCTGACCGGCTCTTTTTTATTCCGCCCGATCGCGGTTATGGGGATGACTTGCTCCCCTTGCCGACTCTGATTAGGATGGTTTTTGACCTGAACCTGATGGAGGCGGTGTGACGATGAAGGGGATATTGCTGCGTTGGCTGGCCCGTTATGACGCGTGGTGCGAGGAGTGGGGGCTCACCCAGGAGAACCGGCGCTGCTGCACGCCGGTTCGTTATGATGATGATTCAAGCAAAGAGCGAGCTTGCGCAGAAGAGGCTGAGCTCAATCAAAATTGCGGGTCACGGCGCCGGTAACGCTGTTGTACTCGAAGCCGAGGCCGTTTAGATAATCCGAGTTGATCTGGAAGCGGTTGATTGAGTCGCGCAGGATATAGCGGCAGTTATCGTGGCGAAGCGTGCCATCAGCCTGCCCGTTTGCCTGGATGAGTCGGGAGATGTAATCACTCTTTGAATCGGTATGGAGTTCATCGACCGCCGTCAGATCGGTGTCGAGCAGGGCGCCGAACAGGCTCTCGCAGTCATCCCGGCTGTTGACGGAGATCTTATCGCTGTCGCCACCGGGAAATATGACATCAGGCCCTTGACCATTCTGATCCTCCTTGGTGCCCACCGGCCAGCCGTAGCTGTTGATGTCGAGATCCTGCTTGCCCATGCCGCTAAAGTTATAGAGTGCCAGCGGCTCCCCCTTCGCCTTCACCGCCCAGCCAGCATGAGCAAGCTGTACCGCACTGGCAAAGCTGCCTGCGGTCGCCGAGACCGTGCTTTTCAGGGCATCATCCTTGATATTGATAAAGCGGGGCAGGGCGGTGACGGCCAGGATCCCCAGCACTATGATCACCAGCACCAGTTCAATCAGGGTAAAGCCGTTGTTTTTGTTGTTCATCATGTTCAATGACCCATTAAATACCGCAAACAGGTGTGAGTGATATGCAGCTGATAGATACCCATTGCCATCTCGACTTTCCGGTATTCGACCAGGACAGGGAGGCGCTGCTGGCCCGTTGTCGGGCATTAGGGGTGACGGAGTATATCATTCCTGCCATCGCAGAGGATAACTGGACTCGTGTGATGGCACTGGCAGATCAGCATGACGGCCTCTTTTATGGTTTGGGCATTCATCCCTGGTATACCGGTGAGCAGCGTGAGGGGGTGATGGAGCGGCTGCGAACGCTGGTGATGAGCCAACCTGCCAGCCTGGTGGCCATTGGCGAGTGCGGGCTGGACCTCCGTTCACAAGTGCCGCAGGAGGGACAGCTTGCGCTGTTTGAGGCTCAGATCCGGCTGGCTGCCGATGCCGGGCTCCCCCTGATGATCCACTCGGTGCGCGCCAATGACACTGTGGCCAAGCTGTTGCGCCGCTTCAAGCCGCCACGTGGCGGGGTGATCCATGCTTTCAGCGGTTCGTTGCAGCAGGCGGAGGCCTTCTGGCAACTGGGCTTTCGACTCGGGGTGGGCGGGGTAATCAGTTTTGAGCGGGCGAACAAGACGCGAGAGGTATTTCGGGCTATGCCGCTCGAGGCTCTGGTGCTGGAAACCGATTCGCCCGATATGCCCTTACAAGGTGAGCAAGGCACCCGGAATACCCCGGAAGCGCTGCCGAAAATAGCGGAAATATTGATGACATTGCGGGATGAATCATCGGCAGATGTTGCCAAGGTGTTATTTGAAACTGCCCGGCATATTTTCCATCACGACCAATAGCCATGAAACAAATTCGCAACACCTGATTTAGTTGTCAGGAAAAAAAATGAGCGTAAAAATCGTTTGCTGTCTAATTTTGTGACACTTGGACATTTTGATAACGATAAAATGTGACCAGCATTCTATTTTATCGGACTTTAATTAGTATAATGCGCTCCCCTTGATTAGTTGGGTTTAATAACAACTCGCTAACAAGCCAGGTGCTACTAGAGGAAGATAATAATGAATTTGTTCATGGGTCTGGTAGGGATGGCGACGCTCGTCCTTATCGCGGTGCTGTTCTCCAGCAATCGCAAGGCAATCAACGTCCGTACCGTTGTCGGTGCGTTCGCAATTCAAGCCGGTCTGGGGGCGTTTGTTCTCTATGTTCCGGTTGGTCGCGATATCCTGGTCGGCGTGTCCGACGCGGTATCCAGCGTGATCAGCTACGGCCAGAACGGGATCGACTTCCTGTTTGGCGGTCTGGTCAGCAACAAGATGTTTGAAGTGTTCGGTGGCGGCGGCTTTGTCTTTGCCTTCCGTGTTCTGCCGGTCATCATCTTCTTCTCTTCCCTGATTGCAGTGCTCTATTACCTGGGCATCATGCAGATGGTCATCAAGTTGCTGGGCGGCGGCCTGCAGAAAGTACTGGGTACTTCCCGCACCGAATCCCTCTCTGCAACCGCCAACATCTTCGTCGGTCAGACCGAAGCGCCGCTGGTGGTTCGTCCTTACATCGCCAAGATGACTGACTCCGAGCTGTTCGCCGTCATGTGTGGTGGTCTGGCTTCCGTTGCCGGTTCCGTACTGGCCGGTTACGCCTCCATGGGCGTGAAGATGGAGTACCTGATTGCTGCCTCCTTCATGGCTGCACCGGGTGGTCTTCTGTTCGCCAAGCTGCTGGTTCCCGAGACCGAGACCCCGAACTATGACGAAAGCTCTGCCGATGCCGAGCTGGATGACAAGCCTGCCAACGTCATTGACGCTGCTGCTGCTGGCGCCTCTGCCGGTATGCAACTGGCCCTGAACGTCGGCGCGATGCTGCTGGCCTTCATCGGTCTGATCGCCATGATCAACGGTATCTTCTCCGGTGTGGGTGGCTGGTTCGGTTATCCGCAACTCTCTCTGGAACTGCTGTTGGGCTGGATCTTCTCCCCGCTGGCCTTCCTGATAGGTGTGCCTTGGAATGAAGCAGTGGTTGCTGGTTCCTTCATCGGTCAGAAGTTGGTAGTGAACGAGTTCGTGGCTTACCTGAACTTCGCTCCGTACCTGAAAGACGAAGTGCTGATCAACGGTGTGGCCATGTCCGATCACACCAAGGCGATCATCTCCTTCGCGCTGTGTGGTTTTGCCAACCTCTCCTCTGTTGCCATCCTGCTGGGTGGTCTGGGGTCCATGGCGCCGAACCGCCGCGGTACCATTGCACGCTTTGGTCTGAAAGCCGTACTGGCTGGCTCTCTGTCCAACCTGATGTCTGCCACTATCGCAGGCTTCTTCCTGGCACTGTCCGGCATGTAATCGCTGCCTGACTGACAGGGTATAAACACGAACGCCACGGCATCTGCCGTGGCGTTCGCGTATGGAGCGGTGACAACCGTTTTCCTATCTAAACTAATAATAAAATGAGTCAAATCGGAGGTTATATGAATGAAGTGCTACTGGCGATGGTGGCCGGCTTTATAGTTGGTTTGTTGTTTTCTTTCCTCAAATTGCCGATCCCTGCGCCTCCCGTTTTGTCCGGGGTAATGGGGATCGTTGGGGTCTATTTGGGGGGATTGGCCTACTCCTGGATCCTGACTCGTTTCTTTTCGTAAGGCTTTTTTAGACCTGGATTTGCCAGATGTGAGGTACCTCTGAAATTGGCAAATCCGGCTTGCAAACAGGGGGTATCTCGGCTGAAATAGGCGTTGCCAGCAGGGTGCTGGCAATGACTAATACTCGATGAAATCGGGTGTTGGCGGTCAAATGGAATTGATTGGGAAGTCGGGTCAGATGTTGTCGGCCTTTCTCAAGTCTTCATGGAACCAAGTCCGCACTTTTGTAAGAAAGTGACAGGGCTCTTGCCTTATTTACAGTCGCAGTGCCTGCAGGGTGTTTTGAATAGCATCCCGATAGTGCCGGTGCCTTCGCACTGTAATTCCATTCCCGTATAGCTGGGGATTACTGCCTGTGCATCCATCGCTGGATGGTATGGTGGTGCCCGGTTATCTGGATTAAATCGAGACTTTGGAGAACAGAATGACTGATCTGAAAGTGGCCGCTCAGCGCGCCCTGAACCTGATGGACCTGACCACCCTGAACGATGACGACACCGATCAGAAGGTGATCGACCTGTGCCATAAGGCCAAGTCACCGGCTGGCCTGACCGCCGCCGTCTGCATCTACCCCCGTTTTATCCCTATCGCTCGCAAGACCCTGCGTGAGATCGGCGCAGCCGACGTACGCATTGCGACCGTGACCAACTTCCCGCACGGCAACGACGACATCGAGATCGCCGTGGCCGAGACCCGTGCCGCTGTCGCCTACGGTGCTGACGAAGTGGACGTGGTGTTCCCGTATCGCGCCTTCATGGCTGGCAATGAACAGATCGGTTTTGATCTGGTCAAAGCCTGTAAAGAGGCCTGCGGTGCCAACGTGCTGCTGAAAGTGATCATCGAAACCGGCGAGCTGAAAGAAGAGGCGCTGATCCGTCGCGCTTCCGAAATCTGTATCGATGCCGGTGCCGACTTCATCAAGACCTCCACCGGCAAGGTGCCGGTCAATGCAACCCCAGAAGCGGCCCGCATCATGATGGAAGTGATCAAGGCCAAGAATCCGAAAGTCGGCTTCAAGCCTGCTGGTGGCGTGAAAGATGCCGCCGTTGCCGGTCAGTACCTGGCCATGGCCGAAGAGATCCTCGGCAACGACTGGGTATCCGCCCGAACCTTCCGCTTTGGTGCATCCAGCCTGCTGGCCAGTCTGCTGGCCACTCTGGGGCATGGCGACAAGCCAGCCAACACCAGCGGTTACTAATAGGTTGATGAGAGGGCGGACGGCTGTCCGCCCTGTTAGCCCCCACCATGCGGTGTGCGGGCAAGGATTCAGGCTTGTGTAACGCCAGCAATGGCGGAGGGAATGAAAGATGTTTTTGCCTCAAGAAATTATTCGCAAGAAGCGCAACGGTGAAGCGCTCAGTACCCAAGAAATTCAATTCTTCGTTCAGGGCATTACCAACAACACCATCGGCGAAGGGCAGATTGCCGCGCTGGCGATGGCGGTCTACTTCAAAGACATGACCATGGATGAGCGGGTTGCCCTGACCTGCGCCATGCGCGACTCCGGCATGGTATTGACTTGGGATCACCTCAATCTGGGTGGCCCGATTGTTGACAAACACTCCACCGGCGGGGTGGGGGATGTTGTCTCCCTGATGCTTGGCCCGATGGTCGCTGCCTGCGGCGGTTTCGTGCCGATGATCTCCGGCCGTGGTCTGGGCCACACCGGCGGTACCCTCGACAAGCTGGATGCCATTCCCGGCTACCAGACCTCGGTCGACAACGATCGTTTCCTGAAAGTGGTGAAAGAGGCGGGCGTGGCCATCATCGGCCAGACCGGCGATCTTGCCCCCGCTGACAAGCGTATCTATGCAGTACGTGACATTACTGCAACCGTCGAATCCATCGCCATGATCACCGGCTCCATCCTCTCCAAGAAGCTCGCCTCCGGGCTGGAAGCGCTGGTGATGGATGTGAAAGTGGGCTCCGGCGCCTTTATGCCGACCTTCGAAGCGTCTGAAGAGCTGGCCAAGAGCATTGTGGCCGTGGCCAACGGTGCCGGTTGCCGCACCTCTGCGCTCTTGACCGATATGAACCAGGTGCTGGCCTCCAGCGCCGGTAACGCGGTGGAAGTACGTGAAGCGGTGCGTTACCTGACCGGTGAATACCGCAACCCGCGGATCCACGAAGTGACCATGGCGTTGTGTGCCGAGATGCTGATCTCCGCCGGTCTTGCCAGCGACGAGCGCGATGCCCGCACCAAGCTGCAGGCGGTGCTGGATAACGGCAAGGCAGCCGAGATCTTCGGTCGCATGGTGACTGGTCTCGGTGGCCCGGCCGATTTTATGGAGCGTTATGACGCTTACCTGCCCAAGGCTGCCATCGTGCGCCCGGTCTTCGCGGCCAACAGCGGTTTCGTGACCGCCATGGATACACGCGAGCTGGGTCTGGCTGTGGTGGCGATGGGCGGTGGTCGCCGCGCTGCCGGTGACAAACTTGATTATGCGGTCGGTCTGACCGACTTTATCCGCCTGGGTCAAAGCGTTGATGCTGACAAGCCGATCGCGATGATCCACGCTCAGACTGAAGAGCAATATGCTCAGGCTGCCAGCATGGTGCAGGCGGCTGTCCGGATTGGTGGCGAGCGGCCGGAGGCACTGCCTGAAGTGTACCGCCGTATCACCCTGGCCGATTTGTAACAAGGGGAAGACCCATGAAACGTACCTTTATTCTGATGATGGACTCTTTCGGTATTGGCGCTGCTGCCGACGCCGACAAGTTCGGAGATGTGGGCGCCAACACCCTTGGCCATATCGCCAAGGCGTGTGCGGCAGGTGAAATTGAAGGCCGTGGCGCCCTCAATCTGCCCAACCTCAACAAGCTGGGCCTGGGCCACGCCTGCGAGCAGGCTTCCGGCTACTTCCCGGAAGGGCTGAAGAAAGATATCGAGGTGGTCGGTGCCTACGGCTTTGCGCAGGAGCTCTCCTCCGGCAAGGACACCCCGTCCGGTCACTGGGAGATCGCTGGTGTGCCCGTGCTGTTCGAGTGGGGCTACTTCAAGGATCACCACAACAGCTTCCCGCAGGAGCTGCTGGACGCCATCGTCGAGAAGGCTGGTCTGCCTGGCTATCTGGGCAACTGCCACGCCCCCGGTACCCAAGTGCTGGACGATCTGGGCGAAGAGCATATGCGGACCGGCAAGCCGATCCTCTACACCTCTGCCGACTCCGTATTCCAGATTGCCTGCCACGAAGAGACCTATGGCCTCGAGAAGCTCTATGAGCTGTGCCACATCGTGCGCGAGTTGCTGGAGCCCTACAATATCGGCCGCGTGATTGCGCGTCCGTTCGTGGGTACTGGCAAGGGCAACTTCAAGCGTACCGGCAACCGTCACGACTACTCAGTGCTGCCGCCGGCGCCGACCGTGCTGGATTACATGAAAGATGCGGGCGGTCAGGTGGTCTCCATCGGCAAGATTGCCGACATCTATGCCCAACAGGGCATCACCAAGCAGGTGAAAGGGACCGGTCTGACCGAGTTGTGGGATCGCACGCTGGAAGAGGTGAAAGCGGCCGGTGACAACACCATCGTCTTCACCAACTTCGTCGACTTCGACTCCTCCTACGGCCACCGCCGTGACGTTGCCGGTTATGCCGGTGCGCTGGAGTATTTCGATTCCCGCCTGCCGGAGCTGTTTGAGCTGCTGCAAGATGGCGACGTGGTGGTGCTGACTGCCGACCACGGCTGCGACCCGACCTGGGGTGGTACCGACCACACCCGCGAATACATTCCGGTGCTGTTCTTCGGCAAGCCGGTCAAGGCCGGCTCCGTTGGTCGTCGCGAGACCTTTGCCGATATCGGCCAGAGCATCGCGGCTTACCACGGTCTGCCGAAACTGGCATACGGTACCAGCTTCCTGTAATTTACCCGCCCGCCACTTCGGCGGCGGGCAATTTATAAAACAATAAAACTCAACCTGTGTGAAGGAATCAAGAGAATGGCAACTCCTCATATCAATGCGAAAGATGGCGCCTTTGCTGATACCGTGCTGATGCCGGGCGACCCCCTGCGCGCCAAGTACATCGCTGAAACTTTCCTGGAGAACGTCGAGCAGATCTGCGACGTGCGCAACATGTTCGGCTTTACCGGTACCTACAAGGGCCGTCGTATCTCCGTCATGGGTCACGGCATGGGTATCCCCTCCTGCTCCATCTACGCCAAAGAGCTGATCACCGATTACGGTGTGAAGACCCTGATCCGTGTGGGCTCCTGTGGCGCCGTGCGTGAAGACGTGAAACTGCGTGACGTGGTGATCGGTATGGGGGCTTGCACCGACTCCAAAGTAAACCGTCTGCGCTTCAAGGATCACGACTTCGCTGCCATCGCCGACTTCGACCTGGTTGCCAATGCCGTGCAGGCCGCCAAGAACAAGGGCGTTGCCGTGCGCGTCGGTAACATCTTCTCCGCCGACCTGTTCTACACTCCGGACCCCTCCATGTTCGACGTCATGGAAAAATACGGCATCCTGGGTGTCGAGATGGAAGCCGCCGGTATCTACGGCGTGGCCGCAGAGTACGGTGCCAAGGCGCTGACCATCTGCACCGTCTCCGACCATATCCGTACCGGTGAGCAGACCACCTCTGAAGAGCGTCAGCTGACCTTCAACGACATGATCGAAATCGCACTGGATTCCGTCCTGCTGGGCGACAAGTAATTCCTTCGCGAATAAGAAACGGCGGCCTTCTGGCCGCCGTTTTTGTATCTGCTCTCTGGTTGCGCCATCAGTTTTCCGGAGGTGGCGAGGGGGGCGTACTCTTTTTCTTGTGCTTGCGTACCCGCATGTAGTTACGGCGCACGCCGTAGGAGATGAGCACCCCGGCCAGCAGGGCGACCAGCAGCATCAGGCGTTGTTTCTCCTGCACCACCTTGAGCCGGGTATCCTTGTCTGCCAGCATCTGCTGCTCTTCCAGGGTTATGCGCAGGAAGCCGATGGTCTGCTCGCCATCCCGGATCTCTTGCACGAACTGGATCCGTCCTTTGCCCTGCTCCGGCAGCGACTTGTTATCGCTCCCGATGGGCAGCAGGCTTTCCAGCGGCACCGCCTGCTCAGACTGGGCGAGGGGAATGCCGCGTCCGTCGTAGAGGGTGGCATCGAGGATCTCCGGCTCGGCTGCCAGATCCCGCGCCAGCCGCTCCAGCTCGCTGCTCTTCTCCTCCTTGATCCAGCGTTTCATGTCTCGGGCGGCATAGGCGACCAGCGCCTGCGCCCGGTTGCGCGCTTCGCTGTGCAGCGAGGCCTGGCTTTCACCCTGCATATGAATAAGCACACCGAGCACCCAGCATCCGAGCAGGATACCGGCACCCAGGCTGAGAACACGTTTGATGGGAAGATGACGCTGCAAGCGTGAGACCTCATGGTAACAAGGAGTGGCGGGATCTTGGCGCTTGCCTGTACAAAAAGCAATACGCTACTCTGGGCCAGCATTGTTAACCCCCTGATCACCAAGGAAGGCGTATCCCTTATGTTGTTGTCCCGGCTCCCCCCTCTGTTATCCGATTGGCCCGCGTTGTTGTCCGGCTCACCCTGTTGGCAGCTCAGCGCAGATGCGTTGCAACCGACAGAGACTCCGCAGACGGGCGGCTGGTTGGTGCTATTTGGCAAGGGGCTGGGCGCCTCCCATCTGGCGTGTCTGTCACCTTTGTTGGCTGCACAGGGGTTGGCGGCCACCCTCTATCCTCCCACCGAGGTGGCGGGCGTGCCGTTGCTGCTGCTTGGCTGCGATCGCTTCTCTTCCGAGTTGGTGGCCGAGCTCAAGAGCGGTGAGTGGGAGATCGATCTCTGCCATCTGCCCGCGCTACCGACCCTGAACGAGCCCGGCCTGCTGGTGATGGACATGGACTCCACCGCGATCCGCATCGAGTGCATCGACGAGATTGCCCGGCTTGCCGGGGTTGGCGAGCAGGTAGCGGCAGTGACGGCCGCGGCGATGCAGGGCAAGCTGGAGTTTGCCGACAGTCTGCGTAATCGGGTCGCGCTGCTTGAGGGGGCGCCGGTCGCCATGCTCGACGAGGTGGCGGCATGGATGCCCTGGATGCCGGGCTTGCAGCTGATGGTCGATACCCTCAAAGGGGCGGGTTGGAAGGTGGCCATCGCCTCCGGTGGTTTTACCCGTTTTGCTGGCCAGTTGCAGCGCGAGCTGGGGCTCGATGCCATCTTCGCCAACGAGCTGGCGGTGGAGGGGGGCCAGCTGACCGGCAAGGTGAGTGGGCGCATCGTCGATGCCAGCGTCAAGGCCGAGGTGTTGCAGCAGCTTGCTCAGGAGTACGGCATTGCTGCCGACCAGACTGTGGCCATCGGCGATGGTGCCAACGATCTCAAAATGATGGGGGTCGCGGGTCTTGGCATCGCCATTCACGCCAAGCCGCTGGTGCGGGCGCAGGCGGCGGCCACCCTCAATCATCACGATCTGGAGGGGGTGATCTGCCTGCTGGCGGCGCGGGCCTGTAGCGAGCAACGCTGGGACAAGCGCTGACAGTGTTTCAAGGAGGAAACCAATAAAAATGGAATTGTTGCAGCAGTCTCTGTTTATCCCCTGTGGTGGCCATCAATTGCATGTGCGCCACATCAAACCCCGGGTCGCCGTGCATGGCGAGCCGATCCTGATGGTGCATGGCGCCATCGAGAATGGGCGGATCTTCTATACCGAATCGGGCAAGGGGCTGGCCTGCTTTCTGGCCCGTAACGGCTATCAGGTCTATGTGGCTGATTTGCGGGGGCGGGGGCTCAGCACTCCTGCCATCGCCGAGCAGGCAGAGCACGGTCAGCATGAGCTGATCACCGAGGATCTGCCCGCCCTGCAGCGCTGGATTGCCGAGCGCCATCATGGCTTCAAGGTGCATTGGGTGGCCCACTCCTGGGGCGGTGTCATCATGGCCTCGACCCTGGTGCGATTCCCCGAGCTGGCGGATCAGGTGGCCAGCCTGCTGTTTTTTGGCACCAAGCGCGGTGTGTCGGTGCACAATCCCGAGCGCTGGCTGAAGGTGGATCTGATCTGGAATCGGCTGGCCCCCTGGCTGGCTCGCCGCCGTGGTTTTCTGGCGGCTCGTACTCTGAAGATCGGTGCTGACGACGAGCCGCTGCGCTATCTGCAGGAGACCATCCCCTGGGTCAAGTGCGGCCCCTGGCAGGATCCTCACGACGGTTTTGCCTATGACGAGGCGGCGGCACGGGTCAACTGGCCACCGCTCTGGATGATTTCGGCCAAAGCGGACAAGGTGCTGGGTCACCCGACCGATGTGCGCCGCTTCAGCGACGAGATGGGTTCGGCCACACGTCACACCCGATTGGGGCGGGACAACGGCAACCGCCTCGATTATGACCACATCAATATGCTGACCGCCCCGCAGGCCCAGGAGGATCACTTTCCCCAGATCCTCGACTGGTTGCTTAACCCGCAGGCGGTATGACAAAAAACAGGGCGCCTCGAGCGCCCTGTTTCATTTTTGTCTGTTTCCGGATCATCAGTTCAGCGGCGGCGTGATGCCAAAGCGGAACAGGGTGGCCTGGGTGGTATCGGTCAGTTCGCCCACCCCCACCACGCTCCACAGCTCCTCTTCCAGCTTGCGCGCCTTGTGGATGGCGAACTTGGCGATGTAGTCCAGCTCGTTGGCGATGAAGTTGGTGTCGGGCCGTCCGGTACGGGAGATGCCGACCAGCACCGAGTAGAACTCCCCCTGTTGCTGCGCCAGCTCGATGAACTGACGCTTCTCTTTGAGGTTGGCAAAGCTGCTGGCCAGCCGGCTGCTGAAGATGGGCAGGCCGGCCTTGGTCTGGATGCTGGCGATATAGACCTCGTCTTCTCTCGGTTTGTCCTCCCGCTCGATGGCGCGCAGCGGGTTCATCAACAGCTCCTTGAGCAGCTCCCCCTGAAACAGCGGATAGAGGTTCTCCTGCTCCGGCAGCTCGGCACAGGCTTGCAGCAGCCGCTGCAGACTGCGCGGTTGTAGAGACTTGCCGATGGAGGCAGGTTTGGGTGCGCCTTTCAGCTTGTTGACGTAGACCGGCGAGTTGAACAAGTGGTGGGTGTAGATGTTGCGCAGTGCCCGCGCCAGCCCACGATAGCGGCGCTGCTCCTGCGCCGCCTTGAGCTTGTTCTGGTTGCTCTCGATCAGCAGACTGAAGAACTGGCGGCCGGTATGGCGATCCGAATCCCCTTCGATGCAGAGGTGCAGCACGGTGCGGGTCATGTTGAGGCTGACCAGCCGGTAGGAGAGGCGCTGCAGATCCATGCTCTTGGAGAGCTCCTGCAAGCGGGGCAGGGCGATGGTCACCACATCGTTTTTCTCGCCGATAAAGGCATCTTCCAGCTCGATTTGCAGGCCGTGAGTCGAGATGTCGCGGGTCCAGCCGATCCAGGATTTGCCGTTGTGATGGATGGCGACCGCGGTCTTGTGGATGTAGCGCGACTCCTTGCGCAACTGAACATAGTGCAGGGTCTCGATCTCGAACGGGGCAACCCCCTGCTCGTGACCAAAGCGTTGCAGCTCGTTGGCGTTGTTGCTGACCCCTTCCTGATGGAACTCTTCCCGCTGGGATTCCAGCCCGATCTCCTGCAGCAGGCCGCAATAGCCGATCTGTTTGAGCCGCTCGAGCAGCAGGATATCTTGCAACTGCGGGTTGTCCTGCCCCTGCAGTTGCCCCACATCCGCCTCGACGAGATCGCATGCCTCCAGCGTGAACTTGTAGACACGCCAGCTGGGCCGGCGTGAGCCCACCTGGAAGAAGAGGGCGGTGAGGCCACTCTGACGCAGCTCCTCGGCGGTGGCGGAGAAGAAGTAGATGTGGCT
Organism: Aeromonas sp. R2-3; assembly: GCF_040908375.1. Classification (NCBI taxonomy): domain Bacteria; kingdom Pseudomonadati; phylum Pseudomonadota; class Gammaproteobacteria; order Aeromonadales; family Aeromonadaceae; genus Aeromonas; species Aeromonas sp. R2-3. Next base: position 97,780 of record NZ_JBFODP010000031.1, on the reverse strand, counting down.
GCGCACCGTGTGGGTAAAGCAGTAGATGATAGTCTCGGTGGTGGTGCCGGGGGCTGGGCAAAGCCGTTTCATCCGCTCTGCGCTGAAAAGCCCCGCGAGGGCATCGCGGTTTTTCTCATCGCGCCAATACTCCAGCAGGTGCTGGTTGTTTTCCGTACGCAGGGCGATCTCGAGGTTGGGGCTGTCGCCGGTGCCGAAGAAGAGCGGCATGCCGGTCATCCGCGGCAGGTAGAACTGCTCATACCCTTTGATTATGGCGGCGGAGAGCAGATAGTCGACGCTGACCCGATAGCGGATCTTGTTGGCATCGATAAAGTCGCTGAGGAAGGCATCGAAGGCTGGCTGTTCGCCGGAGCGCACCAGCCGCAGCCAGTATTTTCCCTCTTTGCTCTCTTCGCCGAGGATCTGATAGCCGACCGGCTGGTGCAGCACCGGATTGGGGGTATCCCGCTCCAGTCCGGTAAAGAAGACCTCCACCTGGGCGCCGGTGTGATAGTTCGGCAGATAGGGAACCGAGACCCGCATGCCACCCAGCGAGAGATCGGAACTCTTGGCGAACAGCTTCTCCCCGTCCTGAAACTTGATCAGCACCGGCGAGCTGAAGTGCATCCGCTCCTGGCGGCGGCCATAGTAGCTGGCAAAGGCGATGGTGTTTACATCATATTGCCGGAAGGGGCTGGCCGGCGGCGACAGCTGACCATCCACGCGGGCGTTGTGGTGCTGTTTTTGCCACTGTTGCAACGCCTCGTAGACACCGAGGGTATAAATATCGCGGTAGAGATAGCACTGGGACTGGAACAGGGCTATCGCATCGGCGGGCATGAAGTGAGTGATGCCGTCAAACTCATGCACCAGGCACTCATCCTCCAGCTCATCGCGCATGTCGATGACCCTGCGGCAGGGGGAGCACTTGCGCTTGAGCTCCATCTTGATCAGAAAACGGCTGTTGCTGTTTTCCTCTTGTGTCATGCGGTTGAAGATCTCCTCGAAATCTTTCTCCCGCAGCAAGGGGACGAGTTGTTCAATCAGATGTTGCTGGTGTTCTGAATCCATTTGTTCCTGCCACGGAAAGTCACTTTTCCGATTCTGGGTTTGATCTGTCGGTCGCAAACAAGTATATCAAGCAGGAATTCATCCTGTCCCCGAGTTATCAATGGCCAAAAATAAAACTGCTTATGTTTGTTCCGAATGTGGTGCCGACTTCACACGCTGGCAAGGTCAATGCAGCGAGTGCAAGGAGTGGAATACCATCACCGAGGTGCGCCTCGGCTCGGTGAGCCCCGCTGGCAAGAGTGCCCGTTACACCGGTTATGCCGGCGCGGTCGGCAGTCAGGTACAGACACTGGCAGAGATCGCCACCACCGAAATTCCCCGTTTTACCTCAGGTTTCAAGGAGCTGGATCGGGTGCTTGGTGGCGGTGTGGTGCCAGGCTCGGCCATTCTGATTGGCGGCAACCCGGGGGCGGGCAAGTCGACCTTGCTGCTGCAGACCATGTGTGGTCTCGCAGAGCGGATGAAAACCCTCTATGTCACCGGCGAGGAGTCGCTGCAGCAGGTGGCGATGCGGGCCAACCGCCTTGGGCTGCCCACCGACAAGCTGCGGATGCTCTCCGAGACCAGCGTCGAGCAGATCTGCCTGATTGCCCAGCAGGAGCAGCCGCAGATCATGGTGATTGACTCCATTCAGGTGATGCATGTGGCGGATGTGCAATCGTCCCCCGGTTCTGTCTCTCAGGTGCGTGAAGCGGCGGCGCTGCTGACCCGCTACGCCAAACAGAATCATGTAGCCATCTTTATGGTGGGTCATGTGACCAAGGATGGCAGTCTGGCGGGTCCCAAGGTGCTGGAGCACTGCATCGACTGCTCTGTGCTGCTCGATGGCGGTCATGACTCCCGTTTTCGGACTCTGCGCTCTCACAAGAACCGCTTCGGTGCGGTCAACGAGCTGGGGGTCTTTGCCATGACCGAACAGGGAATGCGCGAGGTGAGCAACCCCTCCGCCATCTTCCTCAGCCGAGGGCAGGAGCAGGCGCCCGGTTCCATCGTCATGGTGATCTGGGAGGGCACCCGACCGCTGCTGGTGGAGTTGCAGGCGCTGGTGGACTACTCCCAGCTCTCCAACCCGCGCAGGGTGGCGGTGGGGATGGATCACAACAGGCTCGCCATGTTGCTGGCGGTGCTGCACCGTCACGGCGGGTTGCAGATGGCGGATCAGGATGTCTTCATCAACGTGGTCGGCGGGGTCAAGGTCGAGGAGACCAGCGCGGATCTGGCGCTGCTGCTGGCGATGGTCTCCAGTTTCCGGGATCAGGCGCTGCCCAAGGATCTGGTGGTGTTCGGCGAAGTGGGTCTTTCTGGTGAAATTCGCCCTGTGCCGTCCGGCCAGGAGCGGTTGCAGGAGGCGGCCAAGCACGGTTTCCGCCGTGCTATTGTGCCGCACGCCAATGCCCCCAAGCATCCCATCGAAGGGATGGAAGTGGTGCCGGTCAAGAAGCTGTCCGAGGCACTCGAGGCGCTGTAATCGTCCCGCATTGCAATCGAGAGAGCAGAACAACAAAAAAGAGCGCCCCTGTGCTCTTTTTTACGGGGCGTAACCTGCCATCAGGGCTGGCTATGTTCCAGATGCTCGCTCAGCAGTTGTTCCAGTTCGCGGTGGAGCAGCTCTTCGTCGCCGACGTTAAGCTCGATCATCCGCTTGAGATGGGTGGCACTGTCGATATCGATGTGGTGGCAGTAGAAACCCAGCTTCTTGCTGGCTTCGTGGGTCAGCTCGACCTGCATTTTGATCTCGATATCGCTACCGCTCAGGATAAAGCTGAGCTGGTACTCCTTGTTGTCACGACTCTCCCAGTCGTCGGGGCGGATCAGCAGGGCTCCCTGCAAGGAGACGTCGACAAGCTGGGTCTGCCACTTCTGTTCCCCCTGGGTGAGTTCTGCCATGGTCAAGTAGAGGATCCGTGCAAAACGGCGGCGCTCAGACATGCTCATCTCCTGTATGCAATAAGTGTGGACGCTAGGGTCATTGCTCTGAGTGTAATCCACCTTGGTTGCCAGTATCTTGAACTTGCTCCGAAAATGGCATTCAGGCTTGCTGGGTACTCAAGGATTCCACTACATGAAGCGCCTTGACCAGGCGGTCTTCCTGTTTGAACCGCTCTTCCAGAACCGGACCCAACTCGTTGAGATCATCATCCAGTAGCAGCAATTGGGCCTCGTCGGCATCACTGTATTTGTCGTTGAACTCGAGGGCGAATTCAGTGCTGTTACGAATATGGGGATAGATGCGCTTGGCCAGCTCTAGTGTTTCGCCGCTGGCTTGCTCGAAGGCGGTGACGACGTGGTGGTAGATCTCGAAATGGCCTGCACTGACATAGTCGACCAGGCGGTCGCAAAACTGATGCAGCTCTTCTGTTTTGGGCAGGCTGCGTTGCTTGGTCCGCGCCGGAGTGAGGCCTGCCAGCTGCATGTATCCAACCAGCAACGCTTGCCTTGCATCCAGCCAGTCGTCGATAGCCTTATGCTTGCCTGCCAGCGCCTGCTTGGTCTGTTCCAGTTTCGTCAACATAATCCCTATCCCTCCGTGGGGCAAAGGCTGGCCGATTGTTCGGTATTCCGAGCCGTTTGAGCAGTGACACAACCTATAACTAGGGAAAATCTGGGCAAGCGTCAATAGCCATGGGGGGATAATGTTAAGTGGCGAAGAAATAGTCAGTGGATTGTGTCTGCGTGCTAGCAGGTTTCAGGCCTGCTCACGGTTTTTCGCGTGTGGAATGTGACTATTTCCGCAGATCTTGATGAAAACCCCAGCGTTTGACGCGTTCGGCTCGATAAAGGCTTTGCCTGTGCGTTTTTTTTTGCATAGAGTGACCCAGCGCTAAATGCCCGATCATAAAGGAAATGTTATGAACAAAGCTCAACTTGTCGATGCGATTGCCGCCAAAGCAGATCTGAGCAAAGCTCAGGCCAAAGTGGCTCTGGAAGAGATCATCAATGGTATTACCCAGAGCTTGAAAGAAGGCGATGCTGTGCAACTGGTCGGTTTTGGCACCTTCAAGGTCACCCACCGCGCAGGCCGCACCGGTCGTAACCCGCAAACTGGTAAAGAGATCCAGATTGCTGCTGCCAACGTGCCTTCATTCGTGGCTGGCAAGGCTCTGAAAGACGCCGTCAAGTAAGTCCGAAAGTCTGTTTTGTCCAATGCCAGTCAGCTCGCTGACTGGCATTGTTTTTATGGGATTCTCCCATCCTTCCTATTAGTCCTTCCTGACTTTTCCTTCTGTCAGCCTCGTTGCGGCTGAGGCCTTATGCCGTCTGGGGGCCGGATGGCAGCGGCCAGATCCGCTCATAGGTCCAGGTAAAGACCATGATGTAGACGAGATAGAAGGCGACGAAGCCGAGATCCAGCATCAGGGCGTCCCACACTCCCAAATCGAGCCAGAACATGACGCAAGGGAGGGAGAGCATCATAAAGCTCGCCTCATAGCCAAACGCATGCAGGAAGCGGTCCAGTGGTCGCTTGTTGGTGCGCCCGCAAAGTTTGAGCAACCCCTTGTCGAACAACAGGTTCCAGCCATAGGTCCAGGCGGTGGCGACGATGGAGAAGAAGATGGCCAGTGAACCGACCTCGGCGACGCCCTGACCGAACAGCTGGCTGATCAGCGGTGCGACCAGTGCCAGCCCTATGCCTTCGTAGAGAACCAGATAACGAAGTCGATCAGGGGTAGTGCGTAGTTGGGTACTGCTCATGGGTGATGTGCCTCCTGTGGGAGGCGCATTCTAATCAGGGAGTGGTTAAAAGATAAGCATCGGCCCGTCATGACTGGCGTTGAGGGGCATGATGATGCCCCCTCTTTGCGATACTTCTCTATTGCCTACTTGGGCGTAAGCCCTGAGTGGTCAAGTCTGCGACTCAGGCGCCGGTTGGCGTGACCCGGGTCAGCATGGCAAAGCCCTCTTCCACTTGAGTGAGCTCTACCTTGACCTCTCCCAACTCGGCGAGCGAGGCAACATGGGTGCCACCACAGGGAATGGTCACCTCCTGGCCTTCCAGCATGCAGTGCCAGTAACGGGAATCGATGATTGCCTCGCCAGCGCGGCTGCGGCGGATCTCGCTCCCGGTTGCGATCCAGTCGGCCAGCTGCTGGTTTACCTTCTCTTCAATCAGCGCCAGATCTGCCAGCAGTGCCTCGCTGTTGACCCCCTTCTTGCGCAGGCTCTTGCCGATGCGGTACTGCTCCCGTGATCCGCAAGGCTCGACCCGCGAGCTTTGAATAGCAAGACGATCGAAGTCGGGCTGGCCCAGTGCATCGCGCTCGCTTACCTCCTTGCGCCAGTAGGGGATGAGTACCCGGTTGAGGACCATCGCGGCCAGATGGCAGCCGCTATGGCCCAGACTCAGGGCGTGGCGGGCAGCGCTATCTACTTGCAATTCGACCTGGCTGCCAACGGCCAGCGCGTGGTCACCGGTCATTGGATGGACCACCACGAAACTCCACCCCTCTGCGCCCCGTTTTACCGGAATGGCAGTATCGACGAACAGCTCGCCATCCGGGCTGATGGCCCCCATCCGGCAAGGGTCAATGGTGGCTTCGCCCCCTTCCCAGCGAGCATGGCCCACGTCCCCCGGCTGATCGGGCCAGAGGTGGCTCTGGGGATGAAAGGGGGTGAGGTCGGTGACCAGCAGTGTGGTATCACCGTGCTGGCAGCAGACCACGCTGGCCTGCTCCTGATGATGGCCCAGTACGAAGCTGGCTCGGGTGTGTTCCATGGCAAGGCTCCCGCAACGATAAATGAGAAGAGAAAGCGGCAGCATACGCCAAAGTGCGAAGAGGCTCATTAACCAGAGTTAATGAGCCTCTCTTCTCGGTTTTACGGTTCGCTAGATCATGGCGACCAGCAGATAGGCGTTGAGGCCAATCACCAGCGCAACGATAAGGCGGCCGATGGCTTGTGTGACCGGATGGTTGCGATGTTGTCCCATCAGCGCCCGATCGCCGGTCAGCATCAACAGCGGGATCAGGGCCAGCGCTATGCCAAAGCTCAGGATCACCTGACTCAACACCAGAATTTCGGTGGTGTTGAGTCCCATGGCGATCACCACGAAGGCGGGAGCCATGGTGATGGCGCGACGCAGCCAGAGCGGGATGGTAAAGCGGACAAAGCCCTGCATCACCACTTGCCCGGCCAGGGTGCCCACCACGGTAGAGCTGATACCGGAGGCGACCAGCGAGAGGCCAAACAGGGTGGCAGCAGCCTGACCCAGCAGTGGAGTGAGGGTCTGATAGGCGGATTCCAGCTCCGCCACCTGCTGGTGGCCCGAGCTGTGGAACGCAGCGGCCGCCATCGCCATCATCGCCAGATTGACGAAGCCGGCGATAGTCATGGCAATCGCCACATCGACCCGGGTGGTGTGCAGCCGCTGGCTGACCGAGCCCTGATCCTGCGTGTGCTGGGTCAGTGCCGAGTGCAGATAGATAACGTGGGGCATCACGGTGGCACCGAGCACACCGGCGGCCAGATAGACGGCATCGCTATTGGGCAGACCGGGGAAGAGGGCGCCCTCCAGCAGGCTGGGCAGATGGGGGCGGGAGAAGATCAGCTCGACGATGTAGGCCGCCGCGACAAACAACAGCAGGCCGCCGACCACGAACTCCAGCGGTTTCTGGCCACGGGATTGCAACATCAGGATCCCCCAGGTCACTACGGCGGTGATACAGGCTCCCTCCAGCAGGGTGACGCCAAGCAACAGCTTGAAGCCGACAGCGGCGCCGATAAATTCGGCGAGATCGGTGGCCATGGCGATGATCTCTGCCTGCACCCAGTAGGCCCAGACCGCCGGTTTCGGCAGTCGGTCGCGGATGTGCTCCGCCAGATTCTTGCCGGTGACGATACCGAGTTTGGCCGAGAGGGTTTGCACCACCATGGCCATCAGGTTGGCCCATACCACTACCCAGAGCAACTGGTAACCAAAGGTAGAGCCCGCCTGAATATTGGTGGCGAAGTTGCCCGGGTCGATATAGCCGATGGCGGCGATAAAGGCAGGCCCGAGCAGGGTCAGTTTGAATTTGCGGGCTGGAATCGTAGTCGTCAGTGCGGGTTGCATGGCATCACCCTCCATAAGGATATGGAGAGAGAATAGATCTAAGTGATAATCATTATCAATTGTTGTTTCTGATGATTTCCATCGGGAAAAACATTTAAGGCGGTCAGTTGCAGTGAGGGATGTGATTTCGTACAATACGCCGCCCTAGAAAAGCAGCGACTAAACACCTTTATGTTCCTTGCCTCCGAGGTCTGGCTGCACCTGGGCGGAGGCTGAATTAATCCGTAAGGAGCTAAAATGCGTCATTACGAAATCGTCTTCATGGTTCATCCGGACCAGAGCGAGCAAGTTCCCGGCATGATCGAGCGTTACACCGGCGCCATCACCACCTCCGGTGGTACCATTCATCGCCTGGAAGATTGGGGCCGTCGTCAGCTGGCTTACCCGATCGACAAACTGCACAAAGCCCACTACGTTCTGATGAACGTAGAAGCAGAGCAAGCCGTTATCGATGAGCTGGAAACCAACTTCCGCTTCAACGATGCCGTTATCCGCAACATGATCATGCGCACCAAGCACGCCGTGACTGAAGTTTCTCCGATGGCCAAGGCCAAAGAAGAGCGCTTCACCCGTCGTGACGACGAGCGCCGCGAAGAAGCTACTGAAGCTGCTTCCGAAGAGTAATTCTGGATCACTGACTAGAGGATAAAGGCCATGGCACGTTATTTCCGTCGTCGTAAGTTCTGCCGCTTCACCGCCGAGAACGTTACCGAGATCGACTACAAAGATATCGTTACTCTGAAAAACTACATCACTGAATCTGGCAAGATCGTACCGAGCCGTATCACCGGTACCCGCGCCAAGTATCAGCGTCAGCTGGCACGCGCCATCAAGCGTGCTCGTTACCTGGCTCTGCTGCCGTACACCGATCTGCACAACAAGTAAGAATCGGCCCGGCACTTAAGCCTAACTCAACGAAATTTATAGAGGAAAGGTAATGCAAGTTATCCTGCTCGACAAAATCGCCAAACTGGGCGGTCTGGGTGACCAAGTTTCCGTGAAATCTGGTTATGCCCGTAACTACCTGATCCCGCAAGGCAAAGCTGTTATGGCCACCAAGGCCAACATCGAAGCTTTCGGTGCTCGTCGCGCTGAGCTGGAAGCCAAACTGGCTGCCAACAAAGCTGCTGCTGAAGAGCGTGCTGCCAAGCTGGCCGAACTGGCTACCGTGGTTATCGCTTCCAAGTCTGGCGACGAAGGCAAGCTGTTCGGTTCCATCGGTACCCGTGACGTGGCTGAAGCCATCACTGCTGCCGGCGTAGCCGTTGCCAAGAGCGAAGTCCGCATGGGCAACGTTCTGCGTAACACCGGTGACTACGAAGTTGCTGTTCAGCTGCACGCTGACGTTAAAGCAACCGTACAGATCCAGGTTGTTGCCCTGTAATAGCGATTCGCTTTTGCAGAAAAAACCCGCGCTTTTGCGCGGGTTTTTTATTTTCCGGCCCGGGGGTAGAGTGAAGCTCTGTTCCACTGGAGGAGATCCCTATGGCTTGGGTAGAAGGCCGCGTCATCGAACGCATCGAATGGACACCCACTCTGTTCTCCCTGCGGGTAGCGGCCGAGCTGGCGCCCTACAAGGCAGGCCAATTCACCAAGCTGGCCCTCGAGCAGGGCGATCGCCGCATTCAGCGCGCCTACTCCTTCGTCAATCCCCCCTCTGCGCCATATCACGAGTTCTATCTGGTCGAGATCCCGAGCGGTGAGCTGACTCCCTCGCTCGGCTCGCTGCAAGCAGGCGATACCCTGCTGGTGCAATCCCAGGCTACCGGCTTTCTGACGCTGGATGAGGTGCCCGCCGGGCGCGATCTCTGGCTGCTCTCGACCGGCACTGCCATCGGCCCCTTTCTCTCCATTCTGGCCGATGGGGAAGCCTTCAACCGTTTCGAGAATTTGGTGCTGGTGCATGGGGTACGTAAAGGCGAGGAGCTGAGCTATCAGGATTTGATCGCCAGCTTTGCCGAGCAATATGGCGAGCGCTTTCGCTATGTCCCCTTTGTCAGCCGCGAGCCCTGGCCCGATGCAATGGCAGGGCGGATCCCGGCGGCGATTGCCAATGGTCAGTTGCAGGATCGAGTGGGGTTGGAGTTCTCACCCGAGCTGAGTCAGGTGCTGATCTGCGGCAATCCGGAGATGGTGAAAGAGACCCAGCAGACCTTGCTGGCGCTGGGGTTGGCCAAGAACCTGCGGCGGGCGCCGGGCAATATCAGTGCGGAGAATTATTGGTAAACAATCAGCACAGGGGCGCCAGGCCCCTGCTGCATCAGGAGAGGGCGTTCAGTTCTTCTTGCCGTTGCCCTTGTTTTTATCTTTCTGTTTGTCGTGACCCTGTCCCGGGTTATTGCCGCTGTGGATGCTGCGGTTGTAGTGATCCCGGTACTTGCCATCCATCTTGTCGCAGTTGAGTTTGATCCGGCTGTCGCCAATGCCAAGATCCAGACAGTTGTCCTGCCACCAGTCGTACTCCTTGTCATCCCAGTCGAGATTGATCTTGATGTCATCACCGGAGATCTTGATGCCATCGCTATTTTTGCTTGGCGGTGCCGCAACCGCGATGCCGTGCGCCATCAGCAGGGAAAGCAGCAGGGCGCCGCGCCGGATAACGGGGTTGTGTTTAGCTTGGGTCATCGCAAGGGTACTCCTGTTGTTACTGGTCGCTCTGCGAGTTGGCAGGGACCTGGTTGGTTTGCGGTGGCTGGTTGCGATTCTCTTCATCTTCCAGATTGAATTTGACCGCCTTGCAGTCGACGGAGGAGGTCTCCCCGATATCCAGAGTGAGGCAGTCGTTCTGGGTCCAGCCGAACTGTTTGTCATCCCAGTCCAGATTGAATTTAAGCTCATCGACGGAAAATTCGGTGCCACTGCTCTCTTGATATTGCTGGGTCGCTGCGGCGCTGCCGGTAACCAGAAGAAGGGAGAGTAGCAAAGTGGTCTTACTGTTCATGATGGCCTCGGATAATTGCAACGGTGGATGAGTGTACAGACCGGAGCTGAACCCGGGCGGAACTGTTCCCCATCTCACTACATGATCAAGTCAGGGAGGGATTGTATCGCTTTTCTGCTGCCGATTTGTCCGTTTTGGTCGCACTCTGGGCAGCTGGTTGCCAATCTGAAGGAATTCAGTCATTTGCCCTTCTCTGGGCGAGTCTGGCGACTATAATCGGCAGCCAACTTTTCCTGCACAGCACACCCCTTCATCATGACCACACAGGACTCCTCTACATTGCGCTACCCCAAGGGGTGGTTTGCTCTGACGACGGTATACAGTTTCACCGGGTTGGCCATTCTGGCCTCCATTATCTTCTCCCTGCTGCTGTTCCTCTCCATCGATGACAACCCGCTGATGAAGTGGCTGTTCGGCGGCTTGGCCATCATCTTCGAGCTGGGCAAGTTTTACGTCTGGTACGAGTACGGCGAGCGCAAGGCGCGGCGGGATTTGAGTGGCGCTTTTTGGTCGCTGCTGTTTTACAGCGTGCTGGCGGCCATCTCCATCGGCGGCAGTATCGGTGGCATCAACAGCGCCACCAACACGGTACTGAGCCAGCAGGCGCGCCACGAACGGGAGCTTGCCCGTTTCGACGAGCAGATCGCCAGCATCGAGCGGCAGATCCAGCTCAACGAAGAGGCGGCCCGCAAATACATCGAGCTGGAGCGCATTTCCAGTGGCGTCTCCTCGTTGCAGCACGCCAACACCAAGCTGCGCTTGCAGCAGGATGAGCTGCGTCAGCAGCGCGATGCCAAGCCGGTCAACGAACAATCCTCCATGCTGGGGCTGATGAGCAGTCTGGCGGACGGGGTGGGGATGAGCATCAGTCAGGTGCAGTTCCTGCTGGTCTGCTTCCTCTCGGTGCTGCTCGACGTGTTCGGTGCCTTCTTCGTCAGCCTGATCGGCGAGGAGAACCGCTTTCGCCGGATGTGGCGCTGGCAGCAAGAGCAAGCTCGCAGAGAGGCGCAGGAGGCGTTGGCGCTGGCGGCGCAGCCCGAGCCCATCATGCCCCCAGAGCCGGCCCCCGAAGTGCTGGCGCAGGTGCGCGGTGCGCTGGTGAGCGGTGAGCTCAAGTGCAGCAAGCGCTCGGTGGCACAGGCTTTGTCACTCTCGCTGGAGGAGGTGGACCGGGTGTTCCACCATCTGCTGTCGCAAGGGGTGCTGGGGCAGGGGAGCAATCGCCACTACTACCTCAATCCGGCGCTGGAGCAGCAACCCGGATAGTGAGAAGGCCACCGGAACGCGGTGGCCTTTTTCGTTATCGAGTGGCTGTGGCACTCAGTGAGTCAGCACCATCATCAGGCTGAGGAAGGCGGCCAGTCCGCCACCGATGCCGATGATCCAGTAAAACCCCTTGGCCCCCTGTTTGAACGGGATGCGGAAGTAGAGCAGAAACGCCCACCACCCCAGTGCCAGCAACAGAGGAATAAGAAACATTCGAGCCATGGTGTCCTCGCTGTTATTCTGTTGACCCTTGATCAATCAACAGGATGGATTGTGCAATGACGCAACTACAGATTACCGCATTCGGTGACCCCTCGGTACTCAAGCTCAACCCTTCCCTCGATAAGGTGCCAGCCGATGGCGAAGTGCGGGTACGCATCTGCTTTGCGGGGGTGAACCCCATTGATGCCAAAACCCGCGCTGGTCTTGGCTGGGCGGCGGCCCAGAACAAGGACAAGCTGCCCTGGACACCGGGTTATGACATCTCCGGCGTGGTAGAGAAGGTGGGCCCCGGCGTGACCTCACTGGTCGAGGGGGATCGGGTGTGCGGCATGGTCGGTTTTCCCCTTACCGCAGGTGGCTACGGGGAGTCTGTGGTGGCAAGCGAGAGCGAGCTGGTCAAGCTCGACGGGGTGAGCCTGCTGCAGGGGGCTGCGCTGCCGCTGGCCGGTCTCACCGCCTGGCAGGGGCTGCTTGAGCACGGCGGCCTCCAGAGCGGTCAGCGGGTATTGATCCTCGCCGGTGCCGGTGGGGTCGGCCATCTGGCGGTGCAGTTTGCCAGCGCCTATGGCGCCGAGGTGGTGGCTACCGCCAGCCCCGACAACCATGGCTTCCTGCATGCTCTGGGGGCGAGCTGGATGGTGGATTACCACGACGCGAACTGGCCCGCACGGGTGGTGGCAGAGGCCGGTCAGGTCGATCTGGTGCTGGATCTGGTGGGTGGCGAGAGCGGCAAGACTGCGCTGGCCTGTGTCAAGCCGGGCGGCCGTCTGGTGACGGTGCCCACCATCACTGCCCAGCTGATCAAGGATGCGGGTGCCGCGGCGGGTATCGAGGTGGTCGGCATGCTGGTGCATCCCGACCAGCAGCAGCTGGGTCAGATGTTGATGCTGCTGCGTCAGGGGGAGGTGAAGGTCACCCTCGCCGGTGAGTTCCCCCTGGCTGAGGGGGCGCTGGCCCACCAGACCATCGAAGGGGGCCATGTGCGCGGCAAGCTGCTGCTGCGCATGCCCGCCGCCGACGGTTATCCTGCATGAGCGAGATGATGGAGATGGGGCTCGGCTGGTTGTTTCTGAGCGCCTTCACCTCCGCCACCCTGCTGCCCGGCAGCTCCGAAGTGCTGCTGGGGGCCATGGCGGCCAAAGGGGAGTGGAGCATGGCGAGCCTGTTGCTGTGGGCCACTCTCGGTAATACCCTCGGCTCCATGACCACCTGGTGGCTCGGCTGGCTCGCTACTTTCAAGAAAAAACCGGAAGATTTTCAAGGCCGTGGGGAACAAAAAGCCTTAGGCTGGCTCAAACAACATGGTCACTGGTGTCTGCTGCTTGCCTGGACGCCGGTGGTCGGTGATGGTCTCTGTCTGCTGGCCGGTTGGCTGCGCCTCTCCTTCTGGCGCTCTCTCATCCTGATCGGGCTCGGCAAATTGTTCCGTTATGCCCTGGTTTTTCTGCTGGCCAGTCACATTTTCTAGCCTGTTTTTGTCACTCACGAGGTTACCGTGAACAAAGTCATACCTTTAACGATTCTGCTGGGCTTTACCCTACCGGTGCTGGCGGCACCGACCCTGATCTCCGAACAGGGCAAGGAGGAGGGCAAGCTCGCCATCCCCTACCAGATGTACAAGCTGGACAACGGCCTGACCGTGATCCTGGCCCCTGATCGCTCCGATCCGCTGGTGCACCTCGATGTGACCTATCACGTCGGTTCATCCCGCGAGACGGTCGGCAAGTCCGGTTTCGCCCACTTCTTCGAGCATATGATGTTCCAGGGCTCGAAACACGTCGGTGATCAGGAGCATATGCGGATCATCAACGAGGCTGGTGGTGACATGAACGGCACCACCAACAAGGACCGCACCAACTACTACGAGACTGTGCCGGCCAACCAGCTGGAGAAGGTGCTCTGGCTGGAGGCGGATCGGATGGGCTTCCTGCTCGATGCGGTGAGCCAGAAGAAGTTCGAGATCCAGCGCGCCACCGTCAAGAACGAGCGGGCCCAGCGGGTTGATAACCAGCCATACGGGCTGGTGAGCGAGAAGGTGGGGGAGGCGCTCTATCCGCGTACTCACCCCTACTCCTGGCAGCCTATCGGTTACGTGGAAGATCTCGACCGGGTCGATGTGAACGATCTCAAGCAGTTCTTCCTGCGCTGGTATGGCCCCAACAACGCCACCCTGACTCTGGGCGGCGACTTTGACAGCAAGCAGGCCCTCGGCTGGATTGAGCAGTATTTTGGCGCCATCCCGCGCGGCCCGGACGTGGCTGAGCCTGCTCCCAAACCGGTGACCCTGCCCGAGACCCGTTACGTGACGCTGCAGGACAAAGTGCACCTGCCGCTGCTCTATATCAGCTACCCCACTGTCTCCCTTGGTGATCCGCAGGAGCCGGCACTCGACATGTTTGCTGACGTGCTCGGCGGTTCTGCCAGCTCCATGCTCTACCAGTCGCTGGTGAAAACTGGCAAGGCGATCGATGTGGGGGCATCCCACTACTGTGAAGAGCTAGCCTGTACCCTGACCGTCTACGCCTACCCCAATCCGTCGCAGGATGGCAGCCTCAAGACCCTCAAGGGGGAGGTGGACAAGGTGATCGGCGAGTTCGCCCAGCGCGGCCTCAAGCCGGAAGATCTGGAGAAGGCGATCGCCAAGTACCGCGCTTCCGCCATCTGGGGTCTGGACAGCGTCTCCGGCAAGGTGAGCCAGCTCGCCATGGGTCAGGTGTTTGCCCAGGATCCCAACTATGTGTTCAAGACGCTGGATGCCATCGGCAAGGTGACACCGGAGCAGGTGAAGGCCGCCTACGACAAGTTCATCGCCGGCAAGCCGGCGGTGGTGCTGAGCGTGGTGCCCAAGGGCAAGACCGAGTGGCAGGTTGCCACCCCGAACTTTACCCCCGCCAAGCGCGAGCTGCCGGATTACAGCAAGCATGACGAAGCGCTGGCCGAACGACCGGTAAAAGACAATTTCGATCGCAGCGTGCAGCCCAAGGCGAGCGAGGCGGTGAGCGTCAAGGTGCCCGCCATCTGGCACGGCAAGCTCGACAAGAACATCGAGATCATCGGTACCAAGAGTGACGAGATCCCCGCCGTCTCCATCATGATTGCCCTGCCGGGCGGCATTCGTGCCGAAGATAAGGGGCAACTTGGGCTGGCCAATCTGACTGCCGCCATGATGGGGCAGGGCACGGTGCGCCTGACCGAGGCTCAGCTGAGCGACGAGCTGCAAAAGCTGGGCTCAAGCATTGATGTCTCCAGCGCCCAGTACAACAACCTCATCACCGTCAGCTCGCTGGCGGACAAGTTGCCCCAGACCCTGGCGCTGGTGCGCGAGGTACTGGAGCGTCCGGGCATGCGGGAGGCGGACTTCGAGCGGGTCAAGGCGCAGCTGCTGCAAGGGATGCAACAGGCCCAGCAGCAGCCCGAGTGGCTGGCCGGGCAGGCGTTCCGCGAGCTGGTCTACGGCAAGCAAAACCGCCTCGGTCAACCTACCGACGGGGTTGCGGCCGATGTGGCCAAGCTGACCCTGGCGGACGTGAAGCACTTCTATCAGGCCTACTACAACCCCACCAACGCCAAAGTGGTGGTGGTCGGTGATGTGGATCAGAAGCAGATCGAGGAGCAACTTGGCTTCCTGACCGAGTGGAAGGGGGCCACGCCGACTCTGGGGGATCTCAAGCTCAAGGGTGAGCAGGCCAAGCCGGGCATCTATCTGGTCGACAAGCCGGGAGCGCCCCAGTCGGTGATCCGTATCGGCCGTCGCGCCATGCCGTTCGATACCACGGGGGATTACTTCACCGCCGGGCTGATGAACTTCAACCTGGGTGGTAACTTCAACAGCCGCATCAACCTCAACCTGCGGGAAGACAAGGGCTACACCTACGGGGCCAGCTCGGGTTTCTCCGCCAACCGCGAGGTGGGCACCTTCGCCACCGGCGCCAATGTGCGGGCTGATGCAACCGTCGATGCCATCCGCCAGTTCCTCAAGGAGATGGACAACTACCGCAAGAGCGGCCCGACCCCGGTGGAGCTGGCCTATATGCGCAGCGCCGTCTCCCAGCAGGATGCCCTCTCCTACGAGACCCTCGGCCAGAAGGCGGGCTTCCTGCTGCAGATGGTGATGTATGACCTGAAGCCGGACTATGTGCAGGCCCAGAACAACCTGATCAAAACGGTGTCGCCCGAGGCGCTGAAGGCCAGTGCGGCCCGTTGGCTCAATCCGGCCGACATGGTGATCGTGGTGGTGGGAGACAAGCAAAAGCTTGAAAAACCCCTGAAGGAGCTTCATCTTCCCATTTATCCGCTGCAGTTGCCGTAACTGACGCTTTATAAAAATCAAGAGCCGCCCCGGATGGGGCGGCCTCACATGAGCCGTGAATATGACTACAACAAGCTTGTCGCTCACCGAGTTGCTGAATGCGTTGGGATCACCGGAGCGCCTCACCGCGCTCAAGGGGATCCGGCGCGGGATCGAACGTGAATGCCTGCGCATCACGCCGGATGGCCGACTCGCCCAGAGTGACCATCCCCGGGCGCTGGGCTCGGCCCTGACCCATCCCAATATCACCACCGACTACTCGGAGAGTCTGCTGGAGTTCATCACCCCGGCCACCGACTCCATCGACAGCCTGATGGAGCAGCTCGGCGACATCCATCACCATGTGATTCAGCATCTGGGTGACGAGCGGATTTGGCCGCTCTCCATGCCCTGCTTCGTCGGTGGGGAAGAGAGCATCCGGCTGGCCCAGTACGGCAGCTCCAACATCGGCAAAATGAAGACTCTCTACCGTCAGGGCTTGAAGAACCGCTACGGCAGCCTGATGCAGGTGATCGCCGGGGTGCACTTCAACTTCTCCATGCCAGACAGCTTCTGGAGCGAGTGGCAGGATCTGGTGTGCGAAGGGTGCTGCAGCCAGCGCTTTATCTCCGACAAGTACATGGGGCTTATTCGCAACGTCTACCGCTTCGGCTGGCTGGTACCCTATCTGTTCGGCGCCTCTCCGGCCATCTGCGAATCCTTCCTCAAAGGGCGCAAGAGCAACCTGCCGTTCGAGAAGACCGGCAAGGGCACCCTCTATCTGCCTTACGCCACCGCGCTGCGTCTCTCCGATCTCGGTTACACCAACAGCGCCCAGGCGGGGCTCAAGATCAGCCACGACAATCTGCCTGCCTATGTCAGCAGTCTGCGCCGCGCCATCAACACCCACAATCCCGACTTTGCCAAGATCGGGGTCAAGGTGGATGGGGAGTATCGTCAGCTCAACGACAACGTGTTGCAGCTGGAGAATGAGCTCTACGCCCCGATCCGCCCCAAGCGTACCCCGCGCAGCGGCGAGAAGCCCTCGGATGCGCTGGATCAGCGCGGCATCGAATACATCGAGCTGCGCACCGTAGACGTCAACCCCTTCACCCCTCTCGGCATCGATGCCGACCAGATCCGCTTCTTCGACCTGTTCCTGGTCTGGTGCCTGCTGCGCCCCTCTCCGGTGCTGAGTGACGAGGAGATTGCCCGCAACCGCCGCAACCAGAACAAGGTGGTGCTGGAAGGGCGTCGTCCCGGCCTGACGCTGGAAGATGAGCAGGGCAATGCCATTGGCCTCAAAGAGTACGGCCTCAAACTGTTCGACGAGCTGGCTCAGGTGGCCGATCTGCTGGATCGCTGCTGCGGCCGCAACCGCTATCGCGAGACGCTGGCGATGCACCGCGAGAAGCTGCTCAACCCCGAGCTCACCTACTCCGCCCGCATGCTTAAGGAGCTGCTGGAGAGCGGCAAGGACAACGGCTGCTATGGCGACAAGCTGGCGACCCGCTATCGCGAGGAGCTGCTGGCAGGGGAGCTGCAGTACTGGGATGAGGCCTACTTTGCCGGTGAGGCGAAGGATTCGCTGGCCAAGCAGCGCGAACGCGAGCGCAGTGACAGCCTGTCGTTCGATGACTTCCTGGCCGACTACTTCGGGACCAGTAAGACCCCGGCCTGAAGGCGTGTTCGTACCAACCAAAGTGCCAACAAAAAGCCGCTCGAGTGAGCGGCTTTTTTATTCCTCTGAACCTGAGCGATATCAGACGTGGTTATACATGGCCTCGATTTCGCTCTGGTACTTGGCTTCGATGATCTTGCGGCGCAGCTTCATGGTGGGGGTCAGCTCACCCAGCTCCATGGAGAAGGCGCTCGGCAGCAGGGTGAACTTCTTCACCTGTTCGAACTTGGCCAGCTCTTTTTGCAGATCAGCGATGCGGGCCTCGAAGAACTCCATTACCCGGGAGTGGCGCAGCAGCTCGGTCTTGCACTGATACTGCAGGTTGATGGAGCGGGCGTACTCCTCCAGCGACTCGAAGCAGGGGACGATCAGCGCCGAGACGAAGTGACGGGCATCGGCGACGATGGCGATCTGCTCGATAAAGCGATCCTTGCCGATGGTTCCTTCCACCAGTTGCGGAGCCACGTACTTGCCGTTGGAGGTCTTCATCAGCTCCTTGAGGCGCTCGGTGAAGTAGATATTGCCCTGGCTGTCGAGCTCACCGGCATCGCCGGTACGCAGGAAGCCATCCTCGGTCATCACTTCTGCGGTGGCGTCCGGCTTGTTGTAGTAGCCGCGCATCACGGTGGGGGAGCGCACCAGCAGCTCGTTGTTCTCACCCAGCTTCACTTCGATGCCGTTCAGTGCAGTGCCGATGGAGCCGAGCTTGAACTGGCTGTCTTCGTAGCAGCAGACGGTGGCGGTGGTTTCGGTCATGCCGTAGCCGTACTTGAGGTTGAGTCCCATCGCCTGGAAGAAGAGGTTCACATCGTCAGCCAGACGGGCGCCTGCCACCGGCAGGAAGCGGGTGCGGCCGCCAAAGCGGGCGCGCAGCTTGCGAAACACCAGCCGCTCGGCGAGCCAGAGCTGGCCGTAGAGCAGAGGGGAGGCGGACTTGCCCGCCTGACGGGTGGCAACCATCTGCTTGCCGACCCGGGTCGCCCAGCCAAACAGAGCGCGACGCAGAGCAGGAGCCTGAGCGACTTTGGCCTGGATCATGGCGTAGGCCTTCTCGTAGAGGCGCGGCACGGCGCACATCACGGTCGGCTGCACCTCGCCAATCACATCCATCACCTTCTGTGGATCGCGGATATAGACGTTCTCGGCGCCGCAATAGAGCACGTAGTAGCTCCAGGCTCGCTCGAACACGTGGCTGAGCGGCAGCATGCAGAGCGACACATCCTGCTGATTGAGGTCGAGGCGGCTGTTGTGCATCTCGAAACAGGCAGCGATGTTGCTGAAGTCGAGCATGACCCCCTTGGGCTCGCCTGTGGTGCCGGAGGTGTAGATCAGGGTCAGCAGATCATCCATCCGGTACTGGGTTTCCCGTACTCGCAGTTCCTGCTCGCTGGGCTGATGGTTGCCGGAGACCAGAAATGTCTGGAAGTGGCTCGCCTGCTCGCAGCCGCGCAGATTGACGTTGCCGTCGAGGGCGATGAGCTGGCGGATCTCGCCGCTTTCAATCAGTTGCAGCGCCTGATCGAACTGAGGTTGTTCGCCAACGAACAGCACCTTGATGCCGGCATCTTTGACGATGTAGCGCAGCTGATCGAGGGTGCTGGTGGGGTAGATAGGGACGCTGACACCGCGGGCGGCAAGGATGCCGAGATCGGCCTGGGTCCACTCCGGCATGTTGCGGGCATAGATACCGACCATTTCGGTTGGCTGGTGGCCGGCACGGATCAGCGCCTGTGCGCAGTAGTCCATGGCCTGACCCAGAGTACGCCAGCCGATGGCGCGCCACTGGCCATCTTGCTGAACCCGCAGGGCAGCCTTGTTGCCAAGCTGGGCAATACGTTCACGCATCAGTCGAACCAGATGAAGCTTCGGCATCAGTTAAACATCCTTTAATTACAGTTGTACGCCCGCGAGGGCACTAAAAATCGGGCTAGAGTTTAAACTCCAATATTACGGCTTACAAGTGTTCGCTGTTTGTCTTGGATCACAAAGAGCGCAAATAGCTCTCCCTTTGCGCAGACTGGCCGATACTGCTAGGAGGCAGAGAGAGGGTTAACGATATGAATCTGTGGGTGAAAGGGGCGTTGGCCGCGGTCGGGCTGATGGTGGTGGGGGGCGCTGCGTTTTGGTTCTTTACCGGAACGTCATCACAGGGGCCCGCCAATCCCTGGTATCAGGGGGCCGAGGGGTATCAGCAGGCGCAGCAACAGGCGCTGGCGTTGGGCTATCCGCTGCTCTATGTGCTGGAGACCCCCAAGTGCCGCCGCTGCGGCGATCTGGAGAAGAAATTCTGGCAGAGCAAGGAGATGGCTGGCCCGCTTGCCCGGCTGGTGAAGGTGCGGCTCAACCCGGGCAAGGGGGATGGCAGCGAGCAGATCCTGCGCCGCTTTCCCAAGGTTGCCACGCCGCCCGGCATCTATATCCAGCAGCCGGGCCAGCCCCTCAGACCCATCAAGATAGTGGTGGATATCGACCAGATCTGGATGCCGGGAAAAACCTGGCTGCGGGGCTTCTATATGCCGCTCTCCGGGGCCGGATTCGAGGCGGTGGTGCATACCACCCTGGCCTTGCAGGATCCCGCACTGGACAATGCCCCCCTCGATTGAGGGGGACAAAAGGCATGGGCGCGACGAACAGGCTGGATCAGCCGAAATCGAATAGTCGCGACATCAGCACCGCATCTTCCCTGTCGTTGCCGGTGCCGTAGTAGTCGGCACGGCGGCAATACTCGGCAAAACCGGCGCTCTCGTAGAGGTTGATGGCGGTCTGGTTACCGGCCCGTACCTCGAGAAACCAGGCCTCTGCCCCGGCTTGCTTGCTGCGCGCCAGATAGGTCTGCAACAGCGCTCGTCCCAACCCCTTGCTCTGAAACGCCGGATGCACGCAGATGTTCATCAGCGAGCTGTCACCGGCCACCAGATCCGAGATATAGAAGCCCGCCGGGCGACCATCGACCAGCATCAAGCCGTTGAGATAGCGAGGGCCGAAGCAGGAGAGCAGGTTGGCCTCACTCCACGGCTCCTTGTGAGCGGCTTGCTCGATGGGGTAGACAAGGTCGAAATCGCTCTCGAGCAGGGGACGAAACTCAGGCATGGGGGCTCCGGATGGCAAGGTGTTAGGCACTGGGGTTGGCAGAGGCGGCATTTGTAAAATCAGGTAAAAAGAGCAGCATCACAGTGGGTCTTGGCGGCATGATGCAGGATCACGCCGCGCTGGCCGCAAGGTGTTGGCGCAGCTGTTGCCACAGGGCGCGCTTTTGCGCGGCGCTGGGGGTGAGCGGGCAGATCAGCGCATTTGGCCGCTCGGGGTTGGCCTCCGTCAGCCAGAGCAGGGGGGAGGCGTCCGCCGCGTGCAGGTCGGCAGGCGGCAGCTCGCTGAGCAGTGAGACCTCGTCGGGGGTCATGCCGAGCAACTGGCAGATATCCGCCAGCAGCGTGGTGGCAGGCAGCTGAGGCGCCAGCAACCAGAGTTTGCCGCTGGGCAGCGGAGCGCGGGTGGCCGGTGCCGTCTGGCCCGGCTGTGTGGCGTTTTGCTCAAGCTCGGGAGCGGGTGCTGCGCCCAGCAATGCCGGACGACGCAGTTGCCAGCTTTGAATGCCCATGCGGGCCAACATGCTCTGACGAACGGGATCTTGCATTTGAGGCGACTCACTCTTGATCTGCATTGGGGAAAATTGTGTTGCGCAGAGTACACTCGAACCGCTTTTGCTGCACCCTTTGCAACGCATCATCTGGCGCATGCGGGCATGGTACTCATCACGACACTGGCTATGCATGGGCGCAGCACGCTGCCGATACGGTATCGCACTGCCTTTGCGTTTTTTCCTGCCAGAGGCGGGTATTGTGCGGCAAGAGATACCAGAATAAACATCATAACAAGACAAAACCCAAGGTCGAGCAAATGGATATCGCGCCTTGGGGCTAACATCATCCCAGCTTCGGAACACTCTCTATGTCGTCTTTAGCTCAAGCCCAGAATCCTGCGCGTCTTATTCCCATCCAGGAGCGCTTGCCCCGGCTGCTGGCCGCCCTCGGTGAGGGACTCTACGAACGGCAGGATGCCCTGCGTCTCGGTTTACTGGCGGCCCTCAGTGGCGAGAGTGTCTTCTTGCTGGGGCCACCCGGTATTGCCAAGAGCCTGATTGCCCGCCGCCTCAAGCTGGCCTTTCACGACGCCCGCCACTTTGAATACCTGATGACCCGTTTCAGTACGCCGGAGGAGGTGTTCGGCCCCCTCTCCATTCAGGCGCTGAAAGAGGATGGCAAATACCTGCGCCTCACCACAGGTTATCTGCCGGAGGCTGAGGTGGTGTTCCTCGACGAGATCTGGAAGGCCGGTCCCGCCATCCTCAACACCCTGCTCACCGCCATCAACGAGCGGCAGTTTCGCAACGGAGACAGCCAGCACCCCATCCCGATGCGATTGCTGGTGACTGCCTCCAACGAGCTGCCGGCACCGGACAGCGGGCTGGAGGCGCTCTACGACCGGATGCTGGTGCGGATCTGGATGGATCGGGTGCAGGAGAAAGCCAACTTTCAATCCATGCTGGCCAGCGATGGCCACGCCCACCAGAACTTGCCGGAATCCCTGCAGATCCGGGGGGATGAGTATGAGCTGTGGCAGAGCCAGATTGAACAGGTGCGCCTGCCGGATGCCTGTTTCGAGCTTATCTATCAGCTGCGCCAGCAGCTCGACAGCCAGCTGGCCCATCGCTGCTATGTGTCGGATCGTCGCTGGAAGAAGGCGGTACGGCTTATCAAGGCGAGCGCCTTCTTCAATGGCCGCGATGAGGTCGCACCGGTAGATCTGCTGCTGTTCAAGGATTGTCTCTGGCATGACGAGGAGTCCCGCACCGCTCTGCTGGAGATGATGACCGAATTCTCCCGTCTCTACGGCTATCAGCAACTGGCGATGACCCGTCAGCTGCTGGCGTTACGGGATCAGTTCAAACAGCTCAAACAGAGCGTGGCCCAGCGCCTTTGCACAAAGGCCCGGCAACGTAAGCAGTGGTTTGGCCGGCGGGCCCGGGGTATCGAGATCCCGCTTGCCAATGCCAGACCCTTTGGCAAGCAGGTGCACTTCCATCTGCTCACCCCGGCGCCGCTGGATGGCAGCGATCCCGAACGTCTTACCCGGACCCTGGTGTTCGATCGCACCCTGCTCTCCCACTGGCGCCCCACCGGTGAGGCGCTGGTGGGTTATGAGTTTGGCAACCCGAAAGAGGGCCATTACGAGCTGGTGCTGGACGATGAGCTACGGCTGCAGGTGCTCGATATCCAGCGCCAGCAGATCCCGTTGGTATTGATGGAGCGCAACGCCATCCCTGAGGTGGTGCTGGCGCCCTGGTTGCAGTCGCTCGATGAGCAGCTGGTTCAGGTCAGCAAGGTGATGCAGATGCTCAAGCAGCAGCGCAGCCTGTTCGAGCGTCATCAACAACACCTCTTTATCGACTCACGCTGGTTGCAGCAGGTGGAAGACAGCTTCTTCGTGCTGAACCGGGATCTCGAACTGCTGCGCAGCGAGCTGACCCAGTGGCGCGAGCGGTTGCCAAGGCTGGACGAGTAAGGAGCGCTCATGCTTGAGATCGGCATGCTGGATCTGGGGCTCCTGATTGGCGAAGGGGAGCTTGCGGGTGAGGTGGCGCTCCTGCTAGCGGCCTCGCCCAAGATTTCCGAATTTATCAAACGCTCCCCGCTACAGGGCAAGCTGCTGAAAAAGCGCCTGCAGAGTTGGGGCGAGCAGCTTGGTGAGGAGATCCGTCACAAGCCGGTACCGGTGGCGCTGGAGCAGGAGTACCTGCTCTATCAGGCGCATCGGCAACTGCCGATGACCGAGCTGATTGGTCGCCTGCCCGGCCTGCTGGAGTCGCTGGAGCAGTACAGCCCCTTCGCCGGTGAGGCCAGATCCTTGGTGCGTCAGCTGACGGCCCACCCCACCGAGGGGCTGCGCCAGCTCTTTATCGACAAGTGGCGCGCCAGTCTGGTGGGAAGCCTGTTGCAACTGCAGCAGCAGATCGCCGAGGCGGAGCGGGAGAAACAGCGTCAGGAGATTGAAGATCAGCTGCTGGCGAGCCGCACCCTGGCCGATGCCCTCGACCCCAACCAGATTTCGGCTGGTGGCCTGTGGGATCTGGCGCAGGGGCACTGGCACAAGCGCAGTCTGGTGCTGGTCAAGCAGTATGCCCGCATGTTGCAGCGCGAGCCTTTGCTGGCGGAGATTGCCGGCCTGCTCGGGCGCAGCGAGCGGGATCGGCGGGCGCAGGAGCAACCGGTGCCGCCGGTTCAGGTGCTGGAGTTGGAGCCAGCACCCAGCGACGATGTGCCGGACGATCTGGTGGGCATCCATCAGGCGAACGATCTGATGCGGCTGCTGCCAAGCGAGGCGGTGATGCTGGGGCTGCCGGAGCTGGAGCTGGAGTTCTATCGCCGCTATCTGGAGCGGCGCCTGCTCAGCTACCAGTCACGTGGCACCTTGCCGCGTCAGCGCATCATGCTGCGCACTCCGGAGCAGGGGGGGCAGCAGTTGCAGCAACGAGGCCCCTTTATCGTCTGCGTCGATACCTCCGGCTCTATGGGGGGATATCCCGAGGAGTGTGCCAAGGCGCTGTTTCTGGCGTTGCTCAAGGTGGCGATGGATGAAAAGCGCGGCTGCTACCTGATGCTCTTCTCCACCGAGGTGGCGACCCTCGAGATCACTGCAGATACCGGGCTGGACAAGGCGGAGCGCTTCCTCTCCATGAGTTTTCACGGCGGTACCGATCTGGTGCCCTGCCTGGAAAAAGCGCTGGCCAAGCTCGATGATCCCGCCTTTGCCAAGGCGGATGTGCTGGTCATCTCCGACTTTATCGCCCAGAGCCTGCCTCATCCCCTGCTCGATCAGATGAACCGCTATCGCCAGCGCCAGACCCGTTTTCACGCCGTCGCCATGTCCCGCCACGCCAAGCAGGCGCTGCTGCGGGTATTTGACAACAGCTGGCTGCTCGATTGCGGCCTGCGCGGCCGGCTGCTGCGGCGCTGGCAGCATCACTAGTGACCGGGAGGGGGCAACCCCTCTGGGGTTGTTATCCCGCGCCCTCTTTTTCGCTGTGCGTCCCCGCTTTCATTCCAACGCGATGATATCGCAGTAAAATGTGACTAGCCTGCCATTCGGGCTCTCTGTCCGGGTGATAGCCTTTACAACCATTGTTACAGGGGAAAGATGGTGATTTTCCGGCATCGGCTTGCCCGATGATCTTTCCCATTGATCCGGAGTGTGTATGAGCCGACTTGCCTTGCTGCTGTTGCTGGCGGTGTTCGGGCTGGCAGCCAAACCCTTGTCCCCCGAGCAGTTGGAAAATGAACTGGGAGGGATGGAGCGGGTCTATCAGCCGATCGAGTTGTTGCGCGAGCGTGTTGCCCGTTTGCAGCGGGACGGCAACGCTTATCCGCCGTCGCAGCAGATGCGGATCAGTCGTCTGGCTTGCTGGGCCCAATCGGCCGATGACATGCAGGAGTCCCGAACCGCCATCGCCAATGCGGAGCGGATGCTGGCTATTGCGCGCGAGCAGGGCGATGACGTCGCCGTGGCGGAGCTGACGATTTGCCGCGGCTGGTTCAATCAGCTGCTCGGCGAGGTAGCGAAGGCTCGTCACGATTACGATGAGGGGCTGCGGCTGGCAAGGGAGGCCGCCGTGCCGAAGCTGGAGGCGCTGGCGCTGGCCCGCCGGGGGGCCATGCTGTCGTTTCAGGGGGTCTCAGGCCAGGGACTGATGGATCTCACCAAGGCGCACAATATCTATGAGCAGCTGGGGTTGCCCACCTGGTATCACCAGGCACAGCTCGAGATTGCAGCCACATTTCGTCGTATGGGCCTCTACGCCGAAGCACTCGCCACCCTCAATCGGTTGAGCGAGCATTTTGCCAGAAGTCACGATGGATTTGGCTCGGCAAGGCTAAGTGATCAACTGGCGATGGTCTATCTGCAGACCGGGCGTTATCAGGATGCGCTGAGCGAGCTTGAACGCAGTGCGGCCTTTTATAATCAGCCTCAATATCTGATTGAGCATGCCGAACGCATGGTGATGCAGGCCGAGGCTCTGCTCGGGCTGGATCGCCCCGCTGATGCGGGACGCTTGCTGGCACAAGCGGCGGAGGTGCTCTCTCCCGACGTTGACCCCATCCTCCACGCGCATCTCGAGCTGGTGCGGGCGAGGTTGAGAGTCGAAGAGCAGGAACCTGTGCCAGCCTTGCGTGCGCTTGAGAAGATTGAGCCGATTTTGAAGGTGGAAGGGCACGTGCGCTTTTTGCTCGAGCTCTACTGGGTGCGCAGTCGGGCGCTCGAGTTGCAAGGCGATTATCCGGCGGCGCTGGCCGCATTGCGGGAGCATCTGGTGCAGGAGCAGCGGCTCGATCAGCTGTTACGGGAACAGAGCACGGCCTGGGTGCGCGGCGAGTTCGAACTGGCCCGTCAGGAGGGGGAGAACGAGCGACTGCGAGTCGAGCAGCAGTTGCAGCAGCAGGAGCTGGAGCAGGTCAAGGAGCGTCGCTTCTGGCTGCTGGTGGTGATGGTGCTCTGCGGGGTACTGGCACTGCTGACGATGGGGTGGCTGCTTGATCGCAACCGTCGGATGCGTCGTCTGGCCTTTACCGATGAGCTGACCGGCATCAACAACCGCCGTCGGGTGCTGCGGCAGGGCAGCGATATGCTGGCGCTGGCTCGCAGGCAGGGCACGCCATTTTGTCTGCTGGTGTTCGATATCGATCACTTCAAGCGGATCAACGATACCCTAGGACATCATCAAGGAGACAGGGTGCTGCAATGGGTCTCTCGGGCGGCAGATCGTCAGCTGCGGCACCAGGATCAGTTGGGGCGTACCGGCGGAGAGGAGTTCTTGATCCTGCTGCCGGATACCAGCCTTGAAGAGGCGTGCCGGGTGGCTGAGCGGATCCGTCACACGGTCGCCAACCGGGCGCTGCCCGGCATGTCGTACCCGGTAACTATCAGTATCGGGTGTGCCTCTCTGCGAGACGATGATCAGGATCTGGCGGCCTTGATCCAGCGTGCCGACAATGCGCTGTATCGTGCGAAAGAGGCGGGGCGCAACCGGGTGGAAACAGACGAGTGACGGGCTGGGTATTGTCACTCACCAGGGTGTCATCGCTATTGGGGAGCACACTGATACGGCGATGATGCTCGTCCCCTGCGCTCGTTCTTGCCTGCGATGACAGATTGGCAAGCGCGAGCGCAGAAGACCGTCAGAAGGGCGTTATGCCCAGGCGCTGCCGCCATTGAGGTGAAGCACCTCACCATTCATGTTGTTATTGCTCATCAGGAACAGTGCGGCCTGCGCATAATCCTCTCCCTCACCCAAGCGTTTCAACGGCAGGCTTTGCGCCACGGCTGCCACTTTTTGTGGGTCATTGCCCAGTGCTTTAAGCAGCATGGGAGTGCGCATGGGGCCCGGGTTGATGACGTTGATCCGACGGGGGGTCAGCTCGGTAACCAGACTGTGAGCCAGCGTTTCAACCGCGCCAGCTGCAACGGCAGGGAGTGCCTTACCTAGTTGTGGGCGGCGCGTCACCATCCCGGACGTGAGCACGATGGAGCCGCGTTCGGTCAGTTTGGGTGCTGCGGCGCGGATCGCATGAACACTTCCCCAGAAGCGGCTGTCCATGTTGATTTTCAAATCCTCGATGGCTGCGGTGAGAAAGCTGCCTGGTCGCATGACGGCGGCGGTGATGACGAGATGATCCAGTGATGTCAGCTGGTTGAAAAAGTGATTGACGGAGTCGACGTCGAGAATATCCAGTTGATGGCCACTGGCATTTGGGCCCAATTCAGCCAGTGCAGTGGCAAGCTGCTCACGGCTGGAACCGCCGATAATGACCTTGGCGCCTTGCTCGATTGCTTGCTGGGCGGTGGCCAGGCCAAGACCCGAGGTACCACCGATAATGACGATCTGTTGATTGTGCAGGGTGGAATGTTTCATGTAATGACCTCTCCATTATGTAGATACGATTTACATATTTGTAGCTGGATAGGGAAAGTCCAAGTATGAAAATTTATCAAGAGTGGTTGTTGCTGGCATGGGGAGGGGACCAACTCCACGTGGTCCGGATGCTGCCATCCGATTCGGAGTGTTTGATTTTCTGTTCAGTTGGAACCCGTGGAACGGAGGAGCGGCCAAATTATCATCTCTTGTCAGGCTGGGTATTTTTCACTCGCGCGGGTATAATGTCGCGCAATTTTGCTTTGACTCAGGCGAGAAGACCCATGTAACGCAACCCTCCTCCCTCTCTCCACCAGGTTGGCAAGACGCCAGCTGGCGTGGCTTTCGTTGCGTATACATGTGCCGTGAGCGGCATTCCGGATTTATTCCCACGGTGGCTGATGCCACCGCTCAATAGAAGAACGTTGAATTATGTCAGCTGAATTTCTGAGTGAAGTCTCCAAGAGACGCACTTTTGCGATCATTTCGCACCCGGATGCGGGTAAAACCACCATCACCGAGAAAGTCCTGTTGTTCGGACAGGCCATTCAGCGCGCCGGTACCGTCAAGGGCCGTGGCTCGGGCCAGCACGCCAAATCCGACTGGATGGAGATGGAGAAGCAGCGTGGTATCTCCATCACCACCTCGGTGATGCAGTTCCCCTATGCCGATTGTCTGGTCAACCTGCTCGATACCCCGGGTCACGAGGACTTCTCTGAAGATACCTACCGTACCCTGACCGCGGTCGACTGCTGCCTGATGGTCATCGATGCCGCCAAGGGTGTTGAAGACCGGACCCGCAAGCTGATGGAAGTGACCCGTCTGCGTGATACCCCTATCCTCACCTTCATGAACAAGCTGGACCGCGAAGTGCGCGATCCGATGGAAGTGATGGACGAGGTGGAGCGCGAGCTGAAGATCATGTGCGCCCCGATCACCTGGCCAATCGGCTGTGGCAAATCCTTCAAGGGTGTCTATCACCTCTACAAGGATGAGACCTATCTCTACCAGAGCGGTCAGGGCCACACCATTCAGGAGAAGCGTGTAGTCAAGGGGCTGAACAACCCGGATCTGGATGCCGCCGTCGGCGAAGATCTGGCCCGGCAGCTGCGTGACGAGCTGGAGCTGGTGCAGGGCGCCTCCCCCGAGTTCGATCACGATGCCTTTATCGCTGGCGAGATGACCCCGGTCTTCTTCGGTACTGCACTGGGTAACTTCGGTGTTGACCACATGCTGGATGGCCTGACTGACTGGGCGCCGTCTCCCATGCCGCGCAAGGCCGAGAGCCGCGAAGTGGTGGCGACCGAGGAGAAGTTCTCCGGCTTCGTGTTCAAGATCCAGGCAAACATGGATCCGAAGCACCGTGACCGTATCGCGTTTATGCGTATCGTGTCAGGTACTTACAGCAAGGGCATGAAGATGCGCCATGTGCGTATCGGCAAGGATGTGAACATCTCCGACGCCGTGACCTTTATGGCTGGTGACCGTGAGCAGGCGGAGGACGCCTTCGCCGGTGACATTATCGGTCTGCACAACCACGGTACCATCCAGATCGGTGACACCTTCACCCAGGGGGAAGATCTCAAGTTCACCGGTATCCCGAACTTTGCACCGGAACTGTTCCGCCGCATCCGCCTGCGCGATCCGCTCAAGCAGAAGCAGCTGCTCAAGGGGCTGGTCCAGCTCTCCGAAGAGGGCGCGGTACAGGTATTCCGTCCGCTTATAAGCAACGATCTCATCGTCGGTGCGGTCGGTGTGCTGCAGTTTGACGTGGTGGTCTCGCGCCTCAAGAGCGAATACAACGTCGAGGCCATCTACGAGGCGGTCAACGTCTCCACCGCCCGCTGGGTGGAAGGGACCGACGTCAAGAAGTTCGAAGAGTTCAAGCGCAAGAACGAGGTCAACCTGGCCCTCGATGGCGGTGACAACCTCACCTATATCGCACCGACCATGGTCAACCTGCGCCTGGCTCAGGAGCGCCACCCGGACGTTGAGTTCCGCCAGACTCGCGAGCACTGATACTGCTTACCAAATCCCGCCAGATGGCGGGATTTTTTTATGCATCAAGGAGAGGTGATGGTTGAATCGATGAATCCTGCCTGCTCGGCTCTGGCTGAGAGTTATCTGTTATCCCTGCCGGTGGCAGCACGGGCTCGTCATGTCTCAGCGGACTACTTCTGTGCTGATGCACACAATGCCAACCTCTGTGCCGCGCTGGTAGTAGCAGGCCGCAAGCGAGCAACCTGTAGCCTCGCTTACTGGTATCTGGAGAAGGGCGAGCGGATGCCGGAACAGGGGGACTTACTGGTGGTAACCGACTGGAGTGGTCTGCCCAAGGCTCTGGTTGAACTGGTGTCAGTCACCTTGTGTCCATTCGATGAGATTGATGCTGCGTTTGCCGCCGAGGAAGGGGAGGGAGATGGCTCTCTGGCTTGGTGGCACGAGGCGCACAAGGCCTTCTTCGAACGCGAGATGAAGGCGGAAGGGAGAGAATTTGATGAGCACGCCACGCTGGTGCTGGAGCGATTCCGGGTAGTGGCGCTGCCATAGTAAACAAAGCGGCAAGCAGGGGATACTTCTGCTTGCCGCTATCACTTTAGATCGCCAAGTCTAACACCATACAGATCTCGCAATCCCCGTGGCCGGTGCAGCCAAGGGGGCCGGGCAGGTGTTCAAAGCCCAGTGATTCGTAGAGGCTGGTGGCCTCGCGCAGTACTTCGGTGGTCTCCAGATAGCAGCGTCGATAGCCAAGGGTGCGCGCCTCGTCCAGCGCCTGCAACACCAGCCGCTTGCCAAGACCCAGTCCGCGCAGGGTGGGCATAAAGTACATCTTCTGCAGCTCGCAGACTCCCTCTTCTCCCGCCAATGGCGCGATACCGCCACCGCCGAGGATGGAACCGTCCGGCCCTTCGATGACCCAGTAGCGACTCTTCTCCCCCTGATAACTCTGGGAGAGGGTGTCGAGATTGGGATCGGATACCCCATAGCCCTTGTCGGCGGTGAGGCCATATTCGGCCGATACGGCACGGATCACCAAGGCGATCTGGGCATTGTCCGCCGCCGTGATGGGGCGGATCTGGTAACCCCGCTGGCGACGGGCGCGGGAGAGGGCGCTGCGATAGAGCCGCAGCCCTTGCCACAGCTGCTCCCGCTCGGGCAGGCTCAACTGCGCCAGCATCTCTTCCATCGCCCCGTCCATCTCCCGGTGCAACTCCAGCAGCATCCCTTGACCGTTGACGGTGAGGCGGGCCTCCTTGCTGCGGCCGTCGGAGGGGTGCGGGTGCCAGCTGATGAGCTCCCGCTCGGCGAGGCGTGCCAGCGGACGGCTGGCGTTGGATTTGTCGATGTGCAGCTTTTCTGCCAGCTGCTGGTTGGTGGCCGGGGCGTTTTCCAGCTCGATCAGCAGGTGAGCCTCGATGGGGGTGAGGGCCAGATTGCCGCACTGCTGGGAGAGCATGCCGAGTTCGCGAACCAGATCGCGCGACAGGGCGCGCAGGGGACGGGAATCCATATCGTGGTTTCCTTTTTAGTTGTGCATGACAACTAAAATAGCGTAAAAGTTGTAATTCGCAACCTTTTGCTGTGATGACTTGCAGAATATGGGGTGAGCGGCAGCCCCGTTGATTGGGCTGCCGCAGGTGGGACGGTCGTCAGGCGGCGGCTCTGATAGCCAGCTCCGGGCGGCGGGAGAAGCAGCGGGCGAGCAGCAGCATGGTGGCGACGCCTATGGTGCCCAGCACCAGCCAGGGGAGGGCCGGTTGTCCCTGTTGCAGCGAGAAGTCATAGAGGGAGCCGCCGCCCACATAGCCGGTCATGCCCCCCAGCGCCAGTCCGAGGCGGCTGAAGCCCATGTAGCTGCCGCGGGCTGTGGGGTTGGCCAGCCGGGTCATCAGGGTCTCCCGGGCCGGTTCACAGATGATGATCCCCAGATAGAAGCAGGCCAGCAGTACGAAGATGCCGGAGAGAGTGCTGACAAAGGCGACCAGCCCGATCCCCACCGTCATCAGCAGGATACCTGCCATCAGTCGGCTCTCCAGCCGATAGCGCCGTTCGCTGAAACGGGCGATAGGGTAGAGCAGCGCCAGTGACAGCGCCGTTTCAAGGCTGTACATCCAGCCCACTGCCGTGGTGGTGCCGGAGAGCTGCTTGACCAGAATGGGGAAAATCAGCATCACCTGTACCCACAGCATGTAGTAGCCGCTCAGGATCAGTACCAGTCGGCAGAAGGCGCGATCCGCCAGCACCTGTCCCAACCCTTCCCGCATCGGAGTGGGTTTGACCGAGAGGCGGTAGGCGGGCAGCAGGGTCCAGTTGCACAGGGCCGCCAGGGTGAAGAGCCCGGCGCCCAGCAGACAGACGTAGGTGAAGTCAAAGCGCAGCAGCCAGCTGCCGAGCAGGGCACCGGTGACGGCCCCTGCGCTCTCCAGCATCATCAGCAGGGAGATAAAGCGGCCCCGCTCATGGGGACGGGTAAATTTGATCACCAGTGCCGCCCGGGGCGGGTCGAACAGGCAACCGCCCAGTCCGGAGAGGAAGCAGGAGAAGATCAGCATGGCGCCACTGTCGGCCCAGGCCAGGGTGGCGAAACCCACCGCCCGTAACAACATGCCGGTGACGATGAGCGGGCGGGCGCCGAAACGGTCAGCGAGGGAGCCGCCAAAGATCCCCAGCCCCTGTTGGGTCAGCTGGCGCAGGCCGAGGGCCAGCCCCACCAGACCGGCCGCCCAGCCGAGTTGATCGACGAAGCGCAGGCTGATCATCGGCATCACCACAAAGAAACCCAGGATCACCAGTGTGGTATCCAGCGCCAGAAACCAGCGTCCCCAAAACCTCGCCCTATCGACCATAACGCCCTCTCATTCACAGATACCTTCATTCTGGAGAGGGTTTAGATATAGTGGTAGACGACAACTACCTATATTTCATATCAGGATTATTTATGTCTATGGATCTGGACGATCTGCAACTGCTGCTGGATGTGGCCGAGCTGGGCAGCTTCAGTCAGGCGGCAGCCATTCGTGGCTGGTCACAGCCGCTGGTGAGCCAGCGGATTGCCCAGCTGGAGGAGAGTCTCGGGGCGCCGCTGTTTCAGCGTCATCGGCGCGGGGTGACGCCGACCCGTGCCTGCGAGGAGTTTCTGCCATCAGCTCGCTCTGCGCTGGCGATCCTGAGCGAAGGGCGGCTGGCACTGCAGGGGGCGCCTGCGCTGCCTTGTATCCGTCTCTCCAGCCTGCCATCCCTCACTTCGGTGGTGTTTGGCTCGTTATTGATGGAGCTGGTGGACGAGCCGTTCGAGATCCGCTGCACCACGGATCACTCCGGCGAGATCATGCAGTCGCTGCTGACCGGGGAGGCCGATATCGGCTTTGTACTCAAGCGTCCGCCGGTTGCGGGCCTGCAGATGGAGCTGCTCTGCTGCTCCCCCATTATCGCTATCGCCTCGCCATTGCATCCGCTGGCCGGTTGTCACGGCCTCACCCTGGAGGATATTGCCGACCAGCGGCTGGCGCCTCAGGTATGGGGGCCGGGGTGTGACGTCTTTATCCAGCAGTTGCGGCGGCTGCGGCGGGCCGCCAGCCCCCTGCATGCGGTGCAGCCCGCCAGTGCGGCGCGGGATCTGGCGCTGGAACACGGGTTCATCACCCTGATGCCGGAGCTGGCCATCAAGCGGGATCTGGAGGTGGGGCGGCTGGTCAGGCTCGATGTGCGCAATCTGCCGCAGGAGCATTGGGATGTGATGATGGCGTGGCGAGGTGGCAAGCGGCCTAACCCGGCCCGGGAAACCGTGTTGGCCACCGCCCGCACGCTGGCGAAACGGTGGCGCAATGAGTAGAGCGATGCGGGACAAGGCCCGCATCGGGTGGATCAGTAGCTGGCCTTGAGGGTCACGCCACTGAACGCGGAAAACCCTGACAGCTGCACATGCCAGGTGCCAGCCTTGGGATTGGTGAACGAGCAGCTTTCGTTGTTACCGCCCTTGTAGGGGCGGCAGTCGTAACTGCTGCTGGTAGGGGCGCTGCCAAAGCGGACGTAGAGGTCGGCATCTCCGGTGCCGCCACTGCTGCTGATCTGCAGCGACCTGGTGCCCGCCGGTACGTTCAGGGTGTAGTTGAGCTTGCCACCCTTGCTGGCGGCGAGGTTGCTCACCGGCACGCCGTTTTGCAGCACGTTGTCGCTTGGTGGCGGCGTGGTGCCGCAGCTGGCATCGACCCCGACGGTCTGGAAGGCCCGTGCCACATCCGCCTGACGGTAACCCAGGTCGGCGGTCGCCCGGCTGACGCCGCAGGCCCCTTGTTGGTAGTTGGTGTTGGCGCCCCAGTAGAGGCGGTTGGCCAGCAAGAATACTTCAAATGCCTTGCGGGTGTTCCAGCCGCTGCTGGTGGCGAGCAGGTAGAAGGCGCGGTTGTAGACCCCGGAGCTGTGATGTACGTCCATCCCCTCCTGATAATCCGCGGCATGGCCGATGGATCTGCCATCCCGGGTCGGATCCTCGAAGTAGCGCAGGGAGCCGTTGCCCTTGAAGATCTGGGCGCCGACCAGCCAGTCGTTGCTCCCCTTCATGTAGAACTCGGCCGCTTCCCCCGCCATATCGGAGAAGGCCTCGTTGATGCCGCCGGATTGTCCTG
Source organism: Aeromonas sp. R2-3 (assembly GCF_040908375.1). Taxonomy (NCBI): domain Bacteria; kingdom Pseudomonadati; phylum Pseudomonadota; class Gammaproteobacteria; order Aeromonadales; family Aeromonadaceae; genus Aeromonas; species Aeromonas sp. R2-3. The sequence goes on along the minus strand of NZ_JBFODP010000031.1, from coordinate 63,690 downwards.
AATAGATCAGCCCGGAGTTCTGCTCGGTAAAGCCGTGGCTCACCTCGTGGGCCGCCACATCGAGGCTCACCAGCGGGTGGAAGGTGGTGGCGCCGTCACCGAAGGTCATCTGGCTGCCATCCCAGAAGGCATTTTCGTAATTCTTGCTGTAGTGAACCCGCATCTTCAGTTTGAAGGTGAGGGGCGCCGTGTTGTACCAGTTGCGGTACATGTCGAACACCACGTTGCCGAAGTAGTGGGCGTCGTTGAGGGGCGAGTAGGCGCCGTTGATCTCCTTGACCCGGTTCTCCGGGCAGGTGAACTGGTGGATGGCGCCGCCAGAGGTGGCGTGGTTGAGGTTGATGGTATCGACGTTGGGGCTGGTCATCCGGCAGTTGTCATCCACGATGAGCGGACCAAAGTCGGTGCCGTAGACGTATTTGCCGGTCTTGATGTTGCCCCCCGGGCCGGTGGCATCCTTGTGGTTGATCCCCTCCCAGCGTTTGAGCTCCTCACCGCTCTGGGCATCAAGAACGACGAAGGGGCGGCTTGGCTTGTCACCTTCGGCGATGAAGGAGACCTGATAAACCAGCCGGGCCAGCCCGTTCTCATCCTGCATCACGTAGAGTTTGACCTGCTCGTTGCTCCCCTTGCTGCCCGCCTTGGCCTTGCTGGCGGCATCCTGTGGCGAGAGGGTGGCGACCGGACTTGCCACATCCTGATCGATCTGGCGCAGCATGCGCCCGCTGGCCTGTTGCAGCTGGCCGTTCAGGCTCTTGTCAGCCACGACGACCTGACCCATTACCGGGATGCCGTTCCAGATCTGCTCGTAGCGGATCCGCTGCTGGCCGTTGGGCAGCTTGACCACCCGCACCTGACGAAACTCGCCATCTTCCAGCTGCAATGTACCACTCGCGGCACTGAGGCCTGTCATGGCCCGGATGCCGTTTGCCGTTACGTTGATCTCTACCTCTTGCGCCGCCAGTGCGGCGCTTCCCCAGCAGGCCAGCGCAACGGCCAGATAAATTTTATTCATCTCTTCTTTCCTTAAATCGATGAGGTTGATAAACCGACCGAAGGTCGGGCGTTTTGAAGCTAGTGCCGGTGGGGGAAAGTGCCCCCTGTCAAAAGTGACAGCGCAGCACAAAGGGGTAGCAGGATCTGCCAAAGTGCCGTTTGGGGGTATTCGTCGGCGCCATGTGGAGAGCATTATCCGGTTTCAGACACCCACCCTCCTCTTTTGAGGGAGGAGAGATCGTGCGCTGTTACTCTCTGCTAAGCCTGCCGGAGGAGGGCCGTAAAAGTGGCTGGCGCGGCCAGTGGCGATTGGCTACATTGGGTGCTGGTTCGCGATTTGATCACTGATTTGAAAGGAGAATCCCATGTTTTCATGGCAGTTGGACGACGAGCTTGCGCTGCTCTTCTTGCAGCCCGATATGGCGAGCGAACTGTTTGCCCTCTGCAATGACAACCGGGAGTACCTCTCCCAGTGGCTACCTTGGCCGCCACTGATCCAGCGCCCCGTCGACAGCGCCCTCTTCATTCGCAGTGCCATCGAGAAGTTCGCCCGGGGCGAGGGGCTCACCACCACCATCGAGTATCAGGGGGAGGTGGTGGGGGTCATAGGTTACAACAGCATCGATCACGACCTTGGCAAGGTGGTCATCGGTTACTGGCTGGCGGAGCGCTGGCAGGGTAACGGCATCATCACCCGGGCCTGTCAGGCCCTGATCCACCACGCCTTCGAGGAGATGGGGATGGAGAAGGTGGAGATCAGCGCCGCCACCGATAACGAGCCCAGCAGGGCTGTTTGTGAACGGCTCGGGATGCAGCTGGAGGGGGTGACCCGGCGCGCAGAGCGACTGGGCAACCGGATTGTGGACCATGCCCACTACAGCTTGCTGCGCGATGAGTGGCTAAGACAGAGGGAGTCCTGATGTCGCTGCCACATATCAAGACGGCCCGCACCCACCTGACTATACTGTCGCCGGATCGGGCCCCCATGATGCTCGACTTCTACCGGCGCAACCGTGACCATCTCACCCCCTGGGAGCCGCTTCGGGACGAGCACTTTTACACCCTCTCTTACTGGCATGCCCGGCTGCAGGACAGCTACAGCCAGTTCTTCAACGGCACCGGCGTCAATCTGGTGGCCCTTGATCCGGCTGGCGAGCGGGTGATCGCCACCTGCAACTTCAGCAATATCCTGATGGGGGTCTTCAAGGCGTGTCATCTGGGCTATGCCATCGACCAGCAGCATCAGGGGCAGGGGGTGATGGGAGAGGTGCTGTCAGCCGCCATCGACTACCTGTTTCGGGAGCACGATCTGCATCGCATCATGGCTTGCTACATGCCTGCCAATCAGCGCAGCGGCGCCTTGTTGGAGCGGCTTGGCTTCGAGCGGGAGGGATTCGCGCGGGCGTATCTGATGATCAATGGTCGCTGGGAGGATCACATCCTCACCTCGCTGATTAATCCGGCTCCCTGATTGTCAGATAAAAAAACGGGCCCGAAGTTGCCTTCGGACCCGTCTTCGAATGAGGTGCAGGCTTAGTTGGCCTTGGCATCGCTCACTGCAGCTTCAACCTTGGTAGCGGCTTCGGTAGCAGCTTTTTCTACGGTTGCAGTCGCTTCGGAGGTGGCCTTCTCTACGGTAGAGGTGGCTTCGCTAGCGGCTTTTTCTACAGTGGCAGCAACTTCGGCGGCCGGAGCAGCAGCAGGAGCGGCAGCTTTTTCTTCTTTCTGACCGCAAGCAGTCAACATCAGACCCAGGATACCGGCTACCAGTACTTTGTTCATGTGCATTCCCTCAAATAAATATGGAGAGATGGTCTGTGCAACCATCACAGCGCCCACCGTTGCCCGGTATTGAAACAAGAAGCCGGGAGGCAGCAGGCGGGCGCAATATAGCCCCATTAGTTACCGATGAAAACGGATATCACAATGACATTTTTTCGTGCCGTGGATAAAAAGCTCCACTGCAACGACTGATATCAATACAAGATGCCGTTAAATGGCACTAATAGCACAATAAAACACCGCTTTGCTGCCATCTTGTGGCGGTTTAACAAGGTCAAGGCTGCTCAAGCGCGGCCGATGGCCCACACCTTAGTCAGACAGCTTCTGACAGGGCAGCCGTTTTCCCTCAAGGTGGCTCTGACGGGCCAGATCCAGCAGCGCCATCACCGCCAGCGCTTCACTTGCTGGCACCGGGTTGCTTTCCTCGCCCTTGATGGCGGCGCAGACACCGCGATAGTAGGCGCCATAATCCCCCGCCTCACCCACCACGCTCTGCTGCTGTAACTGACCATCGACAATGCGGCTGAGCTGACCGGGTTCGCTATCCATGCCCCAATCAGCTGCTGGTGGCCGCAAGCCCTGCTTGAGCTGATCTTCCTGCACATCCATACCGAATTTCACGAACGATCCCTGGCTGCCGTGAATGACAAAGCGCGGCATGGTGGCCGAGACCAGACAGCTGCCATGCAGAATAACCCGCAGAGCACCGTAACCCAGCACCACATGGAAGTAGTCGTCCGCCAGTGCGCCGGGGCGTTGCTCGGCCAGATCGGCCTGCAGCCAGTCCGGCTGGCCGAACAGCTGCAGCGCCTGATCCAGTACATGGGGGCCGAGATCGAACCAGAGGCCGGAACCCGGGCCACCTGCTTCGCGCCAGCGCTGGCGCACTTCGGGGCGATAGCGATCGAAATGGGATTCGAACTGGACGATCTGCCCCAGCGTCCCTTCGGCAATCAAACGGCACACGGTAAGGAAATCCCCGTCCCAACGGCGGTTGTGGAAGATACTGAGCAGCCGCTGCTGCTTTTCGGCCAGTTCGACCAGCGCTTGCGCTTCGGCCAGATCCAGTGCAAAGGGCTTGTCGATCACCACATGTTTGCCTGCCAGTAGCGCCTGGCGGGCGAGGGGAGCGTGGGTGTCGTTGGGGGTGGCGATCACCACCAGATCGACGGTCTCATCGCTCAGTACCTCCTCCAGTGAACCGACCCGGCAACCGGGCAGATCGGCCTGCACCTTGGCAGCATCGCTGCTGACTATCCAGCTCAGGGACAAGCCCGGCGTGGTGGAGAGGAAGGGGGCGTGGAAGGTCTTGCCTGCAAAGCCATAGCCCACCAGGGCTGCGTTGAGAGTGTGGCTCATCGGGAGTTCTCCGCTGACATCGAGTGAGTGGGGTTGCCATCGCCGGCTCTCTGCCGGATGGCCATATGCTGTAAAGGCGATACAAACGAGAAGGGGGCCGATGGCCCCCTGAGTATGCCCATCAGAGCACAGGATTTATTGCAAACACAAGCGGCGGCCGCGGCGGGTCATCAGCATCACCAGAGGCGGCAGCAGTAGCCACATATGCAGTGCCAGCTGGCTGAGCGGGTCGTGCATCAGGGCGCCGGTCAGACCAACCAGGGCGCCGGAGCCGCTCATCTGGAACAGGCCGAGCAGGGCGGCGGCGGTACCGGCGCAGTGGCCGAACGGTGCCAGCGCCATCCCGGCGGCCGAGCCCAGGATCATGGCAAAGCCGATGCTGGAGAGGAATACCGGCCCCATCATCGCCAGCGGATGTTCGATGTGCATCGCGAGGGTCAGGGTGATGGCCGAGAGCATCAGTACCAGCAGGCCGATACGCAGGGTGCGTCTTGGCCCTACCTTGGCAATAAAGCGCGGGGCCATGAAACAGGCCAGAATGTTAAGCGCAGCGTTGGCGGTAAACCAGTAGCTAAAGCCGCTCATATCCAGCCCCAGTTTCACCATCAGCTGCACCGGTGCGGCGGTGACATAAGCGAGGATCACCGCCATCGCCAGCATGCACAGCGCCGCGTTGAACAGGAAGCTGGGGGAGCGCAGTACCGGGCTGTAGCGAAACCAGCTGATGAGGGCGCCTTCGCTACGGGTCTCCTCCGGGCGGGTCTCCGGCATCCGCCACATCAGCCAGCTGCCGACGATGAGCGCATAACCGGCCATAAACCAGAAGTTGGCAGACCAGCCCGCCTTGGCGGTGAGCCAGCCACCGAGCAGGGGGGCCAGCGCAGGAATAAAGCAGATGGCGCCATTGAGATAGGAGATCATCTGGCCGCTCTTTTTCGGGCCATAGCTGTCACGTACCACCGAGAAGGCGGCGACCGAGGTAGCGCAGGCGCCGAAGCCCTGCAGCACTCGCGCCAGCATCAGTTCGCCGAGGCTGGCGGCAAAACCGGCCCCCAGCGCGCTCAGGCCATAGAGCAGCACGCCGCCCAGCGCGATGGGCTTGCGACCGTAGCGATCGGCCAGCGGGCCAACAAGCAGTTGCCCCAGCCCCATGCTGAACAGGAACCAGGTGATGGTGCCCTGCATCAGAGTTACTTCGGCGCCCAGTTGCTCGGCCATCTGCGGAATGGCGGGCAGGTAGATGTCGATAGCCAGCGGACTGAACAGCACCAGTAGTACGAGTAAAAGTATCAATGGCATCTGTCACCTCTTTAGTCAGCCAGGTTAATGAATTGGGGCGCGAGTCTACTGACTCACAGTAATGAATAGAAATGGTATTTAATCACTTTGGTTATTCCATTATGGAAACATGTATTAAAAAGCTGGTTATTCGATGGCGACAAATCCCCCGTAACCCCATCACAGCGGGTGTAATTGACGCTTTTACTAAACGCTTGCGCCGCATAGAATGCGCAGATTATTTTTGCGGAGGTGCTCGATGAACAAGCTTGTCCTGGCAACAGGTAACCAGAAAAAGGTGAAGGAATTGGCCGCCATGCTGGCCGATATGAAGATCCAGGTGATCCCACAGAGCGAGTTTGCGGTCTCCGATGCCGATGAGACCGGCACCACCTTCGTCGAGAATGCCATCATCAAGGCCCGCCACGCCGCCCGCATTACCGGTCTGCCCGCCGTGGCCGATGACTCCGGTCTGGAAGTCGATCTGCTGCAAGGGCGCCCCGGCGTTTACTCCGCCCGCTTTGCCGGTGTGGGTGCCGGCGACAAGGCCAATATCGAGAAGCTGCACGGTGAGCTGCAAGGTGCCCCCGAGTACCTGAAGAGCGCCCGCTTCTGGTGTGTGCTGGTCTATATGCGCCACGCCGACGATCCCACCCCCATCATCTGTCAGGCGAGCTGGGAAGGGATGATCATCGACGAGCCGCGCGGTCAACATGGCTTTGGCTATGACCCGGTATTCTTCGTGCCGGATCACGACTGCACCGCCGCCCAGATGCCAGCCGAGCTGAAAAACCAGCTGAGCCATCGTGGTCAGGCGCTGGCCAAGCTCAAAGCGGCGCTGGCTGCGGCGCACTGAGTCACTTAGCCACCTTGTCGGTTACACACGGTCAATTACACATAGTCATCTACAATGGGGGCCTTGAGCCCCCGTTTTATTGGAAGCCCCATGCTGCAACTGCCGCCGCTCTCTCTCTATATTCATGTGCCCTGGTGCGTCCAGAAGTGCCCTTACTGTGACTTCAACTCCCATGCCCAGAAGGGGGAGTTGCCTCACCTCGAATATGTCGCCGCCCTGCTGGAGGATCTGGATCAGGATCTGAAGTGGGCACAGGGGCGGCCGCTCTCCTCGATCTTTATCGGCGGCGGCACCCCCAGCCTGCTGACGGTGGAGGCGATGCAAGCCTTGCTGGACGGGGTTCGGGCCCGCATTCCGCTCACCGCAGATTGCGAGATCACCATGGAGGCCAACCCGGGCACGGTGGAGGCGGACAAGTTCGCCGGTTTCCAGCGCGCCGGCATCAACCGCATCTCCATCGGGGTGCAGAGCTTCCAGCAGGAGAAGCTGACCCGCCTAGGCCGCATTCACGGCCCGGAAGAGGCGCGCAAGGCGGCGGCACTGGCCCACGCCATCAAGTTGCCCACCTTCAATCTGGATCTGATGCACGGTCTGCCGGATCAGAGTCTGGATGACGCCCTTTACGACCTGCAGCAGGCTATCGACTGCGCCCCGCCGCACCTCTCCTGGTATCAGCTCACCATAGAGCCGAACACGGCGTTTGCCTCCAAACCGCCCAAACTGCCGGAAGATGACACCCTGTGGGACATCTATGAGCAGGGCCACGCCATGCTCACCGCCAGCGGTTATCGCCAGTACGAGATCTCGGCTTACGCCAAAGAGGGCTATCAGTGCCATCACAACCTCAACTACTGGCGCTTTGGTGACTATCTGGGGATTGGCTGTGGCGCCCATGGCAAGGTGACTGATCTTGCGGATCAGCAGATCCTGCGCACAGCCAAGGTGAAGCATCCGAAAGGGTATCTGGACAAGAGCCGTCCCTATCTGGACGAGCTGTGGCAGGTGACGGCAGACGATCTGCCGCTCGAATACTTTATGAACCGCTTCCGACTGTTTGAACCGGCCCCCAAGGCGGAGTTCGAGGCCTACACTGGCTTGCCGCTGGAACGGGTGGAGACGGTGCTCGCCATCGCACAGAGCAAGGAGCTTATCGAGGATCTGGGAGATAGCTGGCAGCTTACCTCCCTCGGTCATCGCTATCTCAACGTGCTGCTCGAACTGTTTATGGATGAGTGAAAACTGGCTCACGAGCTGGCTGCGAAGCCGTGATCAAGGTTCATGCGCTGCTCGGAAGCCTCACGTATATTTATACGCTCCGGTTCCTGCGCTGCTCTTCACCTCGCTGACAGCTTCTCGCAACAGGTCGTGAGGCAGTTTTGGCGAACCGTGTTTCGAGATAACAATCAGGGCGCCAATGGCGCCCTGACTGTTTATGGTCGGTAGAAACCCGCTCAGCAGCAGACGCGGATCATCAGCTGTTGGCCGGGCTCCCACCGCTTGCCAAATTTGGCCTTGCGCTGGTAACTCCCCTTGCCCTTCTTGTTGCGCTCGACCCGGTTGCGAAACAGGGGATCACAGAGCAGGGCGTGCAGATGGTTATCCTTTATCTCGCCGCGCTGGTGGGCATAGTTGCCCCCTTGCGCATGCTCCTCACGGGGGAGGGTGGGTTGGTCGACCCGAATCTTGGCCATGATGGCTCCTCTTCTTTTCTCTTGGTGTGTTGACTCTTGTGTCTGGATGGTGGTTTTCGCTGCGGGTGCCTGTGCAGGCTAGCGCCCGGCAACCGGATGCACTTGCACCGGTTAAAAACTCGGCGATTTTGTCACCAAATCGCCGCCGGAGCAATGCGTCGGGCGCGCCGAGTCAGTCACACTGAGCTAGGCACGCTCAGTCAGGCATACCACGTCAGCCGTGAACCGGGTCATGCTGGTCGTGGCTGTGGTGCTCGTGATGGGCAGGGGCGCCAGATTCCAGCGTCTCGAGGATGGCGCAGTGCTCCGCCGAGCGCGGCCCGCCGCAGCAGATATTGGAGAGCTCGCGCAGGTTGTCGCGAAAGCGGGTCAGTTCGATGATCTTCTGCTCCACCTGGGCCAGCTTGGTGTCGGCCACTGCTTTCACCTCCTGGCAGGTGACTTTGGCCTTGTTGGTATCGAGGTCGAGCAGCTCGCCGATATCGGCCAGCGAGAATCCCACCGACTTGGCGCGGATAATAAACTCCAGCCGCCGCTTGTCCTGTTCACTGTAGAGGCGGTAGCCGGATTCGTTGCGGATCCCCGGTGAGATAAGCCCGTTCTTCTCGTAAAAACGCAGGGTATCTGCCTTGACCCCGCACGCCTTGGCCAGTTCACCGATCCGATACATGCTCTCTCTCCCCTTGAATGTATGCCGCCACAAAAACCGGAATCCACTATCACCCCTTTGCCCATGGATTGCCAGCCAAGGGCATAAAAGGGGCAGATAAACATCTCCTGGCGACCCTTTTTCCCATAAAACACTGAAAGTGCAAACGTTTCGAGAAAATCAAGTGGAAAACGTTTAACGCCGCGCCAAATAAGGCTTTGCTGTTTCAAAAAATCCACCACAGGTCACATTTTTTGTGTAGAATACGCGCCCATAACAGAGCGCCGCACCAAGCGGGCATTTCCTAAAACGCTTTTGCCGGATGCCGGGGCGAGAGTGGTTTGCGAAATCCCCCACTTCCATTTATTTGGGGACTCTCTGTGTTGAGCCTCGCCTCCCATGGAACGGTCCCCGTTATGTTGAGGACGATAGTGTGATGGAACAAGCTCGACCCATTCGCCGTGCACTGCTGAGTGTGTCTGACAAAACCGGCATTCTGGAATTTGCCAAGGCACTCAACGAGCGTGGTGTTGCCCTGCTCTCCACGGGCGGTACCGCCAAGCTGCTTGGCGAGGCGGGTCTGCCGGTGACCGAGGTCTCTGACTACACGGGTTTCCCTGAAATGATGGATGGCCGGGTCAAGACCCTGCATCCCAAGGTTCATGGCGGCATCCTCGGTCGTCGGGATCAGGATGACGCCATCATGGCCCAGCACGCTATCTCCCCCATCGACATGGTTGTCGTCAACCTCTACCCCTTTGCTGCCACCGTAGCCAAAGCGGGTTGCACTCTGGCCGATGCGGTCGAGAACATCGATATTGGCGGCCCGACCATGGTGCGCTCTGCCGCCAAAAACCATAAAGATGTCGCTATCGTCGTCAAAGCTGCTGACTATGATCGGGTTATTCGTGAGATGGATGCCAACGGCAACAGCCTGAAACTGGCGACCCGTTTCGATCTGGCCATCGCCGCCTTCGAGCACACTGCTGCTTACGACGGCATGATCGCCAACTACTTCGGCACCATGGTTCCTTCCTACGGTGACAACAAGGAGGGTGACGAGGAGTCCCGCTTCCCGCGCACCTTCAACAGCCAGTTCATCAAGAAGCAGGACATGCGCTACGGTGAGAACAGCCATCAGGCTGCCGCTTTCTATGCCGAGGAGCATGCTGCTCCGGGTTCTGTCTCCAGCGCTATCCAGCTGCAGGGCAAGGCGCTCTCCTACAACAACATCGCCGATACCGATGCGGCGCTGGAGTGTGTCAAGGAGTTCGACGAGCCGGCCTGCGTCATCGTCAAGCATGCCAACCCCTGCGGTGTGGCCATCGGTAACGACCTGCTGAGTGCCTACGATCGCGCTTACCAGACCGACCCCACCTCCGCCTTTGGCGGCATCATCGCCTTCAACCGCGAGCTGGATGGCGCCACTGCCGCTGCCATCGTTGCCCGCCAGTTTGTCGAAGTGATCATCGCCCCCACCGTCAGCCAGGAGGCCCGCGATGCGGTCGCTGCCAAGCAGAACGTGCGTCTGCTCGAATGCGGTCAGTGGACGGCACCGGCGCAAGGCTTTGACCTCAAGCGCGTCAACGGCGGCCTGCTGGTACAGGAGCGGGATCTCGGCATGGTGACGCTGGGTGATCTGACCGTGGTCAGCAAGCGCCAGCCGACCGAGGCAGAGCTGCAAGATCTGCTGTTCTGCTGGAAAGTGGCCAAGTTCGTCAAATCCAACGCCATCGTCTACGCCAAAGATGGCCAGACCATCGGCGTCGGTGCAGGCCAGATGAGCCGTGTTTATTCGGCCAAAATCGCCGGTATCAAGGCGGCGGATGAAGGGCTGACCGTGGCGGGCTCCGTGATGGCCTCCGATGCCTTCTTCCCGTTCCGCGACGGTATCGATGCTGCCGCGCAGGCCGGTATCTCCTGCGTGATCCAGCCGGGTGGCTCGATGCGCGATCAGGAGGTAATCGACGCCGCCGACGAACACGGCATGTGCATGGTGTTCACCAACATGCGCCATTTCCGTCATTGATGGGTCAGGGGCTGCCGATGGCGGCCCTTTTGTTGTCTCTTTTCAACTGACTATTTCCACTGACTGACGGCCTGGGTGGCCGTCCAGTGACCACAAATAGAAGCGAGCGATACGATGAAAGTACTGATCATTGGCAACGGTGGCCGCGAACACGCTCTGGCCTGGAAGGCCAAACACTCCCCACTGGTACGTCACGTTTTTGTGGCGCCGGGCAACGCAGGCACCCAGCTTGAGCCGGGTGTCGAGAACGTCGCCATCGAGGCGACCGATATCGAAGGGTTGCTGGCCTTTGTCAAAGAGAAGCAGGTCGGCCTCACCATCGTCGGGCCGGAAGCGCCGCTGGTGAAAGGGGTGGTGGATGCCTTCCGCGCCGCCGGTCAGCCCATCTTTGGCCCGACCGCTGCCGCTGCCCAGCTGGAAGGCTCCAAGGCTTTCACCAAGGATTTCCTGGCCCGTCACGCCATCCCGACCGCCGAGTACCAGAACTTCACCGAAGTGGAGCCTGCGCTCGCTTATCTGCGCGAGAAGGGCGCCCCCATCGTCATCAAGGCCGATGGTCTGGCGGCGGGCAAGGGGGTGATTGTCGCCATGACCTTGCCGGAGGCGGAAGACGCGGTGCGCGACATGCTCTCCGGCAATGCCTTTGGCGAAGCGGGCTCCCGGGTGGTGATTGAGGAGTTTCTGGAGGGTGAAGAGGCGAGCTTCATCGTCATGGTCGATGGCGAGCACGTGCTGCCGATGGCCACCAGTCAGGATCACAAGCGGGTTGGCGACGGTGATACCGGCCTCAACACCGGCGGCATGGGGGCTTACTCCCCGGCGCCGGTAGTGACCGCCGAGGTACATCGACGCGTGATGGAGCAGGTGATCATGCCGACCGTGCGAGGAATGGCGGCCGAGGGCAACGTCTACACCGGTTTCCTCTACGCCGGTCTGATGATCGACGGTGCAGGCAATCCCAAGGTGATCGAGTTCAACTGCCGCTTTGGTGATCCCGAGACCCAGCCCATCATGCTGCGGATGCAATCCGATCTGGTGGAGCTCTGCCTGGCCGCTTGCGCAGGCAAGCTGGATCAGAAAGAGGCCATTTATGATCCCCGCGCGGCTATCGGCGTGGTGTTGGCGGCGGGAGGCTATCCCGGCGATTACAGCACCAACCACCCCATCAGCGGCTTGCCGGTGGATGAAGTGGCGGGTGAGAAGGTGTTCCATGCCGGTACCCGCCTGGAGGGCGATACCAGCCTGACCGCTGGCGGCCGCGTGTTGTGCGCAACCGCCCTCGGCCATACTGTGGTAGAAGCCCAGCAGCGTGCCTATCAGCTCGCTGGCCGCATCAAGTGGGATGGCGTCTTCTACCGCAAGGATATCGGCTGGCGCGCCATTGCTCGCGAACAGGAGTAACTGACGCCAGCAAATGGCCAGCTGATTCAGACCCCGCTACGGCGGGGTTTTTTGTCCCTGTTTACCGCTTTCAATCTTCTCTTTGTCGCGTGTTACCGGTGTTCAATCAGTTACCAAGCGCAAACAAGCGCGGCATATCTGTCACTATTTGCCACAAAAAACAGCATTTTTCACAAACGTTTCACCATGAGTCATGGCATCATGCTGGTGATGAATTCTTGTTTGGATTCATAAGTACCCCTAACAATTCGAGCATGTCGTTATATAAGGAAATCCCATGTTGAAAACCGTCCGCCCCCTGCTGCTGCCCCTGATGTTTGGCCTGATGACCCTGCCTGCCGTGGCGGGTGATCTGGAACAGCCGATGAAGAAGATTGGCTTCAACTACAAGCAGGCCGTCAAGGCTGATGATGCAGCCACCATGGAGAAGCACATCAACGAGATGAAGGCCCAGCTGGATGTGGCCAAGCAGAAGAACATGCCGGCCGCCAAGAAAGAGAAATTCCTTGAAGGAATGAACGAGGTACAGACCGAGCTGGACGCCAGCCTGGCCGCACTCAAGGCGGGTGATGAGGCCAAGGCGCGCGAACATCTGGCCAAGGTCAACGACCTGAAGAAGGAGTACCACAAATATGCCAAGCAAAAAGGGTGAGCCCTTTCGCTGGGATCCGCTGGTTCGCCTGACCCACTGGGGCTTGGCGGCGGTCTGCATCGGCAACCTCTGGGTTAACGAAGCGGGGGAGGAGTGGCATGAGTGGCTGGGTTACGGCGCCATTGGGCTGATCTCCTTGCGTCTGCTCTGGGGGCTCACTTTCGCCCGTGGCTACGCTCGCCTTGGTGCCCTCATCCCCAGCGGTGAGGATTTTCGCCAGCAAGCGCGCGAGATGCGTGAGCGGCAGCCTCCGGCTCCGGGTCATCACGGTAGCGGCAAGCTGGCCGTGTGGGCGCTCTGGCTGGTTGTGCTGGCCACTGCTGGCAGCGGCTGGTTTCAAAATACCGAGACGGGATTTGAACTGGGGGCTGACGAGTGGCATGAGTGGTGCGTGGTGGCGCTGCAGGGACTGATTGGTCTGCATCTGCTGGCCATCGTCTTCACCTCTTGGCGCCAGCGCAGCAATCTGGTTACCCGGATGCTGCCTGCCATCGGGCGTCGCTCATCCATCCAGAGCAGCAGCAACGAGCAAACCTGAGGCTCAGCATTAGGCTCCTTGTCTCTGAGTGAGGCGCCTGATCCGGACCCTGCCCAGACCCGCCCATGGCGGGTCTTTTCTATGACCTCATCCAGCTCATCACAGGGCATTGCCCGATACGTAGATGCAAAAAGGCCGCTCATTATGAGCGGCCTTTTTCAATTTGGTGGCCCCTGGGGGACTTGAACCCACGACCAATCGATTATGAGTCGTAGAATTTACATTCTCACAATGTCTCATTGCGTTTCAGAAAGCATACAAAAATCATAGTAAACACATACATATAGCAAACTTGCTTGTCTCATAAGATCTCGTAAAATATCAGATAGCTTCATCTTAAAAGCACCCATTAAAGCACCATGATTTGAGCATGGGTGCTTTTAGCGAGACCTGTCGACTATGCCATTAACGCCCAATGATATCGCTGCACTACCAGCGAAAACCAATGCCTATTACAGGATGGATGATACCCGTACTCGTGGGGCTGGTGGGCTCGGGGTCAAAGTTCTTCCAAGTGGTGGCAAGATGTTTGTCTTCCGCTACATGCGCAAAGGAAAGCGGGCCTTCATCCAACTTGGCAGTTTTCCCACGCTGTGCCTTGCCGATGCCCGCAACAAAGCCCGGGCCTTGAGCCAGACAATCCGAGATGGTTTAGACCCCAAAGATGAGCAAGAACGACAATCAAAAGAGCGTGAGCAGGCCAAGCGAGAGCATGAGCAACAAGGCACCATAGGGCAGTTATTCCAAAGCTATACCCAACAGATGAAGAAAGACGGTAAACGTACCCATGCGGCTGTGATGTTGGCGTTGGAAAAAGAGACATACCCGCATCTGAGCAAGACGACCAAAGCAAAGGATGTGACCGCTCATGATATCAAGATCATTTTGGCCCACATGATACGCCGGGGAGCAAGCACCCAATCAAACCGGGTACGTAGTTACCTGATGGCAGCCTTCAATTACGGCCTCAAGCACGACAACGATCCTGCCAACTTCATAGATGATGCTAAGTTTGGCCTTGTGATGAACCCAGTGGACGCGATACCCAAACAGAAAGCTGCGGAGCGCGTCGGAGAACGATTCCTATCATGGAGCGAAACCCGTCAACTACTCGATGATATGGAGCAGCCAACGAGCCTTGGCCCGACCCTACGCAACCTGATCCGGTTGTGTTTCTTCACCGGAGGTCAGAGGCCCAATGAACTGGCTGAATCCCGTTGGGCCAATATTGATTGGCAAGCCAAAACTCTGACCATTACCGCCGACATTTCAAAAAATAAGCGTATCCACATTGTTCCACTCACTGATAGCGCCTTGTTTGTCCTTCGGTTCCAACAAGAGCTAGCTGGTGATAGCCCTTTTATCTTTCCTCATGCCCTGCAGTCGGATAAGCCTATGCCGATGGCATCACTGAGCCAAGCTATCGACCGTTACAGAAAACGAACCCAGATGGAGCATTTTATCCCCCGTGACTTCCGGCGTACCTGTAAAACCCTGATGGGTGAGCTTGGTATTGCCAAAGATCTGCGCGACCGCCTCCAGAATCACGCCCGGAATGACGTATCCAGCAAACACTATGATCGTTATGAATATCTTCCAGAAAAGCGTCATGCCTTGGAATTATGGGAACGACGCTTGCTGCAGACTGAAATGGATCCTGGTGTCTCTGCAAACCTTGGGGAGTAAATGATGGGTAGCTTCGCGGCGAATGTTCGTATACGTCGCAGTTTGGAAAGCTGTCGTTGACCAATCTGGTGTTTAGGGTCAGGCGGCATTTCTGTCTGGCTCATCCTACTCTTGAGCCCCATCCTCGAACGTCACATTGCTCTCTGTCTAGCCCGTAACGCAAACCCCATAGAATGCCTGTACGTCCCATCCACTGAATCCCCTCACCTGTAGGACTCGCGCAGGTTGGTTAGATCTCGCAGAGTACTCTTTAGAGACTCATCACTCAAGCACTGCTCTATCTGGTTGATAATGTCGTTAATTAATTGCTTGTCGAGATAAATCACTAAATTGTTGAGTTGACATAGACGCCCCCAAAGGGGGGCGATCAGGCTCAATTAAGCTTTCACCCCTGTAGGGCTGGCCTCATAGGTTGACATTCCTTCAGACTGCTCTCGAATGCAAAAAACCAAGGAGCAATCTTATGAATCAACCTAATACGATGCTGATTTCCGAAGCAAGCTTGCGTAAAAAACTGGAAATCTCGCGGGCTACCATCTACCGCTGGCGTAAAAATAATCCGAATTTCCCCAAGGCTGTCCATATCGGACCGCGGGCTATTCGTTACGACCTTGCCGCTGTTGAGGCATTCATTGCCAAATTGAGCGAAGGGGAGATTACGTAATGGCCTCCCCATTCAAGAAATTCATTTTGCTGCTCTACATGCCCTTCACCATGGAGAAGAACTACCTACTCTCTGCTGATGGTTTCCTTGCTGTGATTGGAGGTGAGACATGGGTGATGTAGTAAGGCCGGATACCAAGGACGTCACACCTCAGGAGTCTTGGGTTTTGTACTCGAGGGAAAAGGCATTGTTGCTTGAACGTGAGAAAGAGCTGACTCACAAAGAAATCGAGCTGCGTGTACGTGCACTGGTTGATAAACACGGTGTGTAATATGGCTGATATTTATATGTTTCCGGACAAGCACGCGCCAGTTCAGCCACCGGCTGTCCGTGTGGCTCAACTGGCTGACGGTTTTACCAGGATTGCCAATGAGCTCTATGACGCCATCATTTTGGCTGATTTCACCAAGAATGAGCAGAAGGTGATACATGCCATTACCCGCTGCACCTTCGGGTTTAACAAGAAGGTGGATCGCATTTCTGACGGCCAGATTGCCCGGCGCACAGGGATGTCGCGCCAGGCGGTCAGTCTTGCCAAAAACACGTTGTTACGTATGAAGGTTTTGGTGCGTGAGGTGGGCAAAATCGGTCCCAACAATTGCCTGAGTGAGTGGGAAGTTACTGAGTGTCATAGGAAGTCTGACATTGTCAGAGAAACCATGACAAATGGTGTCACGGAAACCATGACAGTCTTGTCAGAGAAACCCGGACACACAAAAGACACTACTAAAAAGACAAAAAAGAAAAATACTGATGGAGCATCAGCTGGTGCTGACGCCCCCACAGTCGAACAACAACAGGTCAAGCAGAGCAAACACACACCCTTTCAAGCCATCGTGGATATCTACCACGAGGTACTGCCTGAGATGGCTGCAATACGGGAGCTTACCGACGCACGCAAGACCAAAATTCGTAACTTCTGGCACAAGTTCAAGTTTACCGAAGAACGCTGGCGTAAGTACCTGGAATATATCGCCGAGAACTGCCGCTGGATGTGTGAGAGTCGACCACGGCAGGATGGCAGGTCGAGCTGGAAACGGAAGAATCTGGATTTTCTGATCACCGAGCGCTGCATATTGGGCGTAATGGAGGGGCGGTTCGATGACGAGTAGCATTCTGGGATTGGTCCCTCCGCACAACTTTGAAGCTGAACAATCGACGCTGGGTGGGCTGATGATCCGCGCCGAAGCTTTCCACGAGCTCTCTCTGTCTGAGCGGGATTTTTACAGCCGGCCGCACCAGATCATTTTTGACGCCATCTCACAGTTGGTGGCTACGCGCCAACCTGTTGACCTCAATACGGTCAGCCACCGTTTGGATGAGAGTGGGCTGATTGAGGAGGCTGGCGGTTTGGCCTACTTGATAGAAGTCATCAAAAACACGCCGAGTGCGGCCAACATCACTACCTATGGTGCCATCGTGCGCCAAAATGCAGATCGTCGCTTTGCTGTTGCTAGGCTGCAGGATTGTATTGGGGCGATGATGGATCCTGGATTCAGCTCGACCGAAGAGCGGTTCGCCACCATGGATGGCCTGCTGGGGGAAATCGACAGCAAGCGCTCTGATGGTGTGTCGGCCCTAGCGTCGCCAGCCTCAGACATAGTCCGCCAGTGGTGTGACGAGATGGAGCGCCGCTCTAACCTCAACCCTAACGAGATGATCGGTTACGCGACAGGGATCGACAGTCTCGACAAGTTGCTCTACCCGTCCGGGATCAACAAGACCGCGCTGGTGTGCATTGGGGCACGCCCCAAAAT
The DNA here is from genome assembly GCF_040908375.1 of Aeromonas sp. R2-3. NCBI lineage: Bacteria > Pseudomonadati > Pseudomonadota > Gammaproteobacteria > Aeromonadales > Aeromonadaceae > Aeromonas > Aeromonas sp. R2-3. Next base: position 46,352 of record NZ_JBFODP010000031.1, on the reverse strand, counting down.
GGGTAAATCGACGGTGATGGCCAGCTTGTGCAACCACACTGCTTTGGTGAAAAAGCTGCCGGTTGTTGGTTTCAGTCTGGAAATGACCAGTGTTGAGCTGTTCGAGGTGATGATCGCGCAGGCTGTCGGAATAAATCGGCAGGAGCTGAGTCATGCGAAAGACCAGCAATCGATCGACAAGGCCTATTCTGTAGCGGCCGAGTTGGGCTACTCCAAGCTTCACCTTGCCGATCAGTCGGGTATGAGCCTGTCCCAGATTGTTAGGGAGTGTCGTCGTCTGCGCCGTAAGTTGGGTCAACTGGGATTGATTGCGGTGGACTATCTGACCTTGATGAAGGCGGATAAGGCTGAACGCAATGACTTGGCGTATGGGGCGATCACCAAGGGACTCAAGGAACTGGCCAAGGAGATGGGTTGCCCGGTAGTGCTGCTGACTCAGCTCAATCGTGGTCTTGAATCTCGGGACAACAAGCGGCCCATGCCGAGCGACAGCCGTGACACTGGCCAGATCGAGCAAGACTGCGACATTTGGATTGGCTTGTACCGGGACGAGGTGTATGACGAGAACTCTCCTCGCCAAGGGCTCTTAGAACTGAGTGTGCGTCTGAACCGGAGCGGTAATACGGGGACTGCATACTGTCGATTCCAGGAAGGGGTGATTTCAAACATCAGTGCTGAGGAGGTAGATCGGGTGGTTCAGGTAGCGGTGGCGTCGGCCAAGGGTAAGGTACACAAAGGGGGATGGAGTGATTAAGTAATTGAAATTAAATATTAACTATAAATAACTTGGGAAGGTGATGTAGTTTTTACTGATGGACATCATATGCCTAAGTGGAGCGCAGGGGGCATTTACACACCGATTTCCTGCTGCTGGCTGCAATGCCTTGCCCTGAGGAGCCTCGCGCCGGATGCGTAATCTACTACTCCATCTAAGGAAGGTAGACTGATTTATTACCGCACATCCGGGCAACGATTATCATCCTCCCCCCTGTAGGGCTGGATATCAACCTGCGCCTTCGTAAATACTGGTCGCCTATGACCTATTCCTCTATGCATACAACGGATTCCCCAGACTGGCACAGTATCGAACTCGCGTACTGTGCTGGCCGCCAAAGTGTACGCCAAATAGCGATAGAGCACGGCATTTCACATACCGCCATTAACAAGCGGGCCAAGACGCACAAATGGTCAAGAGTTATAACACCCGTTAACGCTACCTCATCTTCAGGTATGCCTACGGCCCCTATCAGGGGCTCTGAACACGTGGATTCTACAACTCAAGTTATGATCCCAGTTTTTACTCCTCAGGTTTCCACTGTGGAAACCAATACGTCGAATCCCAAGACGGTAACAAGAGGTCGTCGGAGTACATTCACAAACGAGTTGGGTGAGGCTATATGCAGCGCCATTGCTGATGGAGTGAGTCTACGCGCAGTGCTTGCGCGTCCAGGCATGCCGTCCAAATCTATGGTGATGCGCTGGTTGGCTGATGAACGCTACATAGAATTTAGGGACCAGTACGCGTGCGCGCGCGAGGAGCTGGCCGACAAACTGGCCGACGAGATCCTCCAGATTGCCGATGACAGCAGTAATGACACCTTTCTCGACGCCAACGGGAACGTAAAAGTTAACCATGATGTGATTGCTCGTGCCCGCCTGCAGATCGATGCTCGTAAATGGCTGGCCTCGAAGTTGGCTCCCAAGAAGTACGGCGATGGGGGGGCGCGAGAAAATTCGGGCCTTAGCCACGGGAGCATGCAGGTGAAATCGACAGTAACGTTTGTGCATCCACCCAACTGGGACGAAGATAGCGAGGTTGATTAGGATGACTGATTTTGCGAGATCGAATGAAAGCCCCAAAGCCATCGTGGCAATCTCGTTCGGGACGAAGGGGTCGGAGGTTCGAATCCTCTCACACCGACCAAATCTAACAAGGGCTTAGCTTCGGCTAGGCCCTTGTGCTTTTCCGGTCCCCCAGTTCTGTGGGGCATTTGTGGGGCATTTTGATTTGCCGCCCTGCTTACCACATCTGTAATTGCCAGTTCTTGGCTCCTCATCAGCAGTTTCCCCTTTCAGGGAAACGTGCTAACTATTTCCTTCCATACAGATTGCCCGACTCGTTGCGGGCCTCAAATGAGCGGCTGATTTCAATCTCTTTGATTATCAAGGTTCGACGGCAGGAAAAGGATCACCAGATATGCAAGGCCAGGAACGGCAATGCCAGGAGTTTTACCAGACTCGTTTTGCTGGATATGCACAGCAGCTTGCCCCATTCGCCGCACTTGATGAGTGCCTTCACGACTTTCTGGATCAACGTCCGAGCGGCAAATACACAACTCGCAATCGTGCTGCCGGACTGGCTGCCGCATCCTTTTGGTGGGAGCCAGTCAATCTTGAAGGTGCTCAACTGGCAAGCTTGGCACTGGGACGTATTTTGCATTTTGAGGATGCTATTAGCACTGCGCTGCTGGATCATCTGGCCGCTCGTCATCCAGATGTATTGCGTTGGGCGATTCGTTACTCGAAGCTGTTTACACGCAGCGATTCACCGCTCTGGCAGCATCTTCGGGACAATCTCGTCAGCAAGGATTGGTGCGAATTTTTCGGCGTCTGTGATCGCTTGCTTGAGCAACTCGAACCATTCGATAAAGCCATCGAACTGGCTGAGTCCCACCTGAAGTCGCTTACGCTATTAGAGCTACTTTCCTATTTGAGCGTGACAGCTTATGGGCAACTTGGTGCCGCTAAGGATAGAGACAGCAGTGCGGAAGATTGGGATGTCTATGATCGGATTATCGCGCGCAAACTGTTGAATTGTTCCGAGCGTGATTTTCAACTGACAGAGGAGGTTCTCGGCCGATCTCTCAAGCGTCATTTGTCGCCACTCCTTTTTCCACCGTCAGGTGTGGGGCGAGAGTGTGTTGCCAACCTCGAATCGGTTGCCCTGCTTATTGCCGCTATGCGCGAGCGAATCGATTACGAGAATTCCATCAATTGGTTCTGTTTTGACAGCGATTGCGGTTACCAGCTCAAGCCGGGACAACCGGTCATCTTCAATAAAACTGATTTGGGCTCACAGCGCTGGCAGCGTACTGAGAGAAAAAGCAGGTTGCTTTGGCACTACTGGATGTACCGCGCGATTGAGCAATTCGCAGCGTCCGATATGGCTGGCGCAATCATAGGGAGGCCGGAAAACCACGAAGCGAATCAGCTAGCTTACATAAAAGCCATTCGCAGTCAGCTCTACCTGCAGACCATTTTCGGGTTGGGTGAGCGGGTCAGACTGAACGATGGAGCTGAGGTAGCCCTGCACCACGCGATATTAGCCAGTGAGCTGACAACCGTGTTCTTCGAGCAGGCATTTCTCCAGCCTTTTCTGCGCTATATGGATGACTCAGGTGTAGCAGTGAAGGCTCTGGGTCAATTGGCTTTTGAAGGACTTGTGCATGGTGAGAACCGCTTTCCCATCACCTGGTCGGAACCGAAAGATAAGATCCGTCGTATTTGTGGTTGGACCGTCAGCCCTGAGCATCCCAAGGGCGACCCCGAGGCGGCCGAAGCCATCCTGAAGTTCTGGACCAGTGATCTGCAGGCTCTATCCGCGCAGATAAGGCAAGCGCCAAACATACCGTCACCACGACTGTACGAGCGGCCGTTCTACAAGATTGGCCGCTACAGTTTTCAGTTCCCCTGGGTTGCCGGTCAACAGAACAATCTGACCGCTGCGGTGAATAACCTGCGTCGTGTTGAACAACGCAGGCCAGCTTTGCGCAGCGAAACGGAGCGTATTGAACATACCCTTGCCGAAGCGCTAAGGCAGAGGGGATTCCACGTCGTGGTGGGCTACCAACCGCCACTGAGTGATGAGCGCGATGCTGGCGAAGTGGACCTGATCTGTCACTTGGATGGGGTTGCGTTGCTGCTGGAGGTCAAGTCTGGCTTCATTCGTTCAACTCGCCATGAAGTCTGGCTGCATCGAACCAATACCCTGCGCAAGGCGGCGAGGCAGTTAAAGCGCAAGCAACCGGTTGTGCTTCAAGCACTGCAAAATGACCAAGGGTTGCGTTCAGCTCTATTGCTGAGTGATGTTAATCCTCTGCCAGCCCTGCATGCCTGGGTTGTGGATACGTCGATTGAATTTGATGGTGAGGTTGTCGATGGGTTCCACGTCGTCTCCCGCGAGATCATGGAGATCGCTTTGCGCGATGAACCGCATTATCTGCGGGAGTTTGAAGAGATGGATGAGGCTGAGGCTGGGAATGAGGTAGAGACTCTGTATGCCGACGGATTCAGTGCGCAAGCTCTTGTTAGGTTGATCGAGTCCGATGGGGTCTGGAGTGACTTGCTTTAGATATCAAGATCACTCAAATATGCTTGCCAGTCATTGGCGACGTCACCATATGTTGATCGGAACTAGTATGGGTTCCAGCGCTCATTCATAAAGCCGCAACCATGTTCGCGGCGATATACTTCTCTGCGCTGCTCCTCTTCTGGGTCTTGGCGGTCGTACTCACTGTCGAGACTATCGTGGCGTTGATTGGGTATCTCAGAGTAAGCACGGACGAACAGAGTATTGGAGCTCAGCGTCACAGTATTGGGCAGACTCACAAGGTTGAGACTTGGTTCGCTGACGAAGGCGTATCGGGAGCAGTGAAGGCACTACAGGCAATATCCATTGCACATCATCTTGGTAAACATGCTCTTTCCCTCTCACATATCAAGCTCATGCCCGCCGCTAACAACGCCTGAGTGCCAGTGACGGTCGCTCAGACGATGTATGCTAGCTTGTAACTATCCCTTCTCATCCATGTACTTGTCGGTTGCGGTGCCAGCACCCACCGCCACCGCAACAGCTACCCCGGCTGAGGAGATGGCACCCACAGGGCCCAGCACAGGCAGAGAGACAATCACTACCGCGGTGGCAACCGTTGCTTCTACAAAATCACGAAACCAGGACATAGGCTTGCTCCTTTTCCGATGCGGTATTGCCTAATTCGGCAGCACCGTTATCCTTAATTGATACATTGCGGAACGTGATGTCCATCACATTTCATATCCGCCAGAAAAATTTTAGCGCCTGTTTGAAAAAAGTGGGAACAGTGAAAAAATAAAGATTTTTACACGGTGTTATAATTGTGTGCTATATGAGGGTTCAAAGAAAGAATGCCTTATGCCAAGAATTGACACTTTAATTTTTAAATTTCAATGAGTTGGATTATTTTCACTGAATCGCCCCGGCTTCTTTAGACACTGTCGTGACGTGAGATTGTTACAGATCATCATTGAGTCTGGCGAGCTCCACTTCGTTGGTAGTGATCGCCAAGTTTGCTAGTTTGTCCGCTATCTCATTACCTTCAATTCCTGCACGGCCAAAATCGCGCTCAATTGAAACCTTGTTTTTTATGCGTGCGAATGCTGAATATACTTCTTCGACCAACAATCTATTAGCCACTTGCTTACCACTTTTCAGTTTCCATCCTCTTTTCTTCCATCCCGGCGTGTAGTGGTCTAATCATCCCGGACACCATTTTAGGTGTTACAGTCGCCACCGGCGTTGTTGCCCAAATCGATGCAGCTTGAATGGAACTAACTGAGGACTCGGTGACCTGATCACCACCATCCTCTTCAAGTCTGCATCATGGGTACGTCGCTTCTCCCCATCACCAACTGGCCTCAATACAACAAATCATTGGTTAACCGTGGTTCACTCACCTTCTGGGTTGATGCCGAGGCCATGAACAACTGGTTTCACCACGGCCATCATGGGGGCCGGGGCCACAGCCAGCTTTACACTGACCAGATCATCTGTACCTTCCTTTTCCTTATGCTCAAGGGGATTTTCAACCTCACTCTGCGGGCCACCCAAGGACTACTCGACTCCCTGTTCGAGTTGATGAACGTACCGCTTTGTGCCCCCGATTACAGTTGTGTCAGCAAGCGAGCACGCACAGTGACGGTCGCTTATCGACAGCCCCCAAAGGGGCGCATTACCGACTTGGTTATCGACTCAACCGGGCTGAAGGTGTTTGGTGAAGGCGAGTGGAAGGTCAGAAAACACGGCGCTGAGAAGCGGCGGGTCTGGCGCAAGTTACACCTGGCGGTAGACCCGGTGACCCACGATATCGTGGCGGCGGAAGTCTCGCTGGAAAATGTCCATGATGCCGAGGTGCTGCCGACCTTGCTCAACCCACTGCGGCGCAAGCTGGGACGTGTTTATGCGGATGGCGCCTATGATAGCAAAGCCAGCCATCAGCTTATCGCGCGCAAAGGGGCGACAGCCTGTATCCCGCCTCGCAAGAACGCGGGGTTATGGGAAAAGGGACATCCGAGAAATGAGGCGGTGCTGGAGATGCGCAAGGAAGGGCTGGCGCACTGGAAGAAGATGTCGGGATATAATCGGCGCTCGCTGGCAGAGGCGGCGATGTATCGGTTCAAGCAGTTGCTGAACTCAGCGGCGAAGTACGGTTTCACCGACATCCAGTGAACGGCTTGCTTCGGGGACTGAATATCCCTGGTCGAGCACCAGGGATGCGGCTTCGAGTTTGAATTCGGCAGTAAATGAGCGACGTAATCTTGTCATTGAACACCTCAGGTCATGGTGGCGACTGTACCACCTAAAATGGTGTCCGGGATGATTAGGCCACTACGTAGCCTACTATCATTCCCATGGAGTAACGTTGACGTACTTGTATTTGGCGTAGACAGGTTGGCTGTTGTAGGTACTTGGTGGGAAGCTGGGATTGGCGCTGATCCAGTTGTTCACAAAAACCTGCATCCAACTGGTGACGGGGCGGCTCTCTCGGCGCACGCTCACCCATTTGTTCTGGGTGCGGCTGAACACCTGCCAAGTGACACCCGCTGCATCGATATTAAAGGCGTAGCGCTCCATATTCCAGATTGACATGCCGTACTTGCCTAAATCGATGTCTTGAGGATACTGACGCCCCTGGATCCAGACGTTGGTATGGAGCAGGTTGGTGCCCCCCATCAGCTCGATGTCGACTTCATAGTGAGAGCTGGTGCCTGCATCTCCGGTATAGGTAAAGAAGGAGCTGATGGTGCCGGGCACCGATCCTGCCTGCATCTGCACCTCATAACGACCCTTGCGGGTGTAGTTGTAGGTTCGCAGCTCAGCGCAGCTCTTGTTTCCTTTGTCGGATTTCGCATGGAGGATGGCCATGCCGGACTCCATCCAGACGTTGGCGGCGCGCCAGGTGCAGTCGAATTCTGACCCTCCATTACGCCAACCATCAGAGACCTGCCAATCCTGATTGCTCCACCACCATGCCGATGCCTGAGTGGAATATAATCCTCCCGCCATCAGCAATACTGACATCAGTCCAAGTTTACGCATATTATCCAAATTCCTGTGTGTTTATTAATGAGTGTTTTATTGATGACTACAAGCAGCATAAGAATAGCCATTAACATATATTGAAACTTATACTGGTATCGCGTCATGACAGTTTCATATTTTTGAAATTGCCTGAAAAGGTATGAAATACATGACGACTGGTTGGTATAAGCAGAATAAAAAAAGCCACCGTATATAACGGTGGCAAAAGCACGGACTCCCGATCCGATGAGTTAAAATCAGCTGGCTTGGCGGCGATAGATCTCGACCAGTTCGGTGGCCAGTTCGCGGCACAGAATGGAGGTCATCAGGTGATCCTGAGCATGTACCATGACCAGTGTCATCTTGGTCTTGCCTTCGCCCTCATCGGCTTCAATCAGTTTGGTTTGTACGGCATGGGCAGCCTTCCCTGCGTCGGTGGCTTGGAGCAGCAAGGCATCCGCTTCGCTGAACTGGCCAGCACGAGCCTGACGCAGGGCTTCGAAACAGAGACTGCGAGACTGACCGGCATTGACGATGATGCCCATGACTGCTTCTTCAAGATCCATCATTTATGACTCCTTAAAATCCATTATTACGAGAGACGTTGGCGAACCATTCACCACTTTTCTTGACGGTGCGCTGCTGGCTTTCCAAATCAAGGCTGATGAATCCATAGCGGTTCTTGTAGGCATTCATCCAGGACCAGTTGTCAATAAAGGTCCACAGGTGATAACCACGGCAATTACTTCCTTCAGCAATGGCGGTATGAATCCACTGGAGGTGGCCACGAATGAAGTCGATACGATAGTCGTCTTTTACCTGACCATCTTCACCAATGAATCTGTGTTCCCCTTCGACACCCATGCCATTTTCGGAGATATAGCTTGGAATATTTCCATAGTTGTCGCGCAGGTTGATCAATATGTCATAAATACCGCGCTCATATATTTCCCAGCCACGATAAGGGTTCATTTTGCGGCCTGGCATCTCGTAATTCTCGAAGAACCAGTCAGGCAGGAAAGGGGAGTCCGGGTTGATGGCCGTCATGCGTGCCTTCACTCGCCGCGGCTGGTAATAGTTGATGCCGAGCAGATCGATCTTGCCGGCGGCCAGCAGTTCGCAGTCGCCGCTTTGCACCACGGGCATCTGATCGTGTTCGCGCAGGATATCGATCAGCTCCTGGGGATAAACTCCCTTCACCGCAGGATCGAGGAAGGCGCGGTTGAAGAACAGGTCAGCAATGAACGAGGCCTTCAAGTCCGCCGGGTTTGAAGAGCGCGGATATGAGGGGGTCAGGTTCAGGACAATGCCGATCTGGCCGGGCAGGGATAGTGTTCGATAACGCTTCACCGCCAGGCTGTGGGCCAGCATCATGTGATAAGCCACCTGGGCTGCCCGTCTGAAGTCCATCTGGTTCGGGTAATGGAAGTCATACAGATAACCACCTTCCACCACCACCACTGGTTCATTGAAGGTCATCCAGCAGGCGACGCGATCACCGAACAGTTTGAAGCAGAGCTCTGCGTACTCGGCATAAGCCGCCACGGTTTCGCGGCTCTCCCAGCCCCCCTGCTCCTGCCAGTACATCGGCATGTCGAAGTGGAACAGGCCGATGAAGGGTTTGATCCCCTTGGCCAGCAGCTCATCGATAACCTTGTTGTAGAAGTCGACGGCCTCCTGGTTGACGGTGTGGCCATCCGGCAGCAACCGGGCCCAGGAGATGGATGTGCGGAAGCTGTTGTGGCCAATCTGTTCCATCAATGCGATGTCTTCACGATAACGATCGTAGAAGGTGGAGGTGTTGGCTGGGCCTACCTGACCGTGGAAACGATGTGGCTCCGTCTCGAACCAGTGATCCCAGATGGTCGGTGCCTTGCCGCCCACGTTGGCAGCCCCTTCCGATTGTGCGGCCGACGAGGCGCTACCCCACCAGAAGCCTTCGGGGAATGTATATTGCATTGCAGTTTCCTCTTGATGACCGGCGTGCAGGCGGCGTGGCGCCCGCACGCCGGGTGCTTACGCCTGACTCTGAATCGGTGTGATTGTGTCTGCTTTTTCTGATCTGGCGGCTTCTTCCGCTTCAGCCGTCTCGGCTTCCTGCTTGAGCAGGGTGCGTTCGTAAGCCCGCACGAAGGGGTAATACATCAGGGCGGAGATCCCCATGCAGATGAAGCACATGATGACCGGACTGAAGGCCCAGTTGGTCGCCCAGGAGGCGCCGATGGGGGCCGGAGTGGTCCATGCGGTCAGCATCACGACCTTCTCAACCAGACCCAGATCCACGGCAAACCAGGCCAGGATGGCGTTGATCACCGGCACCAGGATGAAGGGCAGGAAGAAGACCGGGTTCATGATGATGGGGGCACCAAACAGGATCGGTTCGTTGATGTTGAAGAACCCGGGGACCACGCCCATTCGTCCTATGGTGCGCAGGTGTACGGCACGGCTGCGCATTAGCAGGAATGCCAGTGGCAAGGTGGATCCCACGCCGCCGATGAACAGGAAGTGATCCCAGAAACCGGGCAGGAAGGTGTGAGGAATGGCCTGACCTGCGGCTAGTGCGGCCTGGTTGCTGGCTAGGTTTGCCATCCAGAAGGGGTTCATGATGCCGGTGACGATCATGGTGCCGTGGATGCCAGCAAACCATAGGATCTGGCACAACAGCACCGCCAGCAAGACGGCAGGCAGGCTGTCGGAAGCCGCCACTAGCGGTTTGAGCATGGCCATGATCGCCTCGGGCAGGATCATGCCTGTGGTTTCCTGCAGCAGCATGTTGAAGGGGTGTAAGGTCAGGATGATCGCTAGGACCGGGATCAGCACCTCGAAGGAGCGCGCTACCCCCATCGGGACCTGCTCGGGCAGACGGATGGTGATGTTGTTGCGCTTGAGCCAGGCGTAGACCTCGGTCGAATAGATGGCACAAATGAGAGCTGTAAAGATGCCCTGACCGGAGAAATACTGGGTGGAGATGGTGCCGTCTTTATATTGTGCCGCCACCAGCATGAACGACATCAGGGAGAGCAAGCCCGTGGTGATGGGGTCCAGGGAGTATTGCTTGGCCAGGCTTGATGCGACTCCCACCGAGATGAAGACCGTCATCAGTCCCATGCTCATGTTGAAGGGCAACATGAGTTCGGCACGATAGGTGGTGGAAAAATCGAGCCAAGCTCTGGCAAAGCCCCAGGTGGTTTCGCTGGAGATGGGGGGGAAGATGAAGACCAGCATAAAGCTGCCAACGATCATGAACGGCAGCGCGGCAATGAAGCCGTCACGGATGGCCAGAACATAGCGTTGCTGGCCCAGTTTTCCTGCCAATGGGCCGATCCGTTGTTCGATCAACTTGACCAGCATCCCATAGAGTGAACTCATTGTGTGTGTCCTTCCTTGTGAGCACGCTTAACCAATCAGGGACAGGGCGTAGTCCAGCACCTTGTCACCGCGCTGCATGCCGTAATCCATCATGTCGATGGGTTGTACCTTGACACCATGAACGGCTGCCTTGGCTTGTAATTCAGGTTGCATGTACTTGATCTGTGGCCCTAGCAAGACCACCTGGTAGAGCGGCATCTGATCATCGAACTCTGATGCGCCAAAAGCCTTGATCTCGGCAGCCAAGCCGCGTTTATCGGCTTCGATCACCATCTTCTTCACCAGCAGACTGGTGGACATCCCGGCAGAGCAGCACAGCATAATTTTTTTCATGATGATTCCTCAGTTATTAAATTGAACTCACTATAGATCGACCAAATAATTTGGGAAATCGATTTCACGTTTGGGGTTTTGTAATTGTGATGCTGATCACTTGCTGGGTTGTGCTTGTGCGCATTTTTGATTATCAATCCTTTGAAAATAAAGTGTTTTTTGTTTGTGTGGTTATTGGTTTAATCTGGTTGTTGTTGGGTTTTGTCTTTGAAATATCGATTTCATGTCTGTTGGTGTTTTATGCCAACCCAACACCTGCTGGGCAGGCCCCACAAGATGCAGAGCGTACTCTTCCCGCGGTGCATTGATGTTGAAAGCCCCAACAGATACCCGCCTCCATGATGTCCTGTGCTTTACCGCGCTCTGCTGATTGTTACTCCGCCCTGATGGCAGGTCCCGTCATGGCCTAGGGGCCTTTTCTGGAGCATGTTGGGGATAGGGGACCTTCAGATGTGGGATGGTTGCAAGATTTCATTGCAGAAGCTCGCAGACCTAGGGCAAAGCCCTGCTCCGATGGAGGCGTTGACCTAACCTTGCCGTAAGCCCGAAGGGATGATGACAGTATCGACTTCAGGTTCTGGCACGGGCTCATCTACCGGTATGTAGCACTGTATTGCATCGCAGGAGAGATTGCTCTGAGCGGCTGCCGTATTGCGTCAGCAGGCCTAATGGCACGGTATAACGGTAGAAAATCAGCTGCGCCCAAAGGTGGATGAGAGGCACTCAGGAGGCATAACTTTGTCGTAAAGGCTGTGTGGTGGATAAGGGAGGGACGCAAGAGTTTGCGGGGCCACTTATCTATTCGCCCTGTGGCGTTTGCATTGATGGGAAATTGGGAAAAAGATAGACACAGGCCCGATATCTGCATAAGGACAAGGTCGGGAGGGGAAAATGCTCCGCCATGGTGACGGAGCATCGGGAGCGCACTTAACGGGTTAATCCGCCTTCATCCAGCACGCTGACAGCCCAGAAGAAGGGAGCATTCCAGTTGATGGTAACTTCGTTCAGGGTCCAGGCTCCTATCTCGTCTTTCCAGCAGGTCTGGCCGGTGCACTTCCCTTTCATAGTGGATGCAACGGGATCGCTGAAGTTGATGGAGTTGGGGCCTCCAGACATCACTCCAGGGGGAACCAGGGGAGACACGGGATCGACTGGATGTGCCCAGAACCTGTGGTGCGGATTTTTCAGAGGGCGACTGCCGTAGCCGGAGACATAGGACTGGTCGAGGGGGTTGCGGCCCAGCACATAGTCCATGGCATCGGACATGGCCTGCAGGTATTTGCGCTCCCCCGTGAAGTCATGGGCCAACCCGAGGAAGATGCTGCGGTTCATCAGGTTGGAGTTGGAGCCCCAGGGGTATTCGGTAGCCTGATAGGGGATAAGGTAACCCTCTGTCGCCACGCTCTTTTGGTAGCCGTCAGCTGCGGCGATGATAGCGGCGCGCGCCTTCTCCACTTCCTGTTTGCCCAGTTTGTTAGGCGCCATGGCCAGCGTGATGGTCCCTGCGCTGCTGAGATCCTGCCAGTAGAGATCACCGCTTGCGCTGCGATCCCCCTTGGGGGCGGCCAGATAGAGAGGGGACTGCTGGACGGCCTGCTTGTACTCGGCTTTGCCGGTGGTGGCAAATAGCTCGGCGGCAGCCCAGTAGAATTCGTCCTTCAGGTTGGTGTCATCATAGGGACCGGATCCCACAAAGTTGTCATAAGCATAGATGTCCGGATGGCGGTTGGCCGCCTTCCAGGCTCGTTCGGCTGCCTGCAGGCTGCGCTGTGCGAAGGCCGGATCCAGATCTTTCCATACGCGAGCAGACTGGGCGGCGGTGGCAGCCAGGTTCAGGGTCGCAGCCGTGCTGGGGTGGCTCAGGAAACGGGGCTGTGGATCCTTGTGGGGCGGGAGCGGCATCCCGGTCCAGGCTTCATCGGCGACCTTGTGGAAGACCATGCCTGAGGCATCGATCTCGGTCAGTTTCAGGCTGTCGAGCTGCTTGGATTGATCTCCTACCGGTACCCAGGCCTTCTTGCCTTCGGGTACCTGCATGGCGAGGAAGAACTCCATCATCCAGCGGGATTCGTCCAGCAGATCGTTGTGGCCGTTGTGCTGCTCCGGGATTTTAGCCTTGCCGTCGGCAAAGGCGCTCTTGTCACCCTCTTTCGCCAGTTGCTCTCGCTCATAGAGGTTCATCAAGGTCCATACCGAAATGCCGCCGTTGACCACGTACTTGCCCTGATCGCCAGCGTCGTACCAGCCGCCGGTCACATCCAGCGTGAAGTCACAACCTGGCCACTGGTTGCCCTTGGCATCCTGTTTGTTGAAGCAGGTCACTTTCTCGGGCTTGTGTCCTGCCGGGCGAGCGAGATCGGGGCGCTGGACATATTTGGCCTCGATGTCGATGCCGCTACGCTGCTGATAGAAGAAGGAGAGGGCATCGAATTTCATGGTGTGATAGATGTCATCGCCGATGCTGAACGGATGACTTTTCTGGCCGGCGACCTCCAGTACCAGGCCGGTGCCCGGGGTGGTGACCTGACTGAAGTCGGCAATCTGTACGTTCTCGCCGGATGCGGCATTCAGGCCAAAGGGGGTGGTCTTGCCTTCGGCGATGGCCTCACCCTGGGCATTGCGCAGGGTCCAGGGGAGCGAGTCCTTACTGTCGGTGGCGATGGTCGCACGTTTCAATGCCTTGCTCAGGTAGCCGACTTGGTTGACGCGCACGCTGGCCAGATCAGATTTCTTGACCAGGGATGGACCCGAGAGCGTTGCTTCACCGATGCAGACGGTGGTCGGTGTCTGGGTGCCCATCTGGAGTTGAAACTGGGTCTTCTCGTCCGTGGAGGAGGGCATGAACTGGATGTCGAAAGGTTTGGGTGTGCTGCTGAGGGCGAGGTCCTGCACCATATGGTTGGTGTAGGGGGCGCCATCATGCTGGATCAGGGCCTTGACGTTGATGTCGCTCTTGGCCATGGCAGTGAAATGGAGCTTGTAGGTTTGCCCCTGAACCAGGCCGAGGTTGGACTGTCCCAAGATGACATCCCAAGGATTGGATCCCGACTCGGTGAAGGTGATACAGCCCATCTGGTTCTCGGCGTTCAGGGTACCCCCAGCCGTCCACCAGCCATCGGTTCCTTGGAAGCCCCCGTTGGTTAGCAATTCACCCACAGGTCCGGCAGATGCCGAGGAGGCACCGGAGCCTGATGCCCCTGCGCTGGGCAGGGAACAGCCATGCAAGCCAATGACGCAAGACATGGCAAGCGTCAGGGCACTAAGCCGAGATATTTTCATTGTTACCCCTTTGATCACAGACGGAAATAATGGCGTCGATTTTCGCACTCGCGCTGAAAATGACCGAGTCATCCTGCTACCCGCATTTCACTGTCAAGACTTACATACAACTCTTGAGTGGAAATCGATTTCACGAATTAGGTAATAGTAAAGTTTGTGGCAAATCAAGTTTGCCTTTATGAACTGTGATGTGGGCTACAAATTTTCGTTTATTGATATGTAGATCTACGAGATTTGAATTCTATTGAATCCTTATCATCCTCTCTTTATTTCCCGCCAGTTTAACCAAATGGGTGCCATTCTCGGTAAAATATGCAGTGGCATGAGATGAAGAATACACTATATGTTTATAATTTTATTGCTTTTTCTGTCATGGTGCTTTTCCGTGTGCTCCATCCCCTCCTGGATATTTTGCTGGCGAGAAACAGTCTGATCTTTGTGAGCTACATCACTATTTACTCTCTCGGTGGGATTTTTACCGTGGCAGGGTAAAGATACTGCTGGAAGGGTGAGGAGATTTCTGTTTACCATTAAATATTCTTGCAATCGATTTCATGTTTGGGCTGTTTTTCAAGGCGGACCCCCATGATCGATGCGTCAGGCGATGAATGAGAATATCCGGAGAGTCATAAGGAAAATGCGTAAAACTACAGGTCTCACCAGGTCTATGACCTGCCTATTCGTGGGGTGCGGCATCTGGAGTGCCGGGATGGCGGATGAGCTGTCGACCATGCCCTATTTTGTCACTTGGCCGCAGATCCATAGCGCCATTGCCAAGGACGAGGGGATGGAGCGCCAGATCCAGTCCCTGCTCTCCCGGATGACCCTGGAGGAGAAGGTCGGCCAGATGATCCAGCCCGACTTTCGTGAAGTGACCCCAGAGGAGGTCACTCGCTACAAGATTGGTTCCGTCCTCAACGGGGGTGGCGGTTGGCCAGGCAACAACAAACACGCCTCAGCAGCGGACTGGGCACGCCAGGCCGACACTTACTGGCAAGCGGCGGAAGCGGGCTTTGAGGGCAGGGGCTATCGCATTCCATTCATGTGGGCGACCGATGCGGTGCACGGCCACAACAACGTCTTTGCGGCGACCCTGTTCCCGCACAACATCGGCCTTGGTGCTGCGCGGGATCCGGGGCTCATCTACCGTATCGGCCAGGTGACGGCGCGGGAAGTGGCCGCCACCGGGCTGGACTGGACCTTCGCCCCGACGGTGGCGGTGCCCAGAGATGATCGCTGGGGCCGGACCTATGAGGGCTATTCCGAAGATCCCGCCATCGTTTATCACTATGCTGGCGAGATGGTGCGTGGCCTGCAAGGTTCCGCGACGGATCTACGCGGCCAGCGCCATGTCATCTCGAACGTGAAACACTTCGTGGGGGACGGTGGTACCCTGAACGGGGTCGACCGGGGTCAGAACTTCTATTCGGAAGAGGATCTGCGCAACCTGCACGCGGTGGGCTACTTCTCGGGGCTGGATGCCGGTGCCCAGGTGGTCATGGCTTCGTTCAACAGCTGGCACAACGAGCTCAACCGCGACGTGCTGCCAGAAGACGGGGTTGAGTACAATGGCAAGCTGCACGGCAGCCGCTATCTGCTGACCGACGTGCTCAAGGGCAAGATGGGCTTTGATGGCCTTGTCGTCTCTGATTGGAACGGTCACAGCGAGATCGCCGGTTGTACCATGGGGAGCTGCCTGCCTGCGGTGCTGGCCGGGGTCGACATCTTCATGGTCACGGCGCGCAAGGACTGGATGGAGTTTCGCCAGAGCCTGCTCGATGGCGTGGCGAGCCGGCAGATCCCGATAAGCCGGATCGACGATGCCGTGACGCGTATCCTGCGGGTCAAGATGCGGGCCGGGCTGTGGGAGAAACCCATGCCGTCGGCCCGTGAGCTGGCGGGCAAGCAGGGTGAACTTGGTGCCGTGACGCACAAGGCGCTGGCCCGGGAGGCGGTACGCAAGTCGCTGGTGCTGCTCAAGAACGAGGGCAGGATCCTGCCCCTGAGCCGGCAGAGCCGGGTGCTGGTGGCTGGGAGCGCCGCCAACGATCTGGGCAAGCAGGTGGGGGGCTGGAGCCTGACCTGGCAAGGCAGCGAGAACGGGCGCGGTGATTTCCCCGGTGCCCAGAGCGTGCTGGATGCGGTGACCGCCACCGTCGGTGCGGATCATGTGCAGGTGAGCACGGGATCCGGTGAGCTTACGGGAGCCAAGCCCGATGTCGCCATCCTGGTCATGGGGGAGGATCCCTATGCCGAGTGGTTCGGCGACATTCCTGACAACAAGACCCTTGCCTATGGGGATCTCAAGAGCAGCTATCACGAGGATCTGTTGACCCTCAAGCGGCTGAAGGCGGCCGGCATCCCCGTGGTGACCGTGCTTTTCTCCGGACGTCCGCTCTACGTCAATGAGGAGCTCAATCTCTCTTCCGCCTTTGTCGCCGCCTGGCTGCCGGGCACCGAGGGGGAGGGGATCACCGATCTGCTGTTCAGGGATGCCAAGGGCAAGGTGGCCCATGACTTCCAGGGACGCCTCTCCTTCTCGTGGCCCTTTAGCAAGTGCGCCACCACCATCAATCGCACGCCCACCCATATCCCGGGCTGGCAGCGCCCAGCCTTCGAGCAGGATCCTGCGGGTGAGTACGCACCGCTCTTCCCCTATGGCTACGGGCTCAGCTACGGCAAGCCTTCCCCTGTGGCGGCCCGGGTCAGCAACCTCAATACCCTGACCCTGGATAAACGTACCTTCGGCTGCAACGAGAGCGACCCCGCCAAACTGAGCGCCGCTGACAAGGTGCTCGAGCTGTTCGGGCCAAAGGCGGGTGAAGAACACCGTCTGCGCATGGGGGACGCCAGCAACTGGACGGGGACTGAAGTCTCCGGCAACAGCGTGACCGAGATGACCTTCATCAAGGTTCAGCCCATCGACTACCTGCGCCAGCAGGATGCGCGAGCGGTCACCTTCCTCGGGGCGGACAAGCCGGGTATCGACTCCGGGGCCACGATCCAGTTGCAGACCACCCAGGTCAAGGGGGCGGATCGTCGCACCTACCTGAAGGGCGAGAGCGAGCTGCAGGTGACGCTGCGGGTGCAGCAGGCGCCAGCGGGGGACATGACGCTGGGACTGCAGTGTGGCTGGCCCTGCGGCAAGTCCATCGAGATTGCTCCGGCCTTGCGCCAGTTGCCCCCGCAGAAGTGGGTGACCCTGAGTCTGCCCCTGCGCTGCCTCGAAGAGGGCATGGACTTCGCGAAGGTCAATACCCCCTTCATCCTGGGCACCAGTGGACAGGCACGCATCGACATGGCGACCGTACGCTGGGTACCGGCTTCTCTGCTGGGGGCCTCAGGGGAAGTGGTCAGGCTCGATTGCCAGGGCAGGTTGAGTCGATAAGCCGTCAGCCAGATGCACCAGGATGCCTGTCGGGCTCCTGGTGCCTTGATAACCGGCTCCGCCCCGATGCGGAGGGAGAGGTGGGAGAGAAGGATGTCGATCGTACAGCGGATCAGATTGGGCTTTACGCTGCTGCTGGTCCTGTTGCTATTGCTCGGGGCCATCAGTTACCTGAAGACGACCTCCATTCACGGTCGTTTCCAGCAGGTAACCGAGGAGGCGACGCCTCAGGCCCTGACCGCCAGCCGGCTGCGCGCCGCATTGCTGATGGCTGACAGGGACAGCCTGGCGCATCTCGCCATCCGGGAGACGTCGGCGTTCCCCGAGTCCCGTCAGCGTGTTGCCCATGACAAGGTCCGCTATGAGCAGCACATCAAGGCATTCGCGGCCCTGACACTCGATACCGAGAGTGAGCGGCAACTCGCCCGGGTCACCGACCAGGCCCCCCGGCTGTTTACCATCTCTGAGCAGTTGATGAGCCTGCACGAAGAGTCGGTCGAGCTGGAGCGGGTGCTCGCACGAATGCGGAGCGAGCTGCTGCACCTGGACGACAACTACCGTTCGGCGGCGGACTTGCTGGTGCGTTACACGGCGGGGCGGCGCTCTTTGCAGAACAAGGCGGAGCTCATCACCAGCGGTATTGCACGGGATCTCAAGCTGATCCTGCGTGCCGACGGCAACACGGATCTGGTGGCGCTACAGGGGGTGCTGGCCAAAGACATCGACATTGCGAACCAGCGTCTGGAGCGGATTGTTGTCCCCGATGACGTCAAGGCCAGGTTCACCCGCCATGTGGCGCGCATTCCCCAGCTGGTATTTGGCGACAAGGGGCTGATTGCCACCCTGGTGCGCCGTCAGCAAATCAGCCAGCAACTCCATGGCTTGCGTGAACAGCAGGAGGCGCAGAGCCAGCAACTGGGGGAGGTCCTGGACAGGCTTATCGCCATCAGCAACCAGAGCATGCAGGAGGACAGGCTGAGTGCCGACGTCGCGGTTGACAGCGCCCGCACCTGGATCGTGATGGTGGCCCTGTGTTCCGTGCTCATCGCCCTCATAGTTGCCTGGAGTACGGCCCGCAGCATCCAGGTGCCGCTGGTGCGGATCAATCGGGTTCTCGGTCTGATGGCACAAGGGGACATGACGCTGCGGGTTCGCTACCCCGCCAGGAACGAGCTTGGTGAGGTCGCGAACTCCATCGACCAGCTGGCCCACCGCACCAAGACGCTTATGATGGAGGTCCAGACCGGCTCTGAGTACCTAGTGAGCGAGACGCGCAAGACCGCGGAGATCGGCGAGCAGGTGATGTCGCAGGTACAGGCGCAGAAGGCCCAGACCGATCAGGTGGCGGCCGCCATCTTCGAGCTGGAGACCAGTGCGACCGAAGTGGCGCGCTCGAGCGATCATGTTCGTCGGGAGGTGGGGGAGGCCAATGACGAGAGCCGGCGCGGACGTCATCTGATGCAGGCCAATCGGGATGGCGTCGAGCAACTGGCGACCGACATCGCCGGGGCCATGGCGATCACCCGCAAGCTCGAAGGCTACAGCAGCAACATTGGCAACATTCTCGAGGTGATCCGTGGCATGGCTGAACAGACCAACCTGCTGGCCCTCAATGCGGCCATCGAAGCGGCCCGTGCCGGGGAGGCCGGGCGGGGCTTTGCCGTGGTGGCCGAGGAGGTGCGGGCGCTGGCTACCCGTTCACAAGGGGCGACCCAGGAGATCCAGGTGATGATCGACAACCTGCAGGGATGCGCCCGCGATGTGGCGAGCGTGATGGCCCAGAGCCATGAGCAGACCCAGCAGAGTGTGCAGCAGACCCGGGATGTCGAGAGTGCCCTGGCGGGGATCGCCTCGCGCATGGAGGCCATCAAGGAGATTGCGGATCACATGGCTTATGCCGCAGCGGAGCAGATTTCGGTGAGTCAGGGAGTGGCCCAGCACGTGGCGGCCATCGCAGACGTGGCTCACGAGACCGAGCAGGCGTCCCGGGTGTCGGCGAGCAGTGGTGAGGTGTTGTCGGGGCTGGCCAGCCAGCAGCAGAGTCTGGTGGCCCGTTTCAAGGTGTAGGAGAGAGGCGATGTGGAAATCTGTGAGTGCCCTGCTGGTCTGGGGGTTGAGTACGGCGGCGGTATCCCAGGAGCTGGTGCTGGAAACCTGGCGCGTGGATGACGAGGTGCTCTGGAAGGAGCATTTTCTGCCCCGTTTTCAGGCGCTCCATCCCGAGATCACCCTTAAGCTGCAACCGCAGCGTTCGGCCGATTACGATCAGGTACTTGCCGAGCGGCTGGTGGCGGGAAAGGCGGGGGATCTCATCACTTGCCGTCCCTACGATCAGTCCCTGCGACTGTTCCAGCAGGGGTATTTGCTGGATCTGACGGACTTGCCCGGGATGGAGAACTTTCCGAGCTTTGCCAAGGCCGCTTGGCAGACCGACTCCGGGGCCCAGACCTTCTGCCTGCCCATCGCCTCCGTGATCCAGGGGTTCTACTTCAATGTCGACATCTTTAAAACCCTGGGGCTGAGGACACCCCGAACCCGTGCTGACTTCTTCGCCGTGCTGGAGAAGGTTAAGCAGGATGGCCGCTATCTGCCGCTTGCGCTGGCGGCCCACGACAGTTGGGTGGTCTCCGAGCTTGGCTACCAGAATATCGGCCCCAACTACTGGCATGGGGAAGATGGACGCCTAGCGTTGATCAACGGCCAGGCGCGAGTGACCGATGCCCCTTATATGGCGACGTTTCGTGAGCTGGCGAGCTGGCGGCCTTACATAGGGGACCATCCGGCCGATACAACCGAGGCTCAGGCGGTGGATGCCTTTGCCTCCGGTAAGGCCGCCATGATAGTGGCGGGTTCCTGGTCCTTGGCCCAGTTTACCGGCAAGGTCAATTTTGGTGCCTTCCCGCCCCCCGTCGCGCAGGAAGGTGACACCTGCTACTTCACCGATCACACTGACATGGGGATCGGCATCAATGCAGCCAGCCCCAACAAGGAGGCTGCCCTGAAACTGGTGGAGTGGATGGCGAGTGCGGACTTTGCCGAGAGCTTCTCCAACTCGGTACCGGGTTTCTTTTCCCTTTCCAATCACTTCTTCGAGCTCAAGGATCCGGTGGCTAGCACCATGATGGGCTGGCGTGATACCTGTGACTCTACCCTGCGTCTGGGGGCTCAGTTTCTCACTAGGGGGGAGCCATCGTTCACCACCGAACTCGCAGAGGTATCGCAATCCGTGGTGCTTGGCACCATGACGCCGGAAGCGGCCGCCGCGCGCATCCAGCAGGGGTTGGCAAGCTGGTATCTCCCCCAGAAGACGGCAAAAAGAGCCCGTCTCTGTGAGGCGGACGAGCATCTTCCCACGCTGGCAACCAGCACAGCTATCGGGACGGAGTCTCCCTTCGCTGCGCCTTGACGGTGGACACGCCCACAGGGCAATCCCCCGCAGCGATCAGCAGACTCTTCAAGGCGCCTTCAGGCGCCTTCAGGCGCCTTTTTCCATCAGGGCCGGTTTGTAGGCAGATGTCATCGGGTTGTCATTGCCAGGCTCTGGCTGGTTTTATGGAGCCAGCCGGATTGAGGGGCCGGTAGAAGAGGTGCGCCGGGTTGTGTGTGGAGTCTGTGCTACGTCAGAGAGACAAGGTGGAAGATGCGACAAGGACAAGTCGCTCGCTGGACAGGCGGCTGACAAAAGAAAAACGGCCCGAAGGCCGCTTTGAGCGGATGCTGCGCAGGGAACAACCCCCAGTCGACATTCATCCTTTGTACGGCAGAGTAGTATCACGCACCACAATGCTCAATTCGGGCAGTTCGTCCGAGTTTGGCTCCGTGCCCTCGATCAAACCCAACAGAGTCTTGACCATTTTGACCCCCATCTCGTAGATGGGCTGGCGTACCGTGGTCAATGGCGGGTTGGAATAGGTAGAGAATGGCAGGTCATCAAAACCAATGAGTGAAACATCCTCTGGTACCCTTAAGCCGCACTGCTTGAGCCCCAAAATAGCCCCGTAGCAGGTCTGATCGTTGGCGCAGAATATGGCTGAGAATTTCCGGCCACTCTGCACCAGTTTCTTCACTGCATTCAGGCCACCAGCCTCGGCGAAATCCCCTTGGATGACCAAGGATGGATCATATTCGATTCCCGCGCTGACTAAGGCCTGACGATAACCATGATGACGTTCGATGGCATCGTTTTGATCCGGTAAGCCGACAATGTGGGCTATGTCATGATGACCCAGATCCAATAAATAGCGAGTTGCCATGTAGCCACCCAGCCGATTATTGATGCTGAAGGAATGTACCCGCTCGGTCATGATATTGTGGCCAGTGGCAACAATGGGTATTTGTTGTGAAAACTCGAGCAGCGTTTGTTGATTTACGTGGCCGGTCAAAATAATAAGACCATCGACCCGACGAGCTACCAGCAGGCGCAACCGTTCGACTTCTTCTTCCGCATTCCAGTGACCGCTGACAATCAGCGGCACATACTCCATGCCCTGAAGGGTATGTTCAACACCACGCAACATTTCGTTGGAAAATGGACTCTCTACATGTTGAGTCAATACCCCAAGGGTCATGGATTGACCCGTTTTCAGATATTGTGCCATAAGGTTGGGACGAAAATTCAATTCCTGAATTGCATCTTCAACCGCTTGGCGTTTATCTGCGGCCACTTTGGCCGAGCCGTTTAATATCCGGGATACAGTGCTTGCCGAGACACCGGCTCGTCTGGCGATATCATAGACAGTGGCTTTTTTCTCCTGAGCTGACTTCGACATCCGCCCTCCGTACTCGACTGTGAAAACCCTTGGCTATAACCAATGTTACAAGAATATATTCTCAATAAATCAGAGGCTTAGGATAACCCTTTCCCTTGGTGGTGACAAGCAATGATGCTTTGCCTCAGATTGAGTGGTCCACTACTGCTGGGCGGCAAAAAAAACCTCTCTTGCTTTGGTAAAACCGGCCTGTTCGGCGGCCTTGACCCAGGCGAGAGCCTGCTCGTAGTTTTTGCTCACAACCGCAGTGCGAATATGTTGATAATAATCCAGTTCACCTAGCGCTTTATCTGCGGTGATCATCACGGGCGATATGGTTTTTGCGTTCGGTGTCGCATTTACAGCAGCCTCTGCGTCCAGTGCCAAATATAATCGTCCGGTGGTCGAATGGGGCACTTCCACATTGATGAGACGGGCGACATCCGTGGAGCGATCATATTGCATTGCGCGCTGGAGATCGTCGGGATTGAGCCTGGTGCTGCCTTGCATATCCAGCGTAGTAGAATAGATCACCATATAGGCAGCTCGGACGCTGCCGATGGGGGCCGGAATTGTAAATTCTCCCTGGATGTTCTGTCCTGAAATTAATGAACGGCCGTTATAACTGAAAGTGGAGCTGGGAATGGTTTGAATGGCGTTGTGATTCTCGTCCAGTAACAGGATGCTGGGCAGAAAAATGGTATAGTCGATCGGGATGGTTACTTTGACGCGGGCAGCTTGGGGGAAAGCGGGCAATGAGAAGGCCATCACATAGCTTTTGCCCGAATCGAATGCGTAAACCGGGCTGTCAGTGCCCACATTTACCCAACGGCTTTCTTGCCCGAAGGGCTGGAAGCGAAGATCCTTGAATGCCTCGATCGCCATTTTGCCCGACAATTGTTCTCGGTCATGTTGAAGCTGCTGCTGCAAGTCGGAGGCTGCCGATCTTGGCGGATGCTCCGGGCCTTTACTGACGCACCCGGCCATCAACAGACTGACCAGGAAAGGCAGACACTGTTTCGTTCCCTTCATCGTGTTTCCTCGTATGCAATGCGGGTCCCCCAAGGGACCCGAGATTATAGTGCAAATAAGTATCGCGACCTAACCTACCACCACATGTCCGCCTGCACACCGACTAGGAAATCTTCCCGGTCTTCCTGCCAGGGGGTCTCGTTGTTGTGATCGACATAGGTCGTCAGAATGCGGATCTCCGGTGAGGGCCCCATGCCGGTATTGACAGTGAAGGTCGGCACTATGCTGACCTTGTGAGAGGTGCCACCCCGTTCGACGTTATCGATGAGCAGGTTGTTTTTCACATATCCGACTTCCGTCTGGATGGAGAAGAACTCATTGATCGGGAATACCGGGCGCAGAGATGCGGCATACCAGGAGTCATGGCCACCCAGCTCGTAGTCGTTGTACTGGTAGGAGAGGGTCGGCAGCAGATGAATATTGGCGCCATACCAGCCACCCCAGAGGAAGACGCGATAGGATTGATCGCCTTCCATCACCTTGGACTGGTAGGGTTTATAGCCATCCGCCTTGTCCTGCAGTGTCTTCTGATACAGGGAGCCCTTGCGATACATGGCGGTATTGGTCAGGTTGGCCCCCAGCAAGTCGCCTGAACCCAGTCCACGTCCTGCCTGGGCGATGAACTTGGAGAAGCCGCCCGGCATGAAGAAGAAGTCGTCGCGGGAATAAATGACGGTTCCTTCTGCCCCCTTGGTCGCATATTGCTTGTTGTCGCCGGTGAATTCGTTGCTGGGCATCTGCTTGAGTGCGATCTCCATGTCCCAGGCGCCGTAGAGGGCGCTGGTGTGGAGGGTGTGCATGGTGGCTTCAGTGCCATTGGCGCGGTCGGAGTGGCTGGTGTCGTTGCTGTTGATATAGGCAAAGTCCCACTTGCCACCCGCCATCTCCATGGCTTTGATGCCGACGCCGGTCCCCGAGTAGTCCGTGTAGAAATAGTCGGTTGTCCAGATGTAGTTCTCGCGGTCGTAATAGCGCAGACCACCCCACATGGTCCCGGTCGGGGTGATGCCACCCAGCTCCACATAGGTTTCTGACACACCGCTTTCGCGAGGTGCTGCACGGGTTTGCAGGCCATCGGCATCGGACTCCACCTTGAAGTGAATGTTGACCGACTTGTTGTTGCCCAGATCCCACAACTTGTTCAGACCCGCTTCCCAGCTGTTGTCCAGCTCGGAGCCCAGGCGCCCCATAGTCTTGTCCATCTCATATTCGTACCCCGCCTTGGCGAAGTTGTCCTTGGCGTCAAACATTGAACCAGCACGAATATAACCGTGGAAGCCAAAACTCTCGGCGGCATTCGATACGGCGGGCACTGCTAGCCCGTAACATGCCCCGACAAACAAGGCGAGTGACTTCAATTTCATCTTATTGCTCCAATCCGTAGAAAATTATTTTCAATCGATTTCTCGAAGATTCAATGCCTTATCACTTGATCTGCTGGCAGGGCTGATTGCTGTCAAAGTCTGCCGGGATGGCTGTTTTCAGGGCTACGTTGGTGAAGGCGAAGCGCAGACCGGCCATGGAGTCCCAGGCCCCGCTCAGGTAGAGCGCCTTTTGTACTGAGCCTGTGTTGGCCGCCGGAATGAGAGATGCAACCGGCAGGATGCAGCGGTACCAGGTGTCGTCATCGGGCACGATGTTGCTGTCCATGGTAAAGAAGGTGCCAAAGTCTGGGCCTGCGGTACCGTCCATGCGGATCTGGATGTTGGGGGAGTCACCGTAACTGGAGACTTTCAGGTCGAGCAGCATGACGCCGTCCTGATAGGCGGAGAGATCCCCATTGGCGCTGTCGGTCCCGAGGAAGGCGGCGCCATTGCCTGGCAGGTCCATGGTGATGACCTGGTTTTCATCGGTCAGGGTGCCGCCGAAGCTGGCTGCCGGGTAATCAGCGCTGCGGTCTTGGGCCAGGCTCTTGTCACCGGAGTAGTAGAGTGCGGCATCGGTGGCCACCAGCGCGGGGGCATTGTTGACGCCGGAGCCTGTGTCTGGATTGGTGTCAGGATCGGTTCCAGGGTCGGTAGCGCCGCCAGGCGCTTCACAGGTGACCGGGTCGACAACGGGCTTGGCTGAGGTGGTGAGCAGGTACTTGATGTTGGTGATTTCGTAGTTGAAGGCTTCCTTGGTGGCCAGGTGGAACGGTGTGCCCACAGTGGCGAGGTTGACGGCCTTGGCACCGGGGAAGGGCTTCATGCAGTTGATGGGCAGAGTGAGCGTTTCCCAGTTGCCGGAACCGGTCAGGGCGCTTGCAATGGGCAGGCTGCTGCGGTTGGGATACTCGTTGTCGATGGAGGCATTGAGCACTTCCGGCACCTTGCTCTTGGTTCGCAGCTGGAACTCGATGAAACCGGAAGCGTATTTGTTCAGGTTCAGAGGGGTGGCGGATTTGAGCATAAAGGTGCCATCTCCGTCACCGGCTACCTGCACATCGGCTGTGTCATCGGTACCAGCATTGTTGATGAGCACAGCACTGATGCTGGTCATGGCGACAGGAGTAGACGTGACTGGCTGCAGGTTCCAGTTATCCTTCTCCGACTGAATATTGGGGGTGACTTTTGCGTTCGCTCCAACACCAAACAGCAACAATACGCCATCTTCACCGCCTGGAGGTGTTTCACCAGGAAGCGTTTCACCCGGATGGGTTTCACTGCCGTTGCTAGAAGAAATGTTCTCTTCACCGCCACATCCACCGAGCAAGGCTGCGGCGATCAATGTTGCTAAAAGTCCTTTTTTTGTTGCATTCATACTGACCACTCCAATCAATGGGAAAATGTCCATCACGATGAATTGTCGAGACTCAAACTGCCATCATGCAATCGATGCCAAGGCAAATCACACTGCGCCCATTTTCTTGAAATCGATTTCCAAAGCAATGCTTATCCACCGTAATTATCAAAGTTTGTGTGGTATATCACAAAACAACTTCTATTCATTTTTGGCTGGACGTTGATGATTACTTGCCTCCTTTGCCTTTAATCTTTTTGCTTTTGATTTTCTTGTGTTTTTTTTGTATTTTTTTTGGGGGAGGGGGTCAGTGTTGTTTCGGTGTTAATATGGAACGTAATTCTAAGTTTTCATGGTGTTTTTACGGTTTTGGTTTTTTGATTTCGATTTCATGCGTGGTATTCAATAAGGCGGGGCTTGGCATCGGTCCTAAACGTAAATTTTCCTTTGCTCGTTTCTGATAGGCAATTTGGTTGGCGATGCTCAACAGATCCTCTTCGTTAACCAAATCCGTGATCAGATTGGTGCCGGGGAGCACCCCGCCAATAAGCTTGTAATGCTGCATGATGGTGCTACATATGCCATCACCCATCACCCATCACCCATCACCCATCACCCATCACCCATCACCGGCGCGTTAGGCGCGACAAGGGAGGCGAGGTGTTTGGTTAATAGGTTGGTAAATGTGGCGGTTGCAGGATTGGCTGGCGGTGTTTAGGCCGCAATGGTGTGAGTGGTGTAGTCGTGCAACGGGACGTGGTGTAGTGGTCTAATTATCCCGGACACCATTTTAGGTGGTACAGTCGCCACCATGACCTGAGGTGTTCAATGACAAGATTACGTCGCTCATTTACTGCCGAATTCAAACTCGAAGCCGCATCCCTGGTGCTCGACCAGGGATATTCAGTCCCCGAAGCAAGCCGTTCACTGGATGTCGGTGAAACCGTGCTTCGTCGCTGGGTTCAGCAACTGCAATCCGAACGAACTGGCACAACCCCAATCGGCAAAGCACTGACTCCGGAGCAGCAAAAAATTCAGGAGCTGGAAGCCCGTATCAACCAGCTCGAACGTGAAAAGGACATTCTAAAAATGTATGGTCTGCTCCTTATCTGCAAGCTTGAACTGATTTCCTGAAGTCGTTTGCGTCAATGTATCCGGCCTGTCTGTGAGCTGTTTTCCGGCTCTGGCGCCTTGATGGGATCCGCACGTCATCGTCCTAATAAAGCTACCAGTCATGAGAGACTGCTTTTTTAGCCAGGCTGCAACGTCGTGGGGTGAACGCTTCTGTCATCTGTTTTTGGCTCGCAAAACCGGGTATGAGTTCTATCAGTTAAACGGCTGAACTTGTGTTGGGATACGGTTGGTAATCCCTGCCGGATGTCAGCACTTTCCAGCAAATTCGCATTATCTTGTTGGCCAGGGCGATAAGGACCACATGGTGGTGATGGCCGACCTCTAGCCTGGCGACCCATTCGCCTAACGATGATTTGTCACGCTTCATGTGAATTTTCAGCGCTTTGGCGCCCTGAATAACCATTTGCCTTAAATAGCTATTGCCACGCTTACTGATCCCGCCGAGCGAAGATTTGCCGCCCGTTGAATATTGCCTGGGGACAAGCACCAACCAGGCTGGCAGGTCGCGGGCTTTCTTGAATTGTGAGCCATTGCCAATCGCGGCAATCAACGCGGTTGAGACAATCGGTCCAATGCCGGGGACGGTACTGATTTTTTGGCACAAACCTGATGCGCTTGAGGCTTGTCCGAGCATGAGGCTCATATCATCAATCTGAATATCCAGCTGTTGCCACCGTTCTCTCAGGCGTAATACCAGGGCGCGGATAAAGTCAGGCAAGCCATTCTCGGCATCTTCAAGGATCGTCGGCAGAGAGCGCTCGAAGACTTTTCTGGCGACTGGCACGGTGAGCCCATATTCCAGCAGCAACGCTCGCATCTGATTGACAGTGGCTGTTCGTTCGACGATGAAACGCTGACGGACGCGATGAGTCGCCTGCAATGCCAACTGTTCATGAGATTTCAACGGGACACAGCGCATAGTGCCTCTGCTACCAGCCTCGGCAATGGCGGTGGCATCGTTGAAGTCATTCTTGTTCGATTTGAGGTAGGGCTTAACAAATTGAGCGGGAATAATCTTGGGCTCGAACCCCGCCTGTTGAAACAGGTGTTCCCAGTATTGCGAACCAGGACATGCCTCGAAGGCAACCCGACAGGGTGGAGTCGTACTGATGAACTGTTTCAGTTGTGAACGCGTGAGCTTTTGCTTGGTCAATACATACTCCATGCGATCGCCACCAGGTGAAACCTATTTTTGCCTAAATCGATCCCGTAAATGTAAATCTGCGCTTGAGTCATGATGAGCCTCCTTGATGCTGGCTCCAGCATAGCGGGGTGGATGGAGCAGGCCATCCCATTAGGCTACCGCTCTCTTGATGG
Source organism: Aeromonas sp. R2-3 (assembly GCF_040908375.1). Taxonomy (NCBI): domain Bacteria; kingdom Pseudomonadati; phylum Pseudomonadota; class Gammaproteobacteria; order Aeromonadales; family Aeromonadaceae; genus Aeromonas; species Aeromonas sp. R2-3. Next base: position 17,695 of record NZ_JBFODP010000031.1, on the reverse strand, counting down.
CGGACGAGTTCACACGTACGCGCTAATAGACCGATTAAGGGAGCAAGCCCCCATCACCTTGGTCTGTTGCGCTTTCGATGTGCTCACTTCCTGTTTTTACGATTATCTGGCCCGCAGGCGGGCGATTAACCGTGAGCGCATGCAACAGCGCTCCGAGTTGCGCAGGTTGTTCAAAGAAAGCCGGAGCTCGGCAGGCAGCCGCGCCTTGATGTCGATGATGCGGGAGTTGGGGTATCAGATTGGCCGATTCAAAGTACGCAACCTGATGAAGGAAGCCGGGCTGGTATCCAAACCGCCGGGCGCTCATCGTTATCAGGTCGCCCAGTCTGAGCGACCGGATATCCCCAATCTGCTGGCTCGCGAATTTGATGTCCAGCAACCCAATCAGGTGTGGTGTGGCGATATCACCTACGTCTGGGCAGGTGGACGCTGGCATTACCTGGCAGCGGTGCTTGACCTGCACACCCGGCGGGTCGTGGGCTGGGCGATGTCAGATAAACCAGATGCCGAGCTGGCCATCAAAGAACTGGAGATGGCGTATCAGCAGCGGGGTTGTCCGTCAGGCGTGCTGTTTCACTCTGACCAGGTCAGCCAATATGGCAGCCGGGCATTTCGGCAACGGGATACATGAGCGTGCGGGAGACAAAGCGGGATATCAGTTATTACCTGATGGATTACTACAACTGGCGGCGTCCACATCAACACAATGACGGGATACCGCCTGCAAAAGCCGAAGAACGGCCTAACCAAGTGTCCGGATTTAGTTGACCACTACAATGAGCACAAGGCACAGTAAAAGGCGGAGCGCTAGTTTGACCTGTTTAAGCAGTTGGAGGAAGTGGCAGGAGACCCCTAAGCTAAGGCCAAATGCTTCGTTTTGTGGATGCTGATTACAAAGGTCGATAAAGGAGCAATACATCTATTGACAAAGGAGTCATATAAAAAGACAAGAAGGCATTGAAGCACAAATTGCCGAACGTTTTTGCTATCGAGGTGAAGACATGGCGGTGCGCGCCAACTTCGTCAGCAGTCACTTTGCCGCCATCAGTGGATCCCATTGTATCCCCATGGCAGGTTAACTAGAAACGGCCTGGCCTTTCCTTAAAAGCACCCATTAAAGCACCCAAAAACGCCAGGTAAGCAAAAGGCGTAGCAGCTACTAACCTGCTACGCCTTGTTGTATATGGTGGCCCCTGGGGGACTTGAACCCACGACCAATCGATTATGAGTCGACTGCTCTGACCAACTGAGCTAAGGGGCCAAATTGTGCGTTTAGCGGCGTGGATTATAGGGGAAGAGCAAAGGGCAGTCTATAGGCATATCAACCACTTGGCGACTAATTGTCCAGGTCGATAGAGGGTGCAAAGCGGGTCGCAAGGGTAAATGCCAGACAAAACAAAGCCCCGCATGGCGGGGCTTTGGCAGAGCAGTTTGACACAGGGTCAGGACTATTCGTCCAGGAAGCTGCGCAGCACTTCCGAGCGGCTCGGGTGGCGCAGTTTACGCAGTGCCTTGGCTTCAATTTGACGAATACGCTCACGGGTGACGTCGAACTGTTTGCCCACTTCCTCTAGGGTGTGGTCAGTGTTCATGTCGATACCGAAACGCATCCGCAGTACCTTGGCTTCACGGGCGGTCAGGCCAGCCAGCACTTCGCGGGTGGCGTTGCGCAGGCTTTCGCTGGTCGCCGCATCCGCTGGCAGAGCCAGGGTGGTATCTTCGATAAAGTCGCCCAAGTGGGAATCTTCATCATCACCGATGGGCGTCTCCATGGAGATAGGCTCTTTGGCGATTTTCAGTACCTTGCGGATCTTGTCTTCCGGCATGCCCATGCGCATGGCCAGCTCTTCCGGGTTCGGTTCACGACCCATCTCCTGCAGCATCTGACGGGAGATTCGGTTGAGCTTGTTGATGGTCTCGATCATGTGTACCGGGATACGGATGGTACGGGCCTGATCCGCGATGGAGCGGGTAATGGCCTGACGGATCCACCAAGTTGCATAGGTCGAGAACTTGTAGCCACGACGGTATTCAAACTTGTCTACTGCCTTCATCAGACCGATGTTGCCCTCCTGGATCAGATCCAGGAACTGCAGACCGCGGTTGGTGTACTTCTTGGCGATAGAGATAACCAGACGCAAGTTGGCCTCAACCATCTCTTTCTTCGCACGGCGGGCTTTGGCCTCACCGATGCTCATACGACGGTTGATATCCTTGATCTGGGCAATCGACAGACCGGTCTCTTCTTCAATCTGCTGCAGCTTGCCGATGGCGCGCTGAATATCCTCGTCCATTTCAACCAGACGGGGAGACCAGGCTTTGCCAGCCTGCTTCTGGTATTCGAACCAGGCAGTTTCACACTCATTGTTGGTGAAAGCCGCGACGAAGGTTTTCTTCGGCATCTTGGCCTGCTCAACGCAGAGCTTCATGATGATGCGTTCCTGCACGCGGACGCGCTCCATCATTTCACGCATGTTGTTGACCAGGCGATCGAACTGCTTGGGCATCAGGCGGAATTGACGGAATACATCGGCCAGCTGTGCGATGGCGGCCTGGGTATCTTCGTGCGCGCGACCATTCTTCTGAATGGAGAGGCGAGTCACTTCATACTGGGCACGCAGTTCGCCGAACTTTTCACGAGCGACTTCCGGATCCGGACCACCGTCACCGTCGTCGTCAGAGCTGTCGCCATCTTCGTCTTCGTCTTCTTCGTCTTCTTCATCTTCGTCGGCCAGATCGTCTTCGCCGAGCTCGGAACCGATATGCGTGGCGGTAGGCGCCATGTCTTCAGTTTCGTTCGGGTCAATAAAGCCAGAGATGATGTCAGAGAGACGCAGCTGCTCGGCTTCGTACTTGTCGTACTGTTCGAGCAGGTAAGTAATTGCTTCAGGGTACTCGGCTACGGAGCTTTGTACTTGGTTGATACCGTCTTCGATCCGCTTGGCGATGTCGATTTCGCCTTCGCGGGTCAGCAGTTCGACGGTACCCATTTCCCGCATGTACATGCGGACGGGATCGGTCGTGCGACCAATCTCAGATTCAACAGATGCCAGAGCCTGGGCCGCTGCTTCGGCAGCGTCCTCATCGGCGGTACCACCTTCAGCCATGATAAGGTCATCGGCATCCGGAGCGTTTTCAACCACTTGAATGCCCATATCGTTGATCATCTGAATGATGTCTTCGATCTGGTCTGAATCGACAATGTCTTGCGGGAGGTGATCGTTCACCTCGGCATAGGTCAGGTAGCCCTGTTCTTTACCTTTGGCAACGAGGAGTTTAAGCTGAGACTGCGGGGTTTGCTCCATAGAACTCATCCGGTTGGTGTTGCTAGGTTGCGCGTACAGTGCGCTGCTGCGCAAATAGCCAATTCTAATAGAAAACCGCCAGACATGCTATGTCTGGTTGCGGCGTCGGTCATGAGAAACCCCTGCCCGCAGTATTGTCGGGGCCAGGCGGTTATAAAAATTTTGCTTTTCATCCCGTCGATTCGGGCAACGCTATCCATATTGGGACTAATCACTCAAATATCAAGCCCCACTCTCATTTCTTTTCTCAATTTGCACCTCTCTTATCAGCATCATCAGCTCTTGGGTTTCTTCGGAGCTTAGTCCTTCCTGAGCCACTTTGGCCTGCAATTCTTCGATCCGCTGTTTCAGAAACTGGTTGATGAAGCCGACGAAGGTGTCCTGCAATTCTCCCAGAATATCCGGCTCTTGATCGAGTTTGATCTCCTCGAACAGGTCGTGCATGGCCAGTTGAGCAAGGATCTCTCCCTCCTTGGTACCACGCCAGTGTTCCAGCAGGATACCGGTTGTGATACCGGGCTGTGCCAGGATCTGCTGGTGCAGTTGCAGCAGGAACTTGATGCCCTGTACGCGTAGTCCGGCCAATTCCGGCATGGGGGGAAGCTCAGCCGTTACTGCCGGATATTGCACCATCAGTGCCAGAGCACGCCGCAGTGGCGTCAGCTTGGCTGCCTTGGGTTTGTTTACCTCGGCCTTGGGTTGACTGTTGCGGGCAAAGAGCTCGACGATGCGTTGTTTGTTCTCGCCCCAACGCATCATGCTGGAGAGACGAGTGATCAGCCCTTCGCGGGTAAACCCTTCCGGAACGCGACGAATAAGCTCGGCGGCCTTGTTGGCCACTTCGAACTTTCCTGCCTCACCGGAGAGGGCTGCATCCCGCCCGAGACGCTCGAACATGAAGTCGGCGAATGGCTGGGCTTCATCGAGCAGGGCTTCGAAGCCCTCCTTGCCGATCTGACGTACCAACGAGTCGGGATCCTCGCCATCGGGCAGGAACACGAACTTCAGCTCGCGGCCATCCTGCAGATGAGGGAGGGCATTATCCAGCGCGCGCCAGGCCGCTTCACGACCGGCGTTGTCACCGTCGTAGCAGCAGACTACCTCGGCGGTGGTGCGAAACAGGGTGTGGATATGGTCGCTGGTCGTTGCAGTACCCAGCGCCGCCACCGCATAGTCGATGTTGTACTGACCGAGTGCCACCACATCCATGTAGCCTTCCACCACCAGGATCCGGCGTGGATCCTTGTGTGCCTGCTTCACCTCGTAGAGACCGAACAGCTCCCGCCCTTTATGGAAGATGGGGGTCTCCGGCGAGTTCAGGTATTTGGGGGTGCCATCACCCAGCACCCGGCCACCGAAACCGATGACCCGGCCACGCTTGTCACGGATCGGGAACATGATGCGATCGCGGAAACGATCATAACTCCCCGGGCCATTGTCACGGGTGATCAGCATGCCGCCCGAGATAAGCAACTGCTCGTGATCCCGGCTGGTACCAAAGCGGCGGCGCACCTGATCCCAATCGCTGGGTGCATAGCCAATGTTGAATCGTTTGACCACTTCACCGGTCAGGCCGCGGCCTTTGAGGTACTCCACCGCATGGGGAGCGCTCTTGAGATTGCTCTCGTAGAAGCGGGCAATCTGGTTCATCAGCTCGAACAGATCCTTGCTGACGGCGGGCTGGCTATTGGCCGAGCCGCCGACGCTCTGCTCGCGAGGCACCTGCATGCCTTGCATGCTGGCTAGCTCTTCGATGGCATCGGGAAATTCGAGACCGTCGTACTCCATGACAAAGCCGATGGCGTTACCGTGGGCGCCACAACCGAAACAGTGGTAGAACTGCTTCTCCTGGCTGACGGTAAAAGAGGGGCTTTTTTCGTTATGAAAAGGGCAGCAAGCCTGGTAGTTCTTACCGGCTTTTTTCAGCCGCACTCGCGAGTCGATCAGCTCGACTATGTCTGTGCGTACGAGCAGATCGTCGATAAAGGATTGGGGGATCCTGCCTGCCATAACCGTCCTGTTTCATTGCGGAGAAAATAAAAAAAGCCGCGCATTCCAAGGGAAGCACGGCTTCTTCGACCAAACAAGAGAGTTGCCTGTTACGCCAAGCGGGTTTTCACCTGAGCACTGACGGCGCCGACATCGGCACGCCCCTGAATTTTCGGCTTCAAGACAGCCATGACCTTGCCCATATCAGCCATGACGGCAGCACCACTTTCAGTGATGGCTTGCTCGATCAGGGCGGCAATTTCATCTGCGGTCAGCTGTTGCGGCAGGAATTCCTGCAACACAACGATCTCGGCGGACTCTTTGTCGGCGAGATCCTGGCGACCGGCAGCTTCAAATTGGCTGATGGAATCGCGGCGCTGTTTGACCATTTTGGTCACGACAGCGAGGATATCCTCATCATTCAGCTCGATACGGGTATCGACTTCACGTTGCTTGATTTCTGCCATCAACAAGCGGATCGCTCCCAGACGTGCCTTATTTTTGGCAAGCATGGCGAGCTTTTGCTGATCCTTGAGTTGATCCTTCAGAGACACGGCAATATCTCCCGATTAGTACAGGCGGATACGACGTGCGTTTTCGCGAGACAGCTTCTTGGCGTGACGCTTAACGGCAGACGCTTTGGCGCGCTTACGAATGGTAGTCGGCTTCTCGTAGAACTCACGGCTACGAACTTCGGACAGGATACCGGCTTTTTCGCAAGAACGCTTGAAACGACGCAGAGCAACGTCAAACGGCTCATTTTCACGGACTTTGATTACTGGCATGTGCCTTTCACCTCAGTGATAAATTGTTAGCTGACCTTCAATCGATCAGCATGTCTTAAAATGGTGCGAAATTATACTCTGGACAGGGAATGAAAGTAAACCCGCAGAGATCGCTCTGGTTTAAAAAACCCGCGAAGGTTACCATAGCCGTCTCATTTTAGCAGTGAAATTTTTTAGCAATGCGTGTATTGGGCATAGAGACATCCTGTGACGAAACCGGGATCGCGATCTTCGACGATCAAAAAGGGATCCTTTCCCATCAGTTATACAGCCAGGTCAAGCTGCATGCGGACTACGGTGGCGTCGTCCCCGAACTCGCCAGCCGGGATCATGTTCGCAAGACGATCCCGTTGATCCAGGCCGCATTGCAAGAGGCGGGACTGGGCAAAGATGACATCGACGGCATCGCGTATACCGCGGGTCCGGGTCTGGTTGGCGCCATTCTGGTGGGGGCGACCATTGGCCGCTCGCTGGCGATGGCATGGAACAAGCCTGCTATCGCCGTCCACCATATGGAAGGCCACCTGCTGGCTCCCATGCTGGAAGAAAAGGCCCCCGAGTTCCCCTTCGTGGCGCTGCTGGTCTCCGGTGGTCACTCCATGCTGGTGCGGGTTGACGGCATCGGCAGCTATCAGCTGTTGGGCGAATCCATCGATGATGCTGCTGGCGAAGCGTTCGACAAGACCGCCAAGCTGATGGGGCTGGACTATCCAGGTGGTCCGCTGCTCTCCCGTCTGGCCGAGAAGGGCACTACCGGGCGCTTCCACTTCCCTCGTCCGATGACAGATCGTCCCGGGCTCGACATGAGCTTCTCCGGCCTGAAGACCTTCACCGCCAACACCATCGCTGCCAATGGTGATGATGAGCAGACCCGTGCCGATATCGCTCGGGCGTTTGAAGATGCGGTGGTCGATACCTTGGCCATCAAGTGCCGTCGTGCCTTGAAAGAGACAGGTCTCACGCGTCTGGTGGTCGCCGGTGGCGTTAGTGCCAACCGTCATCTGCGTACCCAGCTGGCCGAGCTGATGGAGAGCCTCAAGGGCGAGGTGTTCTATCCGCGCACTGAATATTGCACCGATAACGGCGCCATGATCGCTTACGCCGGTATGCAGCGCCTGAAAGCGGGCGTGTTCGAACCGCTGGCGGTCAAAGCCGTGCCGCGTTGGCCGCTGGATACCCTGGATCCGGTCTGATCCGACGGATCCCGCCTTCTGGCGTGGTGCTGAGTACCATGGTGGCCTACTACTCCGGCAATCCGGCAGCGGTGGTTATAGCGCCGCTGGCACGCTGTTGTGGTGTCTGCTGTCGCCGTGGTTGAGCCATCCGGATAATACGTCAGGTCTCTCGCTGCCAGACAGCCAAGCCAAGTACAGAGTAAAGAGATAAAAAAATCCCCGCCAACTGGCGGGGATTTTTGTTTGGTAATCGGCAGACGACAGGATTACAGCAGGATGCCGCCGAAGAAGAAGCCCAGCGCCACGGCGATGGCGATGGTGGCGGTGCCCGGTACGAAGAAGGGGTGGTTGAAGACCGCCTTACCGATACGGGTGGAGCCGGTGTCGTCCATCTCTACCGCGGCCAGCAGGGTCGGGTAGGTTGGCAGTACGAACAGGGCGCTCACGGCTGCGAAGGAGGCAATCGCAGTCAGCGGGCTGACACCCAGTGCCAGTGCGGCAGGCATCAACGCTTTGGTGGTGGCGCCTTGTGAATAGAGCAGCATGGCAGCGAAGAACAGCACCACGGCCAGCAGCCAGGAGTACTGGTTCAGCAGGTCGCCAGCGATCAGCTGGATGGTGTCCATGTTGCCTTTCACGAAGACGTTACCCAGCCAGGCCACACCCAGTACGCAGATACAGGCGGACATACCGGACTTGAAGGTCGGCATGTTGGTCACCTGGGTGGCGTCCAGTTTGCACACCAGGGTCATGATGGTGGCTGCGGCCAGCATGATGCCCATGATGGCGCCGTCACGGGGGATCGGCGGGTTGGTGATCAGACCCACTTTACCGGAGATGGCAGTGGCATAGGCCATGACGGCCACGATGGCAGCGATGAAGATCCAGACGGACAGCTTGGCGTACGGTTTGATCTCGAGCTTGGTAGTACCACGCAGTTTGATCAGGCCCTTGGCTTTGCGCTCCAGATAGACTTCGTCCTGATCCAGCGGTTTGCCCATCATGTTGGCAATGAAGGCGCCCAGGATACAGGCCAGGAAGGTAGAGGGGATACAGATGGCCAGCAGGGTCAGGTAGTCAACACCAAATGGCTCGAGCATGCCGGAGAAGGCAACCACAGCGGCAGAGATCGGGGACGCTGTGATGGCGATCTGGGAGGCGACCACCGCGATGGAGAGCGGACGGGATGGGCGGATCCCTTGCTCTTTGGCCACTTCAGCGATCACCGGCAGGGTGGAGAAGGCGGTATGACCGGTACCGGCCAGCATGGTCATCAGGTAGGTGACCACCGGGGCGGCGAAGGTGATGTATTTGGGGTTCTTGCGCAGCGCTTTTTCTGCCAGGAAGACCAGATAGTCCATCCCGCCAGCCAGTTGCATACAGGCGATGGCGCAGATGACGGACGCGATGATCATGATCACATCCCAAGGGATGTAGCTGACCAGTTGATCGCTCGGGATGGGCATGCCCAGACCCCACGTCAATACCAGTACCCCCAGACCACCGGCAAAGCCGATGCCGATGCTGCCTATCCGGGCCCCCAGATAGATAGCGGCGAGCACGACAAGTAACTCGATTCCAATCATAGCGATAACTCCATTTTTTAGTTTTTGGTTTTTATTTGGCAAAAAGCCAATTCCCGATCGGGCTGGGGATAAAGACCAATCGGGAACTGACTTTATGGGCCGGGAAGATCCCGGCCCACACTCGCTTATACGGCAGCTTCGCGGGTGAAACGCTTGGCTTTGTATTGCGGGTTCATCAGGTTCTCGATGGAGAGAATTTCGTCCAGCTGCTCGGCGCTCAGCAGGCCGCGCTCAAGAACGACTTCGCGGACGTTCTTGCCGGTCTGGGCACAGATCTTGCCGACGATATCCCCTTCGTGGTGGCCGATGAAGGGGTTCAGGTAGGTCACGATACCGATGGAGTTCAGCACGTGATTCATGCAGATTTCCGGGTTGGCGGTGATACCTTCCACGCACTTCTCGCGCAGGGAAATACAGGCTTTTTCCATCAGGCTCAGGGATTCGAACATCGCCTGACCAATCACCGGCTCCATGACGTTCAGCTGCAGCTGACCGGCTTCGGCGGCGAAGGTGATGGTGATGTCGTTACCGAATACCTTGAAGCAGGATTGGTTGACCACTTCCGGGATAACCGGGTTGACCTTGGCCGGCATGATGGAGGAACCCGCCTGCATTTCCGGCAGGTTGATCTCTTTCAGTGCAGTGCGCGGGCCGGAGGAGAGCAGACGCAGGTCGTTACAGATCTTGGACAGCTTCATGGCCAGACGCTTGATGGCGCCGTGCAGCATGACGTAGGCGCCACAGTCGGAGGTCGCTTCGATCAGATCTTCTGCCGGCACATAGGCACGACCGGTGATCTCGGCCAGACGCTTGATGGCCAGTGCAGAGTACTCGGGCGGAGTGTTCAGACCGGTACCGATGGCGGTCGCGCCCAGGTTCACTTCCAGCAGCAGCTCCTGGCAACGCTTGATGGACTTGATCTCTTCACGCAGGGTCACGGCGAATGCGTGGAACTCCTGACCCAGGGTCATCGGAACCGCATCTTGCAGCTGGGTACGACCCATCTTCAGGATGTTTTTGAACTCTTTCGCTTTGGCATCGAATGCCGCGATCAGGTGCTCCAGCGCGTGCAGAGTCACGTCAGTGCTGTTGACCACAGCAACGCGGAAACCGGTCGGGTAGGCATCGTTGGTGGACTGGCACTTGTTGACGTGGTCGTTCGGGTTGATGACGTCGTAACGGCCTTTCTCCAGACCCATGATTTCCAGGGCGATGTTGGCCAGTACTTCGTTGGTGTTCATGTTGACGGAGGTGCCGGCACCACCCTGGTAAACGTCGACCGGGAACTGGTCGAAGCATTTGCCGGTGTTCAGCATCAGGTCGCAGGCTTCTACGATCTTGTCAGCAATTTCAGGACGGATGGTACCCAGTTCACCGTTTGCCAGCGCAGCGGCCTTCTTGGTCAGCACCATACCGCGGACGAATTCCGGAACGTCAGAAATCTTCTGAGAGCTGATCTTGAAGTTCTCGACAGCGCGCAGGGTGTGCACACCGTAGTAGAGATCATTGGAAACTTCTTTGGTGCCCAGCAGGTCTTCTTCAATGCGGACGTTCTTGATGTCGCTCATTGTAATGCCTCAGAAATCAGATAAATGGAAAAATCCTCACCGAGTGGTCGCGAGTTCCTTGCGCACAGCTCATCCTGAAGCACCACACATCGAGTGGGGCGGTTGGGAGAATGACCTCCCGAAAAACTAATCAATATACTACTCCAATTGAGGTATCGGTTATTAGAGGTGGATCACTAAATTTGCGACATTTTCAAATTACTTTGAGGAAAGTACACATATGTTATGAAGTTTTTATCATGATGATTTTTATAAATTTTTGTGACTTTTTGCTGGTTTTTTAGATTGCTGATGACGTAGGAGTCAGTTGACCAACTTGAAAAGAGGGGGGCTGCCCCCATTTATTCAGGGCAGAAAGTGGTGATGACGGGGCGGCAAAATCGCCTCTGACCATCGTTGGATGGGCGCCACTTTTTCTCAATTTACCGGTGCTGGAGTGGATATGGGCAAGTTGTTTTTGTTGTTGGTGGGTCTGGTTGTACTGGAACTCACCGTGATGATCGAGGTCGGCTCGGTAATCGGGGCGCTGCCGACTGTCGGCTTGCTCATCCTGACTGCGGTATTGGGCTCCTCGCTGGTGCGCAGTGAAGGGATCAAAACCCTGTTCAGCGCCCAGCAAAAGATGCAGATGGGCGAGATGCCGGGCCGCGAGGTGATGGGGGGCATGATGCTGGCGTTGGCCGGTTTGCTGCTGATTATCCCGGGTTTCGTGACCGACATTTTCGGTGTGCTGTTGCTGCAACCCTGGCTGCGCAACAAACTAGCTGACAAGCTGATCGGCAGCAGCCAGTTCCGGATGCCGATGGGTGGCTTCCAGCGTACTCAATCGCCGTTTGGCAACGCACCGTCCGATGATCATCTGGGGAACGCCAAGCAGGGCGGCACCACCATCGAAGGCGAATTTGAGCGCAAAGAGTAATCGACGAGACGAAAACCCGAGGCGAGTGACTGAATCAGGGTTTGCCCTGATGGCACAAGGCCTCGAAGCGGTGTCGGGCATACCACCACGCGAGGGTGCCCGCCGCCAGATTTGCCAGCAGTATCCCCAGATATATCCCCTGTTCTCCTCCCAGCTTTGCCCCCAGCCAGGCTCCTGGCAACAGAAAACCAAACAGTCGCAATCCATTGAACAAGAACGAAATACTGGATGCCCTCACGCCATTGAGTGCCGAGGCCAGCAGCATCACCATGCCCTGAAATCCGTAACCGATCGGCACTAGATGCAGATAGAGAATAATCAGGCGGATGACCTGTGGATGATCGCTGAACAGGTTGGCGATGAGTGGCGCCAGTAGCCAGGTCAGGCCATAGATGGCGAGCTGGAAAAGCAACGCAAAACTCATGCAGCTCTGCAGTGCAGCTTTGGCGCGGGCCGGATTGCCGGCGCCGCAGTTTTGCGAGATGAAAGGGGCCAGTACGGAGGCGAGGGCCATCATCACAATTAGCAACAGCGCCTCGACCCGCGACGCGGCGCCGTAAGCGGCTACCACCTCGGTACCCAGACCCGCAAAGATCGTCATCAGCACCGCATTGGCCAAGGGGTTGAGCATATTGGTAAAAGAGGCGGGGACGGCGACATGGAGCAAGGCCCGCCAGTGGGTCAGCAACCGAGCCCGCGGCGAGAGGCGCCACAGCAGCAAGCCCTCCCGATGACGCAGGATATAGAGGCTGACCAGCATCGCCATCAACCAGGAGATAGAAGTCGCGATGGCGGCCCCGCGGATCCCCCACTCGGGAAAGGGGCCGATGCCGAAGATCAACAGAGGATCCAGTACCCCGTTGACCAGCCCGGCTACTGCCATCACCAGACTGGGGGTTTTGGTATCGCCGGTCGCCCGGATGGCGGCATTGCCCACCATGGGCAGCACCAGCATGGGGACGGTGAGATACCAGATCAGCATGTAGTCATGGATGAGGGAGATAAGCTCGGCACTGGCCCCCAGCAGAGTAAACAGGGGTTTGATGGTGAGAGCCCCCCCCGCGGAGAGCAGGGCTACCATGATCACCGCCAGAAACAGGCTGTCGGTGGCGAGATGGGCCGCCTCATCGTGTTTGCCCTGCCCCAGGGTATGACCGATCACCGCTGACAATCCGGCGCCCAATCCCATCGCCAGCGAGGTAACCACAAAAGTGACAGGAAAGGTAAAACTGATGGCGGCCAGAGCTTCGGTGCCCAGCATACCGATAAAAAAGGTATCGACCAGATTGAAGGCCAGAATGGCGATGATGCCGAAGATCATGGGGCCCGTCATCTGGCGCAGTACGACCGGAATAGGGGCTGTCAGCATGGGGTTGGTGCGGGTCAAGGGCTCGTCTCTACAGCTGGCTTTGAAGGTTCTGGCATCGAAAACAGGCGGCTGGAACCGACCTTGCACCAAGGTGCAGACATGGCTGAACCATCGAAGATGTTTATAGTACGTGAAAAAATTTTTTTTGTATTTGCCCTTGAAGGGTTAGCAACTCTGCCCCACATCAGGGACATATCTAATTTGGCCTGGAACGGCCATTCCTCAAAGCAACAATGAGACTCATTTTGGGAGAGTTATCGATGAAAATTCGTCCACTGCACGACCGCGTCATCATCAAGCGCATCGAAGCTGAAGCCAAATCTGCCGGCGGTATCGTCTTGACTGGTACTGCGGCCCAGAAGTCCACCCGTGGTGAAGTGCTTGCCGTGGGGACTGGTCGCATCCTGGATAATGGCGAAGTCAAAGCGCTGGCCGTGAAGGTTGGTGACAAGGTTATCTTCAACGAAGGCTACGGTGTGAAGACCGAGAAGCTGGATGGTCAGGACGTCCTGATCCTCTCCGAAACCGACATCCTGGCGATTGTCGAAGAGTAATCCATCCTCCTTTTCCCCGAATTGATTTAAGGATTGAAGAAAAATGGCAGCTAAAGACGTTAAGTTTGGTAACGAAGCCCGCATCAAGATGCTGGAAGGCGTAAACATCCTGGCTGATGCCGTCAAGGTGACTCTGGGCCCGAAAGGCCGCAACGTGGTGCTGGACAAGTCCTTCGGCGCCCCGACCATTACTAAAGATGGTGTGTCTGTTGCGCGCGAAATCGAGCTGGAAGACAAGTTCCAGAACATGGGCGCCCAGATGGTCAAGGAAGTGGCTTCCAAGGCGAACGATGCCGCCGGTGACGGTACCACTACTGCAACCGTTCTGGCTCAGGCCATCGTCAACGAAGGTCTGAAAGCCGTTGCCGCCGGTATGAACCCGATGGATCTGAAGCGCGGTATCGACAAGGCCGTTGTGGCTGCTGTTGCCGAGCTGCAGGCGCTGTCCCAGCCGTGCGCTGACAGCAATGCCATTGCTCAGGTGGGCACCATCTCCGCCAACTCCGACGAGAAAGTGGGCAAGCTGATTGCTGAAGCAATGGACAAAGTGGGTCGCGATGGCGTCATCACTGTTGAAGATGGTCAGGGTCTGGAAGATGAGCTGGCAGTTGTTGAAGGCATGCAGTTCGACCGCGGCTACCTGTCCCCCTACTTCATCAACAAACAAGAGACCGGTTCCGTTGAACTGGACGACCCGTTCATCCTGCTGGTTGACAAGAAAGTCTCCAACATCCGCGAAATGCTGCCGGTGCTGGAAGGCGTTGCCAAAGCTGGCAAGCCGCTGCTGATTGTTGCTGAAGACGTAGAAGGCGAAGCCCTGGCGACTCTGGTGGTTAACACCATGCGCGGTATCGTGAAAGTGGCTGCCGTCAAGGCGCCTGGCTTCGGTGACCGTCGCAAGGCCATGCTGCAGGATATCGCTGTACTGACTGGCGGTACTGTCATCTCCGAAGAAGTTGGCATGGAGCTGGAAAAAGCGACTCTGGAAGATCTGGGTCGTGCCAAGCGCATCGTCATCACCAAAGAGAACACCACCATCATCGATGGCGTGGGTGATGCCGGTGTGATCGAAGGCCGTGTTGCCCAGATCCGTCAGCAGATCGAAGAGACCTCTTCCGACTACGATCGTGAGAAGCTGCAAGAGCGCGTAGCCAAGCTGGCTGGCGGTGTTGCCGTGATCAAGGTTGGCGCAGCCACCGAAGTCGAGATGAAAGAGAAGAAAGCCCGCGTTGAAGATGCCCTGCACGCTACCCGCGCCGCTGTTGAAGAAGGCGTGGTTGCAGGTGGTGGTGTTGCGCTGGTTCGCGTTGCAGCCAAACTTGCTGGTCTGCGCGGTGACAACGAAGATCAGAACGTCGGTATCAAGGTTGCCCTGCGCGCCATGGAAGCCCCGCTGCGTCAAATCGTCATCAACGCCGGTGAAGAAGCCTCCGTCATTGCCAACGCAGTGAAGAACGGCGAAGGCAACTTCGGTTACAACGCTTACAGCGAACAGTATGGCGACATGCTGGCCATGGGCATCCTGGATCCGACCAAGGTAACCCGTTCCGCCCTGCAGTTTGCCTCTTCCATCGCCGGTCTGATGATCACCACCGAGTGCATGGTCACCGAACTGCCGAAGAAAGATACCCCTGCCATGCCTGACATGGGCGGCATGGGTGGCATGGGCATGATGTAATCATCCCCCCTTGCTCTGTTTGACAAACGGCTCGCTCAAGGCGAGCCGTTTTTTTATATCTGGCTAAACTGAGTCTGTTGAGACAGCAAATCTGGGGGCGATATGAAAATGTTTGGTTGGCTGGCACTACTGTGTTCATTGGTCATCATGCCGGTGATGGCTGCTGAGGCGCTGACTGGGCCGGTGATCCTGAAAGTCGGTGGTAACATCAGGTCGGCAGACGAAGTTGATGGCAAGGTGTTGTTTGATCTGGCAAAACTACAGGCTCTGCCGCAACATGAGATAGTGACCGG
Source organism: Aeromonas sp. R2-3 (assembly GCF_040908375.1). Taxonomy (NCBI): domain Bacteria; kingdom Pseudomonadati; phylum Pseudomonadota; class Gammaproteobacteria; order Aeromonadales; family Aeromonadaceae; genus Aeromonas; species Aeromonas sp. R2-3. The sequence goes on along the minus strand of NZ_JBFODP010000031.1, from coordinate 2,474 downwards.
CAACCCGTGGGTGGATAAGCCGCACACCTACAGAGGCCCAAAACTGGCCGATGTATTGGCTGCAGTCGGTGCGGATGGCAAGACCATTACGTTGACTGCACTGAACAGTTTCCAGATCCGCATTGAATGGGACAAGGTTGCCAAATACGAGCCCATTCTCGCATGGGAAGACAATGGTGCTGTCATGCGGGTGCGTGACAAGGGGCCGGTCTGGTTTATGCTGCCTCTTGATCAATATCCGGAATTGAAGCGATCCGAATATACCGACATGATGATCTGGCAGCTGGATTTGATAGACATTCAGCACTGATAAAAACAGCACGGGAGCATGGGGTGAAAGGAAAGACCAGGGCGTGGCCACTGCTCGTCATTCTGTATGTATCCATCCTGTTGTTTACCGGGAGCACCCTCTATTGCCTGATGCAGATCCAGAATGCGACCAGAGCGATGGAGAAATACACCTATGATGTCTCCTGGGCGCTGATGCAGTTGCAGCTGGAGCTCGGGCGTTTCCTCAATGCGGTAGAGGTCTATCACTATGGCGGGATTGATCATGACACCTTGATGTTGCGTTATGACATTCTCTGGAGCAGAACGCCCATCCTGTTGAGCGGCCAGCTGCGCAAGAGCATGCAGGACAAGCAGAAAACCTTGCGTCTGGTGCAGCTGATTGAAACCAATATTCGCCAAATAGAGCCCGACATCACCAAGTTGCAAAGCGGGGCATCTGACTATCAGCAGATCATGATACGCCTTGCCCCGCTGCAAGAGCCGCTCTCCTACTCCCTCGCTTCTGTGATGCAGAAGAACATTAACGTCTATTCCGAGAACGATCGCCATTTTGGCCAATTGCGCAATGCCTTGTTGCTGATGGTCTCCGGTCTGGTCATGTCAGTGCTGCTACTCAGCATGCTGCTTATATATGAAGGGCGTCGTCATTTCAGAGTGGCCAGACGGGATCCCCTGACCGGGTTGTCCAATCGGGTTGCCCTACTGGAGCGGATGGAGCTGTACGCCACACAGGAAGTGCCGTTTGGGCTGGTGCTGGTCGACATCAACGACTTCAGAGATATCAACAGTAAGTTTGGCTATGACACCGGTGATTATTTGCTTTGTGAGTTTGCCACCCGGATCCGAGTGCTCTGTGAAGAGGGCGAGTGGAGCGGACGTCTTGGGGGGGATCAATTTGCCATTATTCAGCGTGGCAGCAGCGATCTGCGTCAGGTCAGGGAGCTGGTAGCGCGATTGCTGCATGCTCTGAAGCAAGATATCGTCTATGACAACTATCCCTTCCGGCTCGAAGTCGGGATCGGAATTGCCTTCTATCCGATGGACAGCGACAAGACTCAGGAGTTGTTGAGTCGGGCGGAACAGGCACTGTTCCATAGTCGCAAGACCCATGTCCCCTATGTGATTTACGATAACTCCCTGCTCAACGAGACGGCGCGGCGCAAACATCTGGCGTCGGACATGATCATGGCGCTGGAACACAATGCGTTGGAACTCTATTACCAGCCCATCGTCAATCTCGAGAGTGGCCGCTGTGAAGCTGTCGAGGCTCTGCTGCGTTGGCGGCATCCTGAGCTCGGTTTCATTCCGCCAAACGAAGTGATCATGGTGGCTGAGGAGTTCCAGCTTGCCGAACGGGTTGGCAGCTGGGTGCTGAACACCGCTTGCGAGCAGCTCTATCAGTGGCACCAGCTTGGTATGGTTGATCTGCAAATGTGTGTGAATATATCTCCAGGCATGTACCAGCGTAATTTGCTCAAACTGGTGGCCAAGGCATTGATGGAGCACCACCTGCCTGCCCGTAGCCTGGTCTTGGAGGTCACGGAAGATACCACCATGCGGGAAGTGAAGAACTCGCTGCAACTGATGCAGGATCTCAATCAACAGGGGGTACTGCTGGCATTAGATGATTTTGGTACCGGTTATTCATCTTTGAGTTATCTGCAAAAGTTACCGGTCAGCAAAGTGAAGATCGATCGTTCATTTATACAGGGTATTGACACCTCAATGGAGGCATCCGAACTGGTCGCCAATATTTGTCGGATGGGGTCGATGCTGGGCAAGAGTCTGGTGTGTGAAGGGATTGAGACACAGGCTCAGTTGGATGTGCTGCGATCCCTGACCGATATCCACTTGTATGGACAGGGCTATCTGTTCAGCCGACCGGAGCAGGCGGAGAAAATCTATCAGACCTTGTTGGAGATGGAGGAGCTTTGGCTAGCACGTCAACAATCCGAAATGGCTTATATGAGTTGAAGGGGGCTTGCCTGTCATCTGCCTCCAGAATGTGTGATTTAGCTCGAACTTTCTTCTTTTTGTTTGTTGTTTGAACGGTTGTGCGGTTTTATCAAAAAAACATGCAATTTAGCCTTGCCAGAAAGAATCTGTTCCCTATAATGCGCCTCCATCGACAGGGCAAGCGGCAACGCAAACAACCTCGTCGATAACCTCGAAAAGCCTTTGAA
>NZ_JBFODP010000030.1:0-246024 GCF_040908375.1 Aeromonas sp. R2-3 | reverse complement strand
CATGCATCTCATCCCATAACAACGGGGGGCCGCAACTGCGGCCCCCCGTTGTGTTTGGTGCGCTATCTTCGCGCACCTCGCATTCATATCCCTCAGGCTTCCAGCCAGCCTTACCCCCGCTTGTCAGCCAGCGCCACCAGCTGCTCTGCCAGCCGGTGACCATGCAGGTAGGAGGCGATCAGCTCGCTATCCGCCTTGCCGATTTCAATCTGTTGATACCAGTGATCAAGCATGGCGGCAAAGCCGCGCTGGGCCAGCACCGGCAGCCAGTCGTTGGGGCTAAGCATCTGCGCCTGCTTGTCGCGGGCGATGATGCCACGGGTGCAGTTCTCAAGGTGCAGGGAGAGATTGTCGCCGTAGGCATCGATGCGCTCCTCGGTGATTCCGGCGCTGCGGTTCATGCTGCCGCTGATGGCGCGATCGCCGCTCTGCCAGCTGACGCTAACCCCGGCCAGCAGGCTCTTGTCCTTCGTATCCGGTCGCAATACCGCATGAAAGTCGCCGCCCGGCACGCCGCCATAGAAGCAGAGGCTGTCGAGCACATGGATAAAGTCATCGAACATAAAATCCCGCGCCTTGCCCGGCAGGGCGAAGCGGTGCTTTTGCCAGTTAAGCTCGGTGAGCGGCTGGGCCCGTGCCTCGGCCATGGCGGGCAGATAGCGGCGGTTAAAGCCGGTAAAGAGGGCGCAATCTTGCGCGATGGCGAGGTTGGCCAGCGCCTCTGCCTCGGCCAGATTGTCGCAAAGGGGCTTGTCGACAAAGGTGGGGATACCTGCACGCAGGCACTGCTCGGCCAGCTCGCGGTGAACGGCGGTGGCGGCGTGGATCATCACGGCATCGGGACGGCTGACCAGCAGGGCCGCCACATCGGTAAAGCACTCGGCGACCCGATACTGGCGGGCCAGCTTCTTCAGCACCGCCGGATTGCGGGTACAGAGCAGCGGGGTGATCCGCTCGTCGCTCGCCAGCAGCGGCAGATAGGCTTTCTGGGCGATATCCCCCAGACCAATCATGGCAATGCGCATCTCAACTCCTTTTCACTCGATAACGGGACAAGCGGATAACTGCCCGCACCATCGCAGGATTTGTCCCGCAGATCCAGCCTGCCGTTAGCGCACTGGCTGGCGTGTGCAGCTCTGTGCAAACGGCGACGTTATCCGGGCATGGCTGGAGCGCTGACCGACTTGATTACATCGGCCAGCCACTCGATGGCGAGATTGCCCTGACTTTTGCGGTGTCTGCCGACCACCACCTCGAACGGCTGCGGCGCCCCGGCCAGCTCCAGCACACGAAAATCCCCGAGGGCGGCGATGGCCGACGGGATGCAGGCCGCCACGTCATTGACCGACATAAAGGCTTGCAGCGAGGTGTAACAGGGGAGCGTCGCCACCGCCGCGCTGGCAACCTGCTGCGGGCTCATCTGCCCTTCGAAATTACCGACGCTGTTGGCGAACTGCACAAAGGGGATGGCCGCCATATCCTGCGGAGCGTTGTCCGGAAGATATCGGGAGTCGCGGCGCAGCACGCAGCAGTAGTGATCCCGGCGCAGGGTGGCGCGCAGCAACCCCGGGTCGAGATAGGCATCAAAACCAATCACCAGATCGACCTCGCCGCTGGCCAGCGCCTCCAGATGCGTTTCGGCCTGAAAGTCCACCACATCGAGCCGGATGGAGGGCGCCTGAGTGCGCAGGGCGCTCGCCAGCCTTGGGATAATGGCGAGCTGGGCATATTCGTTGGCCATCACCCTGAAGGTGCGCTCGCTGCTGGAGGGCTCGAAGGGGGCTGCCACAAAGACCCCGTCAATATCGGCCAGGATCTGCTCGAACCTGGCGGCTAGCTCGCAGGCGTAATCGGTCGGCTGCAACCCGGCGCTCTGGCGGATAAACAGTTCGGCGGGAAAGAGATCGCGCAGCTTTTTCAGATGGCTGCTCACCCCCTGCTGGGAGATCTCCAGCAGCTCGGCCACCCGCGACACACTCTTGTATCTGACCAGCAGCACCAGCACCCGCATCTGCCTGATATCGATCTTCTCCACCCTTACCTCACCAATTTCAGTTGTATCACATACAAACCACCCATGATTTACATTGTATCAGTGGCTATCTAACCTTGCAGCTCTTCCAGCAAAGCGAGGTTAACGATGAAAACTGTCATTCTGATTGGTGCTCAGGGGAAAATGGGGCAAGCCGCCCTCAGTGGTCTGGGCAAGCACAAAGTCATTACCGCCAGCCGCTCCGGCGAGGGGTGTGATTTTCAGGTGGATATCACCAGCCGAGAGTCCATCGAGCGACTCTACCAAAACGTGGGCTCCTTCGATGCGGTGGTCAATACCGCCGGCTATTGCGAATACGCCCCCTTTGGCGAGATGAGCGACGAGCAGTGGCAAACCACCATCCAGAGCAAGCTGATGGGGCAGATCAATCTGGTCAATATCGGCCTCAACTACATCAATCAGGGGGGATCCTTCACCCTGATCTCCGGCATCCTCAATATCAAGCCGATCCCGCTGGCCATTGCCGATGCCACCACCAGCGGCGCCATCGATACCTTTGTCCAGTGCGTGGCCCACGAGCTGCCCCGTGGCATTCGCATCAATGTGGTCAACCCGACCGTACTGGAAGAGGCGTGGGACGTCTATGGCGAGATGATGCCAGGCTTCCAGCCGGTGCCGGGCGCTTTGGTCGGCAAGGCGTTTGAGCGCTCCGTCGATGGCTTTATTAGCGGCCAGGTGCTCTATGTCGATGCCTGATCCGGTTCAGGTGTGACCCCAATGCCTTTGTAATTCCTTGTCGATGTTTTTCCTCTTCCCCGACAGCGCCAGCTCTCGGGGCTTTTTGCATAGAGGAACCGGAGTAGCGACAAAATATGATTTCATTTCGACGACAACCCACAGATTTATGTCATCCGGGTCACTGTCAGAGCGGCCTCGTTTGGCTTACTATGGCGCTCTTGTCCCTGTTGCCGAGCAAAGGGACTATTTCAGGCCATTTGCCGGAATGAATGACCGCTGACCAACGCCCTATTTGGCCGCAGCTTATTGGCGCGGCCACTATTGCCTGTGCGCTATCGGCGCTTATAAAACGCGTTATTTATGGATGTATAACGATGAAATCATCAATTGCAGTCAAAGCCTTGTCGCCCTATATATTCGCAATATTGTCAGTTGGACTGATGTCCAGCGGATATCATGCGCTGCCGATCTATTGCGGCCTCGCCGTGGTGCTCTATCCGGTGCTAGTTGCCATGCTGGCCAACGACTGGGAAAAAGAGGGGCTGGTCTATCGCGAATCGACCCTGGTCGAGGTGGATGTCAATGTGCGCGGGATCCTTATCAAAGAGCAGAGACGGCATCTGGAGAATCTCTATTTTGTCTCGCCGGACGTGATGCAGACCAAACTCACCAGCCTAGCCCGCCTCAAACTGCTGCTCTGCGGCGCCATGTTTGCCGTGTCACTCTATGAATTCGCGCAGCAAGCCGAGGCACAATTTGCCCTGCCCGCCGTCAATCTGCTGGATATCAATCTGCTGGATATATCCGGCCTGATGCTCGGCCTTGGTGGGGTACTGTTTCTCGGCCACTGTGCGAGAAAAAGCCTCTCCCTCTACGGGACCTGTCGCCATAAAAACTATCTGGTGCAGAGTCATAACGAACCCGGCGTCCAGCTCTATAGCGCAGCCATTTCTACCAAGGCGGCAAACCTGCAAGTGACCCATACCCGCATGTTCGATGCCTTATTGGCGTGGTATTGAGCAACCCTTAATTGGCAACCTTTAATTGCCCCCCTTTGGATCAAGATGACGGGGCAGGAGGTAAGACAATAAGCCCCCATCCCAAACTCGCTCACTGACCACTCAGCCGTGACAGGCGCAGTGGTTGGTTGAGCCTCTATTGCCTTCCCTATAGCCATCTCCTGCCCCTCCCCTTGCTTACTGCTTTATCAGAAGTCATCAGCCTGTCATCTGGCTGACATCCCGCGGTCATTTTCAAGCCATAGAGTTTTTCACTTATTTTTCATATGGATAGATAAGGAACATCATGACTTTCCCGCGCTCTTCTTATGTGGCTTTGGCCGTCTCGCTGGTCTTGCTTGGCGGCTGCCAGTCAGAGAACGAATCGTCTGCCGACAGCCAGGGCAAAACCGCCTATCAATACAGCACCAAAGCGGTCTACAGCCCGCAGCAGCAGGCGGAGAGCTACGAGCCAGCGCCCCAGGGGTTCAGTCCGGTCTTTACCGAGATGGTGGCGCGCCACGGCTCGCGCTCCCTCTCCAGCCCGAAATATGACGTGCTGACCAAGCTGGTCTGGGAAGAGGCGCAGCGTCAGGGGGCGCTCACCCCCCTCGGGCAGGGGCTGGGAGGCAAGGTCGATCTGGTGACGGCCGCCAACCAGAAACTGGGCTATGGCCTGCTCTCGGCGCTGGGCAAGGAGGAGCACGCCAACCTCGCCACCCGGCTGGCGGCGCGGCTGCCGACCCTGCTCAACAGCAGCGAGCCCCACTGCATCAAGGTGGTCACCTCGGGCAAGGACAGGGCCAACGAAAGCGCCTTCTACTTTATGGAGAGCCTCAAGCGCAACGTGAGCTATGTCAGCGACTCGGCGCAGTGCTACCTCACGCAGGATGACCCCTCGAAGATCGACAAAAAGCTGGTCAACAAGTTCGAGCTCTACTTCCACAAGACCACGCCCGAGGGGGATTACGCCCGCTACCTGCCCGCCTATGAGAGCTACCAGCGCTTTATCGGCGACGAAGATGCCGGAATCGCCCCGGCCCCCGAGCTGGCCAGGGCGCTGGATCAGCTTAAAAACCTGAGCAAGACCAAAGAGATGGCCCGCAGCATGCTGGAGCGTATCTACAGCAAGGGCTTTGTCGACTATCTGGCGGGCGGCGTCGAGTTTGTCGCCATCAACCCGGAAGATGGCGGCATGACCTACGTGCGCGACGAGGTGGATGCGGCCCTGATGCTCTACAACCTCTTTATCATCGGCCCCGGCATGATCCGCGAAGCGCAGGCACAGGGCAGCGAACCCTGGGCGCTGGAGCAGTTCCTCACCCCGGAGGAGTCTGCCTGGTTCTCCTACCTCTCCGATGCGGAAGATTTCTACGAGAAGGGGCCGAGCTTTGCCAACCAGAGCGCCCCCTACGCCATTGCCCAGCCACTGCTCGACGGCCTGTTTGGCGAGGTGCAGCGTCAGGTGGTGGAAGGCGAGCAGAGCCGACGGGCCACCCTGCGCTTTGCCCACGCCGAAGCCATTATCCCCCTCGCCGCCCTGATGAAGCTGGAAGGGAGCCGTCAGGGGGCCAGCCCGGATCAGCTGTTCAGCCAGCAGAACAACGAGTGGCGCGGCGGCTGGGTCTCCCCCTATACCGCCAATATCCAGTGGGATATCTACCAGAACGGGCAGCGGCAAGTGCTGGTCAAGATGCTCTACAACGAAAAGGAGATCGCCTTTAAGACGGGCTGCCAGCCCTACCAAAGCGGCAGCCACTACTACGACTTCGAGGAGCTCAAACGCTGCTACGGCTATAACGGCTAACCCTTCGCACGCCGGATATGGCAATCACCAGGGGCGACCAGCAGGTCGCCCCAATCCACTCCCCTTCCCTGCCTGCCTGCCAAAGCGGGATATGGCTATAAAGCCGCCTTCCGGCTCCATTTGCTGATCAAGCTCAAAAAACGATTAATTTCTGATAGTTAGGTCACTTTAAGTCTCGCCTCGGCAGTTTCGTTTGGCTTACCATGGTCATTCAGAACCTGTTGAGCTGCGATGGGTTGCTGCCAACGCAGGTCAATGGAGCATATTGGAAGCTGTAATCCACGGGCGGTAGCGTGGGATTTTTACTTCGTAACCAATTGCTAAAGTCGGTACACCCATATATGCACAAAATACCATTAGTGACTCACTAAAAACTTTATATATTGGAATAAACGTATGTATATAAGCTCAATTGGACCGATGGATGGTGATAAATGGGAGTCATTGATTCAAGCTGTATTTAAAAGAAAATATGATACCTATCAAGAAATGCTCGCCTCTCCAGGTGATTTTGGTATAGAAGGTTTCGTATTAGCTGAAGGTATTGCTATACAATGTTACTGCCCAGACAAGCAATATGATACAGCAACTCTATATGATAAACAGCGTGACAAGATCACCACCGACCTAAACAAACTGGAATTATATGAGAAAGCAATAATTGCAAGAATTGGATGTTCAAAAATAAAAAAATGGATTTTCATAACTCCAGAAATATCTAAAAACGATTTACTTGCCCACGCTAGAACGAAAGAGATTGAGATGAGAAATAAAAACCTCACTCTTCTTGATAATACATTCACTGTGTTGATACATGATATTGGATTTTACATTTTAGACATTAGAAATATACAACTTGCTCAAGATATAAAGATTCAATTCGCCACTAATAACACCTCACAACTAGGTGATCCTAAAAACACGACCGAATACGATAAAAACATATATGACAAAAACAAAATCCGTAGCATTAAAAAAATGGAATATAATAAAGATACACACCTGAAATTAAATGAAATAACGAAAAGGAATTATTTTGATGGATATTCAATACTTAGAAGCATATACAATCAAACTCCTGAGCTTCACGAGAAAATATTAAGAATAATTAACACGTTCGAGGATTATGTCGAAGAAAACTCAGCCACATGGGAAGATAGTCCTAGAGAATTGATTACTCACATCCAAGATAAGCTCACTGAAAAACTTCGACAAGACCCTTCTATAAGCGCTATTGACAGTAATGATCTAACAAATATAGTCAATCATATGACAGCAAGATGGATTGCTGAATGCCCAATGAGAATAACTGAATGAGCAAAGTTAATTTCCAAAGAAGGAAAGCCTCAGTAATACCGGAGCTTAGACCTTTATATAAAATATCAAAAATTTTATTGATATTAAATTGTTGTTGCATTGGAAAAAAATCTAGCCTATTGAAACTTCATCTATTTAATTGGGCGATGTTAGATATGAAACGCTTAGATATGCTAAATATCTCGGCAATTCAAGGTGATTTAATTATAGGTATATGGGGTATTGATCCCTCTTTAAATATGGCAATAGAATTTGCAATATCAGAATCGTTAGTTGAAAAGCTATCTAATGGCGCATATAAACTATCAAAAAAGGGGGAATATTTCCTCTATCAGAGTGACTCAAAAGCACTATTTGAAGATGAATATCCAAAGCTACTTCAAATAGGGAACAAGATAACAGAAAAAATGGTTAATGCGGCAGCAAAAAGGTGGTGTAATGAAGTTTAAAAAACTATTGGTAAAGATCACCACAGAACATGATAAACACTTTGGTTATCATTTCAGTTTTTCCAGTGGCCTTAATATTATTCGAGGGGATAACTCCTCGGGTAAAAGTACTTTTGTTAACTCCTTAATTTATGCTCTTGGTATGGAGGAAATTATAGGAGCTAAGGGCCCTACAGCCCTACCTTATGCATTAAAAGATAAATTTGAATATGATGGTGTTGAAATATCTGTATTTGAGTCTGCCATATACTTAGAAATCGAGAACGACGAAAATAGAATAATAACACTGAAACGATATATAAAATCAAAAGATACTGATACGAAATTGATTCAAATAATTGAAGGTCCGTATCTTTCTAAAAAAGACAGCCAAAATTCATATAAAAATCATTTTACATTTGTTCATGACCCTGGCTCAGCACAAGATCCGGAAAGAGGATTCTATGCTTATTTAGAGCGTTTTATGAAACTATCTTTACCTGAAATTTCAGATAACAAAGGGAAAGGTGCAAAACTGTATCTACAGTCTGTTTTCTCCGCATTAATCATTGAGCAAAAAAGAGGGTGGACAGACTACATAGCTAACATTCCATATTATGGAATATCAGGCATGAGAGAAAAAGTGGCAAGTTTTCTACTTGATCTTGATACATTCAGAAACAATAAAAGACTAAGTGAATTATTAACATCAAGAGATAGGCTTTTCGCTCAATGGTCATCTAATATTACAGATATGAAATTAACGACCGAGTATAAGGGCATTGCATTTAGTGGTATCCCCAAAAACCCGGTTAATGACTTTGACTCCACACTTGTTAACATAGGCGAATGGGATAAATCTGAAATAAAAGATATTAGAAAGGTAAAAGAAGAACTTCTTTCACAGTGGAATGAGATAAATAAAAAACCAGTAGAAGATGACTCATTACCAAATGAATCAGCTGCTGACATTTTGATATTGCAAAATAATATTGATGAGCTACTTATAGCCCTAAGCATGTGCAGTAGCCAAATTAAAATCAGTGAATCACAACTCATTCAATATAACGAAAATCTAATCGATATTGAAAAAGATCTAAAAGCAAACAAACTAACATCTAAAATTATCAAGTTTGGAGCACAGCAGAGTAATCTAAGCATTGCCAAAGGAAAATGTCATACATGTATGCAGCCTGTCGATGACATTCTAATGCCACCAGATAGTCTGTCTATGCCCATGACTATAGATGAAAACATAGTTCATTTAGAAAACCAAAAAAACATGATTAAATCAATTTCAGCAGGGCTGGAAAAAGAGATCATGGCAAACAAAGAACAACTGATTACAATCACAAGAAAAATAACAGAACAAAAACAAATCCTAATTTCTCTAAAAAGAGATATGAAATCAACAAATCAAATAAAAGAAGCAGACATAAGAAAGAAAATAATAATAGAAAACAGAGTTAGCGAATTAGAACATGCAGAAAATGAAGTGGAAAAACTGGTAAGCAATTTCAATAAACTATCTGAAAGATATAAAAAAATACAAAAAGAAATCGCGCAACTATCAACTTACACACTCTCATTTTCAGACAAGAAAAAAGTCGATTTTTTAGAAAAAACATTTAAAGAACTAGCACAGAGCTTTGGTTATAGAAGCGCAAATATTAATGAAGTCAAAATTGAGCCTTCTACACTATTACCATATTTAATGGGAATTGAGCTACGTGAAAACATTGATACTCCAACTGAAAGGAAGCGCAACACTGCTGATATAAAATCAGATTCATCAGCAAGTGATTTTGTCAGACTAATATGGTCATACTTGATATCGATATACAAAACATCAGATACATATAATGGAAACCATCCAAGATTTATTATCTTCGATGAACCTGCGCAACATTCTATGGGCGTAAAAAGTATGAACAAATTGCTTATGGCATTATCTTCCACACTCAATTTGCAAAGTATTGTCTCTGCATCATTTGATGAAAGTGATGAAAACTACAAAGAATCCACTGAAGGCCTGACTGCATTTAACGTTGATATTTTACCAAGAAAACTAATAGGCCCATTATAAATAAAAAGGCGACCATCCGGTCGCCTTTTTATTTTCTATCGCTTTTCAGTCAGGAAAACTTACCGTGCCGGTCGCTTGACACCATTTCCTTTGGCCGCAGGCTTGCCGCCCTGAGCGGCGGGTTTGGCCCCTGGCTTGGCAGATCCTGCGCGGGTCGGGGTTTTACCCTTATGAGCGGGTTTGCCAGTCGGTTTGCTCTTACCAGCATTCTGGCCCGCACTCTTGCCTTCACCCTGTGCGGCCGGTTTGCCATTAGCCGCCCCTTTCTGCAGTTGGGAACCCACCGGCTTGCCGCCCGTCGGCTTGTTGCCTGCGCCATTGCCGCGCTGATGGGCAATGTTGCTATGGCGAGTCAGGGCCGGTTTCATGCCCTTACCGCTGGCGGCGCGCTCGTTGCGCCCTTCCGCAGGCACCAGACAGCCGGGGCCGTTGCCAATCAGGTGGCCCTTGCCCATGGCGAGCAGGGCTTCGCGGATCATCGGCCAGCCAGCGGGGTCGTGGTAGCGCAGCAGCGCCTTGTGCAGGCGGCGACGGCGCTCGCCCTTGGCGACAAAGACATCGCCCCCCTCGCGGCTCACCTTGTTTAACGGGTTTTTCTCCGTGTAATACATGGTGGTGGCGTTGGCGAGCGGCGACGGGTAGAAGTTCTGCACCTGATCGAGCTTGAAGCGGTTCTCTTTGACCCAGAGCGCCAGATTCACCATGTCTTCATCGGTAGTGCCCGGGTGGGCGGAGATGAAGTAGGGGATCAGGTACTGCTGCTTGCCCGCCTCTTTGGAGTATTTGTCGAACAGCTCCTTGAACTGGTAGTAGCTGCCCATGCCCGGCTTCATCATCTTGGAGAGCGGCCCCTCCTCGGTGTGTTCCGGCGCGATCTTGAGGTAGCCGCCGACGTGGTACTTGGCCAACTCCTTGATATAGCGGGGATCTTCAACCGCGATGTCGTAACGCACGCCGGAGGCGATAAGGATCTTCTTGATCCCATTGAGGTCGCGCGCCTTGCGATAGAGGTTGATGGTCGGGCTGTGGTCGGTGTCCATGTGCGGGCAGATGGTGGGCCAGACACAGGAGGCGCGACGGCAGGTCTGCTCGGCCTTGGGGCTCTTGCAGCGCAGCTTGTACATGTTGGCGGTGGGGCCGCCGAGATCCGAGATGACGCCGGTAAAGCCCGGCACCTTGTCGCGGATATCTTCGATTTCTTTGAGGATCGACTCTTCCGAGCGGCTCTGGATGATGCGCCCTTCGTGCTCGGTGATGGAGCAGAAGGAGCAGCCGCCAAAGCAGCCACGCATGATGTTGACCGAGGTCTTGATCATGTCGAACGCCGGGATCTTCTCCTTGCCATAGGCGGGGTGCGGCACCCGCTGGTAGGGCAGGCCGAAGACGCCGTCCATCTCCTCGGTTTCGAGCGGGAAAGCGGGCGGGTTGACCCAGACGATGCGATCGCCGTGGGCCTGCGCCAGCGCGCGGGCGCAGCCAGGGTTTGTCTCGTGGTGCAGAATGCGCGAGGCGTGGGCGTAGAGCACCTTGTCCTCTTTCACCCGCTCGAACGCCGGCAGCTTCACATAGGTTTTTTCCCACGGCTTGGGCTTGGGCGGCTGCACCAGCACAGGTTGGGCTTCCTGCGCGGCAGGGGCCGATTCGGTGGCATCGTCAGAGCATGGGGCCCCTTCCATATAAGGGTTCATGATGGGATCGATGCGGCCAATCTGGTCGAGCTTGCTCGAATCCACCCCTTTCCAGCCCGGCAGCGGCTCCTTGCGGATGACGGCGGTGCCGCGAATGTCCTGCATGGTGTCGATGGTCTCACCCGCAGCGATGCGGTGGGCCACTTCCACCAGCGGCCGCTCGGCGTTGCCGTAGATGAGGATATCGGCCTTGGCATCAAGCAGGATGGAGCGGCGGATGGTCTCGGACCAGTAGTCGTAGTGGGCGATACGGCGCAGGGATGCCTCGATGCCGCCGATGACCACCGGCACCTCCTTGAAGGCCTCCTTGCAGCGCTGGGTATAAACCAGGGTGGCGCGATCCGGCCGCTTGCCGCCCACATCCCCCGGGGTGTAGGCGTCGTCGTGGCGCAGCTTTTTGTCGGAGGTGTAGCGGTTGATCATGGAGTCCATGTTGCCCGCGGTCACCCCGAAGAAGAGGTTCGGTTTGCCCAGACGCATAAAGTCATCTTTGGATGACCAGTCCGGCTGGGCGATGATGCCGACCCGAAAACCCTGCGCCTCCAGCATGCGGCCGATCACCGCCATACCGAAACTCGGGTGATCCACGTAGGCATCCCCCGTCACCAGAATGACGTCGCAGCTGTCCCAACCGAGCTTGTCCATCTCTTTGCGGGACATGGGCAGGAAGGGCGCCGTGCCGTAGCACTCGGCCCAATAGCGGGGATAGGAGAAAAGGTTGGGTACCGGCTGCATTTTGAACACCTGGAAAAATTCGGGTCGCGCATTATACCGGTTGCGGCCAAGGGGAGCGATGGCTTTTTGCCCCCAGAGTTCGCACGGGATAAGGGCTTGTTCCTCAATTCAGCTAGCCACTCTGCCTGCAATCGGCCAAAAACAAGGGCGCCCGCAGGCGCCCTTGTTGGCAAAACTCACCCTGACGGCGGCTGTCAGTGGGCCGGGGTCTGTTCGTCCCCCTCCCCTTTGGCTGTCAGTTTGGCGGCCAGCGCCTCGTCCACCTGCTGATCCCGCGCCCCTGTCATGCCGGCGTGACGGGCGATCAGATGGTAGATGGCGGGCACCACCAGCAGGGTCACCAGGGTCGCCAACGACAATCCGAAGAAGACCACAGTCCCCACCGCCATCCGGCTCTCGTAGCCTGCCCCCATGGAGAGCATCAGCGGCACAGCGCCGATAATGGCGGTGAGCGAGGTCATCAGGATGGGGCGCAAGCGGCGCACCGAGCCTGCGATGATCGCCTCCTCGAACCCTTCCCCCCGCTGGCGCAGCTGGTTGATGAACTCGACGATGAGAATGCCGTTCTTGGTTACCATGCCAATCAGCATGATCATCCCGATCTGGCTGTAGATGCTCATCTCCTGCCCCGTCAGCCAGAGGCCAAGCAGGCCGCCGAAGATGCCGAGTGGCACCGTCACCATCACCACCGCCGGGGTCAGGGTGCTCTCGAACTGGGCCACCAGCACCAGATAGACCACCAGCAGGGCGAGGCCGAACACCAGCACCATCTCCCCCTGATTGTCGCGGTAATCCTTGGAATCACCGGCGTAATCCACCGTCATGCCGGTGGGCAGGTTGGCGTTGGCCCAGCCGTCGAGGAAATCGAGGGCCTCACCCAGGGTGTGATCCGGGTGCACGTCGGCGGTCAAGGTGATCGCTTTTTGCCGCTGGTAGTGGTTGAGGCGGTTGGCAGTCGCCACCTGCTTGACGGTGGCCAGGGTCGAGAGACTGACCATCTCGCCATTAGCGGCCTTTAGATAGATGCGGCCGAGATCCGAGATGCCGTTGAACTCGGTCTGGTTGCCGCGCAGGTAGACGTCATACTCCTCGCCCCTGTCCACATAGGTGGTCTTGCTCGCCCCGCCCAGCAGGGTCTGCAAGCTGTTGGCCACGGTGGAGACCGGAATGCCGAGCTGGCTGGCGCTGTCGCGATTGATGGTCACCTGCAGTTCGGGGGTCTTCTCGGCATAGTCGAGATCCGGGCTCAGCATCAGGCCGCTGCCCTGCGCCGCTTTTTGCAGCTCCAGCCCCTGCTGGTAGAGCTCGGCATAGTCGTTACCCTGCAGCACGAACTGCACCGGCGCGGTGGAGCCGCCGCGAAAACCGGGCTGGAAGGTGCGGATCATCACATCGGGAATGCCGGAGAGCTTGGCACCCAGCGAGCGGGAGAACTCGGTGGCGGTCACGTCGCGCTCGGCCCAGTCGGTGAGCTGGATGATCACCATACCGGTCTGATCGCCGCCACGGCCAAAGGCGGGGGTGCTGAAGCTCAGCGCCTGCACCACCCCTTTGCCCAGCATCGGCATGATGGCGGACTCCACCTGCTGCATGTTGCGCTTCATCCGCTCGATGCTGGTCCCCTCTGCCCCCTTGACGAAGACATAGATGACGCCGCGATCCTCGGTCGGGGTAAGGCTGGTCGGCAGCTGGGTAAAGAGGGCACCGATACCGCCCAGACAGAACAACAGCACCAGCGGCGTCCAGCGGGAGCGACGCAGCACCCACGCCAGCAGGTGGCGATAGTGCCCCTCCAGCCAGCCCAGTCCGCGATCGAGCCCGGCGGTGAGCCGATTCGGTTTATCCAGCGGGCGCATCAGCCAGGAGCCCATGGCCGGGGTCAGGGTCAGCGCCACCAGCGAGGAGCAGAGAACCGCCAAGGAGAGCAATATCGCAAACTCGGTAAAGAGCCGCCCCACCATGCCATCCATAAAGGCGATGGGGACAAACACCATCACCAGCACGGCGGTGGTGGCGATGACCGCAAAGCCCACCTCGCGGGTGCCGTGCCAGGCGGCCAGCAGCGGCGGTTCACCCCGCTGCAGATGGTGGTGGATGTTCTCCACCACCACGATGGCGTCATCCACCACCAGGCCGATGGCGAGGATCAGCGCCAGCAGGGTGATGAGGTTGATGGAAAAGCCGAAATACCAGGCGCCGATAAAGGCAGAGATGAGCGACACCGGCACCGTAATGGCTGGAATGAGCGTGGTGCGCCCCTGCCCGAGGAACAGATAGAGCACCGCCACCACCAGCACGGCGCAGATGGCCAGGGTCTCGTACACCTCGTCGATGGCCTGCTTGATAAAGATGGTGGAGTCGTAATCCACCTCGAGCTTGGCCCCCTCAGGCAGGAAGCGCTGCATCTCGCCGAGTTTCTTCTCGATCCCCTGCGCCACCGCCAGCGGGTTGGCGGTGGACTGGGCGACGATGCCGATACCCAGACTCTCTTTGCCGTTGCGCTGATAGGCGCTGTCTTCGTTCTTGGCCCCTACCTCCACATCGGCGATATCGGCCAGATAGACGCTCTGGCCGTTGGCGGCTGTGGTGACTTGCAGCTGCTGGAAATCTTCCGCTGTGTGGTAGAGACGGGCGATCTGCACCGCCATGGTCATGGAGTTGTTGCGGATCTCCCCACCCGGCAGTTCGATGTTCTCCCGCTTGAGGGCCTCTTCCACATCGCTCACCGTGATGCCACGGGCCGCCATATCCGCAGGCCGCAGCCGCACATACATCACCTGGGTGAGATCGCCGGAGAGCGCCACTTCGCTCACCCCATCCACCAGACTCAGGGGGTCGACCAGCACCCGGTTGGCGTAGTCGGTCATGGCGGTGCGATCCATCTGGCTGCTGCTGAAGTTGAGCCAGATCGCCACATCGCCGTTGCCGCTGTCCTTGGTCACTAGCGGCTCGTCCACATCATCGGGCAGCCGTGGCCGCGCGCGGGAGAGGGCATCGCGCACATCGGAAATCCCCTCCACCATGTTCCAGCCGAGCTTGAACTCGACGGTGATCATCGAGCGCCCCTTGCGGGTCATGGAGTTGATGTTCTTGATGCCGCTGATGCCGGAGAGCTGATCCTCGATGGGCTTGGTGACCTGACTCTCCATCACCGAGGGGGCGGCCCCCTCATAGGTGGTGGTGATGGAGACCGACGGGATCTGCACATCCGGCATCTCCCGCACCGTCAATTTGCTGAAGGCGACCAGACCAAACACGGTGAGCAGGGCGCTGAGCACCACCGCCACCAGCGGGCGGCGAACTGAGATATCGGAGAGCCACATCAGCCGTTCACCTCGGCCAGATCGCGCACCTGCACCCCATCACGCAGATTGACCAGCCCCTCGACCACGATGCGATCGCCGACCTTGAGCCCCTCGGTGACCCAGACGGTCTCCCCTTCGGTCTCGCCGAGCACCACAGGCACCCGCTTGACCCGGCCATCGGCCTCAAGACGGTAAACAAAGCGCTGCTCACCGGCGTACTCCACCGACTGGGCGGGGATCAGGGTGAGCTGCTGGGCGGGCAGTGCCAGCTCCACATTGAGCAGCATGCCCGGGCGCAACTGGCCGTTGCCATTGGGGATCATCACCCGCGCCTTGATGTTCTGGGTATCGTTGGAGACGCGGCTGTCGAGGGTGGTGAGGGTGCCGCTGAAGTGCTGATCCGGCCAGGCGGTACTGGTGGCGGTGACCGCCATGCCCGGTCGCAGCAGGGAGAGGTAACGCTCCGGCACCGCCAGATCGAGGCGCAGTTTGTCGAGTTCATCGAGATGCAGCAGGGTATCGCCGCTGTTGACCAGCGCCCCTTCGCTCAGGTCAATCAGACTCACGGTACCGGCAAAGGGCGCCTGCAAGGTACGCAGGGAGAGCTCGTAGCGGGCGGCATCGAGGCGTGCCTGCACCTGGGCCACGGTGGCCTCCTGCCCCTCCAGCTCGGATTGGGTCACGGCGCCACGGGCCACCAGCTTGCGCATATCACTCAGCTTGCGGTTCTCGTCGCGCAGACTGGCGCTCTGCTCGGCCAGCTCCGCCTGCTGCTTGCCCGCATCGAGCACGATCAGGGTCTCCCCCTTCGCCACGCTCTGACCCGACTGCACCGCAATCTTGACGATGCGACCGGTCACTTCGGGGCTGATGATAACGGAGCGATTGGCGGCCAGCTTGCCCACCAGCTTGAGGGTCGGCTCGGCCAGACTCTGCTTGACGGTTTGAGTGCGGATATTGACCTGTCTGGTCGGTGCTTTGGCGGCGGGTTCGCTGTGACGCAGTGCCCAGACGCCGGCAACCACGATTAGAAGAAGGCCCAAGCCGAGCCAGATACGCATTTTCATCGAACAGTCCATGAAGAGTGAGAGGGTAAATCCAGATTGGGGCCATTTTAGCCCCAGACTATGCCGTGACTATGTATAAATGTGACAAAACGTAACAAGAGCGGGATAAGCTCACTCTGTTTCAGGTCGCGCCGTTTGTTTTCACGCCACATCGCATACACTAACGACAATTTCCTTCGCAACCCGGCTGACTGCCTATGCCCAAAATGTCTGACCACCGCTTTCTCACACGCCTGACCTGGCTCCTGTTTGCCGTGGTCATCCTGCTGATTGGTCTGACCTTGCGGCAAAGCCTGAAACAGATAGAACGCCTCTACCAGAGCGATACCCTCAACAGCGCCATCTACCTGCGGGATCGTTTCAAACAGACCGAAGTATTTCTGGAGGCGATGCGCGGTCAGGCCGAAGAGCGACTGCGCAGCGACCCCCAGTCGGTGCTCACCCGCCAGCTCTATCGCCATATCGAGGTACTGCCAGAGGGGCTGGCCCTCGACAAGCTCCCCGGCGATTTACCGGCCGGACTGGCGGGCAACCTCACCGGTGACGGCCCGCTGCCGCCCCCCGGCAGTGCGCGGGAGGCGCAACTTCATTTGGCCCTGAGCCTCTCCCCCTTGTTGTCCACCGCAAGCCAGCGCCTGGGCAGCGAGATCGCCTGGGCCTACTTCACTGGCGTTGACAACTTTATCTACCTCTATCCCTGGATCCCCTCCAGCCAGTTTCGTTTTGCCCGCAGCATCTATGACAAGCACTACTGGCAGGATGCGCTGATGTCACCCAACCCAAGCCGGGACACCATTCTCTCCCGCCCCTACGAAGATTTTGCCGGACTGGGCACCATGGTCACCATGTCCCAGCCTCTCTACAAGGACGGCTCGCTGGTAGGGATGATCAGCATGGACATCCTGCTCTCACGCTTGCAATCGCAGCTCAATCAGCTGGCACCGGCGCTGGGTGAGTATCTGCTGCTCAATCAGTACCATCAGGTGCTGGCCAGCAGCGCACACCAGCCCGTTGTGCCGCAAGACCCCGAGCCGACCGACGAATACCAGTGGCAACAAGGGGCATTGCAGCTGACCATGGCAATCCCCGATACTCCGTTGCGACTGGTGCACAACGTCACCCTGCTGCCGCTGGTGTGGGCCATGCTCTGCCAGTCCACGCCGACCCTGCTCGCCATCCTCTTTATGCTGCTGGCCGCCCTCTCCAACCTGAGATCCCACCGCCTCAACCAGCGGCTCAATTACCTCTCCTGCCACGATGCCCTCACCGGCGCCTTCAACCGCCACTATCTGGTGCTGCTGGAACAGGCGGGAGAGCTGTCCCGGTTGCAAGCGGGGATCCTGATGTTCGATGCGGATCACTTCAAACGGGTCAATGACAACTTCGGCCATGCCGTCGGCGATATCGTGCTGATCCGGCTGGTGCAGATCTGCCAGCAGCAGCTTAGACCCACAGATCACCTGATCCGCTGGGGTGGCGAAGAGTTTCTGCTGCTGATTGGCCGCGCAGATGCAACGCAGCTCGGCGAGCTGGCGGAGCGGCTGAGAAAGGCGGTGGCGGATCACGACTGGGCCGCCATCGAACCCGGGCTGGAGGTCACCATCAGCCTCGGCTATCTGCCCCACCAGGAGAACCTTCCCCTGCACGAAGCGGTGCGCCGTGCCGATGTGGCGCTCTATCAGGCCAAGGCCAACGGCCGCAACCGCAGCGAAAGATGGCAGGGTGACGCCTCCTGACTCTCGGAGTAAGCTGAGCCCTCAACCCCTTTTTGGAGGACTGTCGTGCCACGTAAACCCCGCGTAGGGCTCGCTCTCGGGAGCGGCGCCGCCAGAGGATGGGCCCATATCGGCGTCATCCGCGCCCTTGAACGTCTCGGCATCAAACCGGATTTGATTGCTGGCTGCTCCATCGGCAGCTTTGTCGGTGCCGCCTATGCCGCCGGTGAACTGGATCGGCTGGAAACCTGGGTACGCGGCTTTACCCGCCTGCAGGTGGTCAGCCTGCTCGACCCGGCCCTCTCCGGCGGGCTGTTTCGCGGCGAAAAGGTGTTTGGTCTTGCCGCCAGCCATCTGGGGGATCCCGATCTCGAGAATCTGCCCATCCCCTTCGCCTGCATCGCCACCGAACTCGATACCGGCCGCGAGATCTGGCTGCAACAGGGCCCGCTGCGCCAGTCGGTGCGCGCCTCCTGCGGCATGCCGGGGATCCTCACCCCGACCCGGATCAACGACCGCTGGCTGGTCGATGGCGCCGTGGTCAATCCGGTGCCCATTTCGCTGGCCCGCGCCATGGGGGCCGAGGTGGTGATTGCGGTCAACCTCAACACCGATATGCACCAACCCTGGACCGACGAGCCGGATCAACCCGGCAGCGGCGGCCTGCTCAGCCAGTGGCTCAATCGCGGTGAGTCTGCGCCAGCCACCCCGGGTCTGTGGAGCGTGATGAGTGGCTCCATCAACATCATGCAGGAGCGGATCACCCGCGCCCGGATGGCCGGTGACCCGCCGGAGATCCAGCTCTGCCCGCGCCTTGGCAGCTTCTCCATCATGGATTTTCATCGCGCCAGCGATGCCATCAACGAGGGGGAAGCCTGCGTCGAGCGCAACCTCGATCAGCTCAAGGATGAACTGGGCCGCCTCGGGTTGCTGGGCAGTTAGTTGTCGACATGCAGCGGTTTACACATGAAAAAAGCGCCATTCGGCGCTTTTTTTTTCAACTTCCTTACCCGGTCACTCCTTACGGTAGAAGAGCAACCCGAGCAGAATCACCCCCACAGAGACCAGCAGATAGAGTCCCAGACTGGGATTGGTGATACCACCATACAGAATGATGAGCGCGCCCAGGGTGGCACAGGTCGGGATCACAAACCGCTTTATCCAGCCCAACTCGGTAAAGGTGCGCATGTACCAGACATAGAGGAACAGATAGAGGCCATAAATCAGCACGATCGGCATCTCGTCCAGGGCGATGTAACGACCGAATGTCTCGTTGATGCTGCAGTACCACAGCACTGAGTAGATCACCGACAACAACGCTGCCGCGAGGGCCGAGTTGATTGGCATGTGGTGATGCGGTTCGATACGGCTCATCCACTTGGGGGCAGGCCCCTGATTGCGGATCGCCAGCGAGTAGGGAATGCGCATGGTCGCCAGCACCAGACCATTGAGGGTTCCGAGGCAGGAGATAATCACAAACACGGTCAAAATGGTCGAAGCAGTCCCACCAAACAGGCTGGTTGTCGCGAGATTTACCGCGTTATCCCCTTGCGCCACTATCTCGTCCGTCGGCAAGACGCTGGCGATCCCCAGAAAATAGGTGACATAGACCACAAAGACTATCAGGGTGCCAATCACCAGCGCTCTGGGCAGATTCTTCTTGGAATCGCGAATTTCGCTGTTGATGGTCACGGCGGCGATCCACCCCTCATAAGCGAAGGCGGTGGCAACCACGGCCGTGGCCAGAGTGCCTCCGGTGCTTCCTATCCCATCCATTGCCTGCACAAAGTTGGTCACGGTGACACCATTGAGCAAGCCTGAAATGGTGCCAACAATGGCAACCAGGATCAGCGGGATCAACTTGATCAGGGTAGAGCCCACTTGCAGCTTGCCCGCCAGGACCGGGGTATAAAAGTTGATCAGATAGGTGACCGTCATATAGACAGCCGCCAGTATCCAGGTCGCACCAGAGTTGGTCGGATTATCACTACCGAGCAAGATCATGGTGTACAGAGCGGCGACCCAGGCAAGGATGGCGGAAAGAGGGGCGTAATAGAGTACGCCTTTAAACCACCCCACCAGATAACCAAACATTTTGCCGTATGCCGCTTCAGCATAATCGACGATACCGTTGGACTTTTCGATCCGCTGGGCAAACTCGGCAAACACCAGCGCGCCGAAGATCATCGAAAATGCCCCCAGCGCCCATGCCAGCAGCGCAATGGCCAGATTACCGCCAGTCAGACGCAGTACATCATCGGCCTTGAAGAAGACACCGGAGCCGATCACCACGCCGACCACCATCGCAATGGCAGTCATCAGGCCATAGCGTTTATCCAACTCATTACTGCTCATACCCATACTCCATACGATTGCTCATATCATCCTGAATGTAATAGTGTTCGGGTGGCCAGATACCACCAGGGGCCCACTTTTCGGGGCCGCTTATTCTCGTTGGCCTGCATGGATAATTCAAAGCGTGTTAGATCAAAATATCGATCGGCAACCCAAAAAAAATACCGCCCGAAGGCGGCATTTCTATTCACATCGATGATCACGCCTTGGCGAGGTCATCCGGGCCAATCTGGCCGATTTCGGCGACTTTCTTGTCTGCCAGCAGCCAGAGGGTGAACTTGTGCAGATCCGGGTGGTGCGCCAGGGCAACCAGGAAGGCGCCCCCAACTTCACGGTAACCCAGCTCGTAGTTTTTCAGCGTGGTGGGAGGAACACCCAGCAAATCTGCAAACTTCGGACGGCTCAAACCGACCGCTTCACGGATCTGACGGATCTTCTTGCCAACAGTGACGATATTTGAATTCATAATGTTCCATACTCCGTTTGGCGGATTTACTCCGCCTTTTATTTTTCGCGACGACTCGTAGTCAAGTGTATCAGTTTTGTTCGGACTCGTTATGGTCGAGCCTCTATCTTATGAGCGCCTTTCGGCGACAACCCTTGCCTTCAAGGGGGGATGGTAATCGCTCAGCCGCCTCAGGTAAACAGTCTCGAAAAGAAACCTTTATTGTGGCCCCCCCAATAACTCGTATAATCCGCCGGATACCCATTAAGAGGAATAAGTATGGCGTTTCCCGGCATTATCTCTCGCCTGCACCCCGTATCCAGCACAGAAGAACTGGCACAACAGCGCCTGCAAGGTGAACAATATCGTGCCGAAGCATTCTGGCTTCCGGCCTTGATGTCCAGCCACGCCAGCGAGCTGCTGGCCGCCCTGCCGGAGAGCTGCAGCCTGTTTCTTGAACAGGCATGCCCGGACCTGGCCTTGCGCAGCCACGACGGCACCTTGCATAACAATGAGCAGCTCATCACGGTAAACGGTCAGGCAATTGCTCTGGCAACCACTCAAGGTGATGGTGGTCTGGTGCCCGAATCGGGCATGTGCGAGATGGCCGACTGGCTGGAGGCGGGACACCGTCATTTCATCTGTTCAGCTGCGGTTCAGCCTGTGGCTCGCGCCATCCTCAACATCTGGCCCCTTGACCCCTATCTGGCCCGACATTTCTTGATGACATTTACCCCCCTGCTACAGAGCGCAACCCAGGCTGATTACCTCTCGGTCTTTGCCGCCAGAGCGAATCCTGCCAGCCCGCATAGCGACTGGGTTCAGGCTTATATGAAGCTGGAGAAGAAACTGCACAGGGCCTATCTGGATCACTAATTAATCAAAATAAACAGCCAGTTAAGAGCACGACACAATTTGCCACAAGGCTCATTTGTGAGCTTGATCATGTTTTAAAATCGGCATAGAGTGCGCCTCGTCATCGGAATGACATCAGTTGCCTGGCAGTGGTTTCTCACGCATTGCGTGCCATGCCAGCGCACTCGACACACCAGGAGAGTGTGCAACCCGGTTATACCGGGTCATCTGCCAGACTCGACGCCAGCCGTACGGCGGAGCCTGCAGCTTACATAAATTACAAAGTGTGAAGCACGTGAATAACGTGCGATCTCAACGAGGATTTTTTTATGATGAAAATGGCTCCTTCCATGATCGCCATCGCCATGGCTGCTCTGGGTGCTACCGCTGCTCACGCCGCTGACGACATCTACTTCGGTGCCGGTGTCGGTGCTACTCACTTCAACGGCCTGAACAAGCTGGAAAGCACCAATGTAGGCCAGGAAGACGCGGCTGCTGCCAACGCCTTCATGGGTTACAACTTCACCGAGAACTTCGGTACCGAACTGGGCTACCAGTACACCGGTCGTGGCAACACCGACGGCAACCGTTACGAGAGCCAGGGTGCCACCCTGTCCGGTATCGCCCGTATGCCGGTTGGCAACGACTTCTCCCTGTTCGCTGAAGGCGGCGCCTACTGGGGTCACACCGATGGTCTGGGTACCAGCGACACTAAAGTTTCCCCGCTGGCCGGTGCTGGTGTGACTTACAAGGTAAATGACGCGCTGGATCTGCAAGCTCGCTACCGCTACATGTGGGACGTGGCTGACCTGCACGCCAACGGTGAGCGTTACAAAGCCAACCAGAGCATCGCTACTCTGGAAGCGGTATACCACCCGTTCCGTACTTCCTACGTAGCTCCGGTAGCTGCTCCGGTAGTTGAAGAAGCGCCGGCTCCTGCTCCGCAAGTTGTAGAGAAGAACTTCGCCCTGAACTCAGACGTGCTGTTTGCCTTCGGCAAAGACACCCTGAAGCCGGAAGGCGTTGCAGCCCTGAACGGTCTGTATCAGCAAATCGTTGAGTTCCAGCCGAAAGATGGCAACGCTGTTGTTGTTGGTTACACCGACCGTATCGGTTCCGACGCTTACAACCAGAAGCTGTCTGAAGCCCGTGCCCGTACCGTTGCCAACTTCCTGGTGAGCAAAGGTATGGCTGCCAGCAAAGTTGCCATCGAAGGTCGTGGCGAAGCTAACCCGGTTACCGGCACCAAGTGCAACGGCGTAACTGCTAAAGCTCAACTGATCTCCTGCCTGGCTCCGGATCGTCGCGTAGAAGTTCGCGTATCTGGCGTACAAGAAGTTCAGCAATAATCTGACCTCGTTCAGATAGTGCGAAAAAAAGGGATGCTGCGGCATCCCTTTCTGTTTGTCTCGTTCTCGCTTGCATCCCTCACTCCCGCCTCCCTGCCCTTGCCTGCCCCGTCTCGAAAGCATAAAGTAGTTGCGCCTGTAAGGTATTGGATAAGCACTAAAAAGCGCTTCTTGTCCGGTCTGTTGTCCATGACGCCAATGCATCATGAGAGTCCAAAGCCTTCGCTATCCACTTTGCTGGCGATTTTTCGCAGCAATAAAAACAAGTGCATTGCCCGACATGGGCTAACACAACGAGGATAAACCGATGAAACTCAAAATGGCTCCTACCCTGATTGCACTGGCGCTCGCCGCCGCAGGCACCACAGCTCAGGCTGCCGATGACTGGTACACCGGTGTTGGTGCAGGTTGGGCTTATGCCCACGGTCTGGATGATTTTGGCAAAGACACTGACAAAGATGCCACTGCGCTGAGCCTGTTCGGCGGTTACAACTTCAACGACTACTACGCAGCTGAACTGGGCTACCTCTACGCCGGTAAAGCGGGCGTGGACGGTGCCGATTTCAAAACCCAGGGTGCCACCCTCTCCGGTATCGCCCGCCTGCCGCTGGGCGACATCTTCTCGGTGTTTGCTGAAGGTGGTGCCTACTTCAACCACGTCAACGGCAATGGCAACAGCGACAACGGCACTGCGCCGCTGGCGGGTCTGGGTCTGACAGCCAAGCTCTCCGACCTTATCGATGTGCAGGCACGCTACCGCTATCTGTGGAATCTGGGTGACGAGCAGAAAACCTGGGAGAGCGACATGAGCGTCGCGACCCTGGAGCTGGTGATGCACCCGAATCGCACCTCTTATGTTGCCCCGGTTGCCACCCCTGCGCCTGAGCCGGTTCCCGAGCCGGTACTGGTCGACAAGAACTTTGCCCTGAGCTCTGACGTGCTGTTTGCCTTTGGCAAATCCACCCTCAAGCCAGAAGGTGTCGCAGCGCTGAACACCCTGTATCAGCAGATCGTTGATGTTCAGCCGAAAGATGGCAGCGCCGTGGTCGTCGGTTACACCGACCGTATCGGTTCTGATGCCTACAACCTGAAACTATCCGAAGCGCGTGCCCGTACCGTAGCCGACTTCCTGGTTGGCAAAGGTCTGCCGGCTGGCAAAGTTGCCATCGAAGGTCGCGGTGAAGCCAATCCGGTCACCGGTACCCAGTGCAACAGCGTCAAGGGCAAGGTTCAGCTGATCTCCTGCCTGGCACCGGATCGCCGTGTAGAAGTACGCGTCACCGGCGTGCAGCAAGTACAACAGTAATCCTGCAGTCCGACATAACAAGGAGGCCACCTGGCCTCCTTTTTCTTGCCGCTTATTCGCCCACCTTGTAACCCTCTTTTGCTCTTCCTCTTCCCGTCTCGCGCCATGGTTCACGGCGTGTCGTCCCCCATACCTCTTTGGTGGTTAAAAACAGCCCGTCACCTATACATAAGTGTGGGGTTTGACCAGCAGGCAACCCCACAACACCAAACATCGACGAGGATACGCGATGAACATAAGAGTAAAACCTGTGTGGATTGCATTGGCATTGGCGAGCACAGGCGCACAAGCGGAACCGGTTCACGACTGGTATGCCGGGGTTGGCGGTGGCTGGGCCATTGCCCACAATCTGAATGATTTCAGTCAGGATGTCGGCAAGGATGCGACTGCGCTCTCCCTGTTTGGCGGCTACAACTTCACGGAAAACCTGGGGGCCGAGATTGGCTATCTCTCCACCGGTGACTGGGATATCAGCGGCCATGACTTCAACAGCAAGGGAGCCACGCTGTCAGTCATTGGCCGCCTGCCGCTCAGCGAGATGTTCTCGGTGTTTGCCGAGGGCGGTGGCTATATCTATCACGTCGAGTCAGTCAATGGCGGGGACGACAACCTGGCGCCGCTGGCGGGTCTGGGAGTGACAGCCCGGCTCCATGACTGGGTCGATCTGCAGGCACGCTACCGCTACATAGTGCGCGTTGGCGATGATCCGGATAACGGCAAAGCCAACAGCGGTACCCAGCGCTGGGTCAGCGACATCAGCACCGCCACGCTGGAGCTGGTGATCCACCCGAACCGCAGCCAACCCAAAGAAGCAGCCCCCACGCCCGCCCCGGTCGTGGTTCCCCCGCCACCGGCCGAACCGGAGGTGGTGGATCAGACCTTTAACCTCAGTTCAGATGTGCTGTTCGCCTTTGGCAAAGCGGACCTCAAACAGGAGGGGATGAGTGCGCTGGACGATCTCTACCAGCAGATCGTCGACGTGCAGCCCAAGGATGGCAGTGCGGTGGTGATGGGGTATACCGACCGCATCGGCTCGGATGCCAACAATCAGAGGTTGTCAGAAGCTCGGGCCCAAACCGTTGCCGACTTTCTGATCAGCAAGGGATTGCCTGCCGACAAGGTGAGCATCCAGGGCAATGGCGCGAGTAATCCGGTCACCGGCAACCAGTGTGATGCCATCAAGGCGAAGGCGGCGCTCATCGACTGCCTTGGGCCGGATCGCCGGGTAGAGGTGCGCGTCACCGGCGTACAGGGCGGCAGCGAGTAGTTGATCTTGAGGCAATAACCATGTCAGACGTGCAGTAAAAAGGGATGCCGAGGCATCCCTTTTGCTTTGCCACTTCCCGCAGAAATCAGAACGAGGTGCGGCGGTAGCGGCGATATTCCGGATGCCAGAAGTTGGCGTCGATGGCCTGATCGATCACCTCATCCGGGGTCTGTACCGCCTTGCCCTGCAGCATGGCGGTCTTGGCCACCATCTTGGCGATGTAGCGGGAGACCTGATGGATATCCGCCAGATCCGGCAGCAGGGAGCCCTCCTCCCCTTTCACCAGCGGCGAGCACTCCGCCAGCGCGCGACTGGCCGACATCAGCATGGCGTCAGTCACCCGGGTGGCGCCGGAGGCGATGACGCCAAGGCCGATCCCCGGGAAGATGAAGGAGTTGTTGCACTGGGCGATGACGTAGCGCTTGCTCTTGTACTCCACCGGTGCAAACGGACTGCCGGTGGCCACCAGCGCCTGACCGTCGGTCCAGCGGATAAGGTCTGCCGGCGTCGCCTCGACCCGGGAGGTAGGGTTGGAGAGCGGGAAGATGATGGGACGGGCACAGTGCTTGTGCATGGTCTTGACCACCTCTTCGGTAAACAGCCCCGGCTGACCGGATACCCCGATCAGGATGTCCGGGCGACCATGCTCCATCACCTCCAGCAGGGAGATGTTGTCACCCACCGGCCAGTCGGCGATGCGCTCCACCGGTTGGGAGAGACGGCGCTGGAAGTCGAGCTGGTTGGGGATCTTGTCGGTGATAAGACCGAAGCGGTCCACCATAAAGACCCGGCTGCGGGCCTGTGCATCGGTCAGCCCCTCGGCCTTCATCTGTGCCACGATCTGCTCGGCGATACCGCAACCGGCGCTGCCCGCACCGAGAAAGGCAACCCGCTTCTCGGAGAGCTTGGCACCGGAAGCCTTGCAGGCAGCGATGAGGCTGCCCAGCGTCACGGCAGCCGTACCCTGAATGTCGTCGTTGAAGCAGCAGAGCTCGTTCTTGTAGCGGTTGAGCAGTGGCATGGCGTTGTTCTGGGCGAAGTCCTCGAACTGCAGCAGGATATCGGGCCAGCGGCGTTTGACCGCCTGAATGAAGGCATCGACAAACTCGGCGTACTCATCCCCCGAGATACGCGGATTGCGCCACCCCATATAGAAGGGGTCATTCAGCAGTTGCTGGTTGTTGGTGCCCACATCCAGCACCACCGGCAGGCAGTAGGCGGGCGAAATGCCACCACAGGCGGTGTAGAGGGAAAGCTTGCCGATGGGAATGCCCATGCCGCCGATCCCCTGATCACCCAGACCCAGGATCCGCTCACCATCGGTCACCACGATCACCTTGACGTTCTGCTTGGTGGCGTTTTGCAGCATGTCATCGATCCTGTCCTTGTCCGGATAGGAGATAAACAGGCCACGGGCGCGGCGATAGATGTTGGAGAACTCCTCGCACGCCTTGCCCACCGTCGGGGTGTAGATGATGGGCAGCATCTCGGTCAGGTGGTTGTGCAGCAGACGGTAGAAGAGCGTCTCGTTGGTATCCTGGATGTTGCGCAGGTAGATGTGCTTGTCCATGTCGTTGCCAAACGCCATGAACTGGCGATAGGCGCGCTCGGCCTGCTCTTCGATGGTCTCGATATTCTGGGGCAACAGACCTTCGAGGTTGAAGTTGCTGCGCTCTTCGCTGGTGAAGGCGCTGCCCTTGTTGAGCAAAGGGGTCTCCAGCAGGGCGGGACCGGCGTAGGGAATGTAGAGAGGACGTTTCTGGTTATTATCTTCAAACATGGATCTTGGTACCTAAACGGTTAGCTAGACGCAGGGACCCGCCGATCCTAGGGGCTTGTCTCATTAATTTCAAAGAGTTTGCACATCCGTTGCAAAAGGTTTGCGACCCAGTCGACGAAAGGCGCCGGGGGTCTGACCAGTCAGACGACGAAAGCGGTTGGCAAAGTTGGCCCCATCGCTGTAACCGACCCGGGCCGCCAGCTCGCCAAGTGGCCAGTTGGTATAGAGCAGCAGCTGGCGCGCCTTGTTCATTCTGAGCTCGGTCACCCTCGCCATCGGCCCCATACCGAACGCTTGCTGACAGAGCCGGTGCAGATGGGGAACGGAGCAGGCCATCTGTCGGGCCAGCAGGGCGACACTCCAGGGTTCGTCCAGGCGCGCCTCCACCCGGCGAAACAGTGCCTGCAACCTGAGTTCAGGGGTACCGCGCACCTCCCCTTGCAGGGTGCGCTCCAGCAGCGCCAGCAACAGGCTGAGCAGTTGAGGTTGCAGCGAAGAGCGAACCCCCTCCCCCTGCATCAGGCTGAGCAGATGGTAGAGCTGATCGCCGCCATCCCCTTGCCAGATACGGTGACCAAGGCGGTGCAGATGCTGCCAGCGCGGCACGTCATCGAGCAAAATCCAGCTGATCTGCCAGCTTTCGCCAATCAGCTTGAGCCCACCGGGCACGGCGGCGGGCAGGAAAATCAGCGACCCGGCCGGAATGGCTTGCTCACCCTCATCGGTAAGCAGCGCGCCACCCTCATCGTGACTCACCATCAGGATGTGAAACTCGGGGCGATTGCGGCGGATGAGGTAGTGATCCCGCACCCGGGATAGGCCGGTCAGGAAGATCCCCGCCTCGCCGAGCAGGGGCAGCCCTTCACGTCCCAGCATCTGCTCTTCACAGGCTGGCGCTATCTCCAGACACTCGCTGGCAAATGGCATAACACCTCAACAGGATAGTTTTACACAAGAAAACCGATAGCTACTCACAGTGAGAAGAGCCTCGCCAGCCCCTATCATACCCCTGACAAACCTTGCTTTTCTCATACCCGGTTAACAACTATGAATTATTGGCAAGCGATTTTAAAACAAACCACCGATCGCGAGTTCATGACCCGATTGTGGCGGCTGGCCCTGCCTGTCTCGCTGCAATCCATGATGTTCTCCCTGCTCGGCCTCATCGATATCATGATGGTGAGCCAGCTTGGCACCACGGCTGTGGCGGCGGTCGGCTTGGGTAACCGGGTCTTCTTCTTCAATCTGCTGGTGATAGCGGGCCTCGCGGGCGGGGTCTCGGTATTGGCAGCACAATACTTCGGGCGCGGGGAGATGGCCGGGGTACGCCGCTCCCTGGCGCTGGCAATAGTGGGCGCCCTGCTGGTCACCCTGCCCTTTGCCTTCATCTATGTGTTATCACCGGGCAGCGTACTCGGCTTTGCCAGTCAGGATCCGGCGCTGCGAGCTCTGGCGGATCAATTCTTGATGATCACCGGCGCCACCATCCTCTGTACCGCCATCGTAGTGCCGCTGGAGTCAGCCCTGCGCTCGGTCGGCAATGCCGCCGCGCCAACCCGCATCGGCATTATCGCCATCATCGCCAACGTCATCCTCAACTACGCCCTCATCTTCGGTCACTTCGGCTTCGAGGCGATGGGGGTGGCCGGTTCGGCCTGGGGCACCACCATTTCACGGCTGCTGCAGACAGCCCTGCTGCTGCTCTACGTAAAGCGTTATGAAGCGCGCCTGATCCCGCGCGCACCAGACTGGCTGGCCGCCTTCAAGCGTAAGGAGGTGGTGCGCTTTACCCTGATCGCCCTGCCGCTGCTGTTCCATGACGGCCTCTGGGCCTTCGGCATGCTGATTTACGGCTTTCTCTATGCCCATCTTGGCACCGATTCGCTGGCCATCATGACCACACTCGGCACCTTGGAGAGCATCCTTATCTCCCTCTTCTTCGGACTGGCGGTGGCCTGCTCCACCCTGCTCGGCCACCGGCTCGGGGCCGAGGAGTACGAGATTGCCTGGCAGCACTCCCAGCTCTTCCTGCTGCTGGCACCGATTGGCGCGCTGCTGGTGGGGATCATCGTCTGGCTGCTGCAAGCCAACCTGCTGCAGTGGGTCGGCAACCTGCCCCCCGAGCTGATGACGGAGGCGGGACAGGTGCTCGGCATCATGTGCCTCGGGATGCTGCTCAAGGTGTTCAACATGGTGGGGATCATCGGGGTGCTGCGCTCTGGCGGTGATGTGAACTACAGCATCTTCATCGACATCGTCGGCATGTGGTGCATCGGCATCCCGCTCGCCTGGGTGGCGGTCACGCTGCTCGGCTGGCCCCTCTCCTGGGTGGTGGCGGTGGTGCTGCTGGAGGAGCTCAGCAAGGTGTTGCTGGTGCAGCGCCGTATTCGCCAACGCTGCTGGTTGAAGAATCTGGTGATCGGATAAACAACCACAAATCGGGGTCATATCAATGACAGAAAAACCCTGTTTGCAGTATGCTGGGCGCCTCTTCAATCAGAGGCAGGGATCCACGATTTCCCTGTCCAGTAGTCGTTTAAGGAGACGAGCATGCAACCACAGAAAGAGCTGATCACCGAGACGGCCCTGCTTGAGATGGCCAACAAGATCATCAAAGAGCATGAAGACTTCATCCACGGTATGCGCGCCGATGCGGTGGAGCAGAAGGGGGATATTCTGGTGTTCAAGGGGGAGTATTTCCTGGCCGAAGACGGCACCCCGACCGGCAAGACCATGGCAGTCTTCAACATGTTCAAGCTGCTGGCCCAGCAGCTCTCCGGCAAGTACAAGCTGGCC
This sequence comes from Aeromonas sp. R2-3, assembly GCF_040908375.1. Lineage (NCBI taxonomy): Bacteria > Pseudomonadati > Pseudomonadota > Gammaproteobacteria > Aeromonadales > Aeromonadaceae > Aeromonas > Aeromonas sp. R2-3. The sequence goes on along the minus strand of NZ_JBFODP010000030.1, from coordinate 215,994 downwards.
TGATCTCATCAGCACATTGCCAACAGGATGCCGCCCTCAGGCGGCATCTGTTTTTGCGCGGTTCTGCCCCTCGACCACCACGCAGTTGCGTCCCGCCATCTTGGCCTGATAGAGGCACTCGTCAGCACGGTTGATCAGAATGTCGATGGTGTCATCGGAACGAGCCATGGCAATCCCGATACTCACCGTCACCTCCAGCAATTCGTCCGAGGTGGGGCTCTTCACCAGCCGCGCCTCGACGGCAATGCGCAGCCGCTCGGCCATTTTGCTCGCCAGCGCCGGATCGGCGCAGTTGTGCATCAGGATGGCAAACTCTTCACCGCCATAACGCCCCAGCACCATGTCAGGCTCCAGCTGCTCCCCCAGGGTGGTAGCCACCTCCTTGAGCACCGCATCCCCCGCCAGATGGCCGTAGATATCGTTGATCCGCTTGAAGCGATCGAGATCCAGCAGCATCACCGCAAAGTGCTTCTTCTTGAGTTGCAGCCGGATTCTGGCCTGCTCCAGCTGCTTCATCAGCAAGCGGCGGTTCATCATGCCGGTCAGCTCATCGGTGGTCGATTCCCGATATAGCCGCAGCAGCATGTTGAGCTGGCCGCACTGCACCCAGCAACTGGCCATGGTAAACATGCCGAGCACCCACACCTGATTCAGGGTGGCCTGACTCCAGATGCTCTGGCCCACCAGCAGCCAATGGCCCAGCAGCATGGTCACCAGCACCACGCCTGCCAGTTGCAAGCCGAGGGAGAGGGGGATGGGGAAGATGGCAAACAGGGTGATCAGCAGATAGGGAAAGGCCGCATAGCCCGCCTGTAACTCCTGTCCCGCGCCAAAACTGTTCAGGCAGAAGAGGGAGAAGAGCATCATCACGGCCATCAGGTAGCCAAGGGCCAGCTTCATCCGCTCCCGCTTGAAGTGGATGAGGTACGAGAGCGGAATAAGTGGCGAGAGCGCCAGAGTGCAGAAGATCCTGGCCTGGAACAGCTGCTCGAAATGAACGGCGGGCAAGGTCAGCCAATCCACCACGGCCCAAGCGGGCAATCCGAGCATCAGCAAGCAGGTCAGCAGGCGCAAACGCACCGTCATAAAGCCCATGCGAGTACGAGTAAAGTCTTCGGAGTGAACCCTCGCACTCCAGAACTCTGACAACTTGAGCATCCAGAGTCTCCACGATGAATACTGAGGGCTCATTCTACACCTACAAAGTGGTAAAAATGTCATTAGCGGGGAGAATAAAAAGGAGAGGTCGGTCACACAAACCGACAGATGATAATAGCAGCGCGCAAACGTTTCAACCCATCAAAAAATAAACCTTTTTTTGCATAATTAGCGCTGGTCAGCCTCATTTCAATCACTACAATAGCGCCCAATTTTCTCCCCCTCCCCACACAATTCGAGGTACTTATGGAACAGGCTGCTGTCACACGCGCCAATCGAGAGGCACATCCACCCAGGCGAGCCCATAGCGAACTGGTCTATGGCATAGAGGATGTCCCGCCTCTGCCCCAGACGCTGTTCGCCGCCCTGCAGCATATGCTCGCCATGTTTGTCGCCATCATTACCCCGCCCCTGATTATCGCCAATGCCCTCGGCCTCCCTGCCGCCGACACCCGTTATATCGTCTCCATGTCGCTGGTCATGTCCGGCATCGCCTCCTTCATTCAAACCCGCCGCTTCGGCCCCATCGGTTCCGGCCTGCTCTCGGTACAGGGCACCAGCTTCAACTTCCTCGGCCCCATCATCGCCTCCGGCCTCGCCCTCAAGCAGGCCGCTATGCCCACCGAGGATCTGTTGGGCACATTGTTTGGCACTATGATGGTTGCCGCACTCACCATAGTGGTGATGAGCCGCTTCCTCCATCTGGTGAAACGGATCATCACCCCGCTGGTGACCGGCATAGTGGTGCTGCTGATCGGTCTGACCCTGATCAAAGTGGGCCTGATCAGCATGGGCGGCGGCTATGCAGCCCTCTCTGATGGCAGCTTCGCCAGTCACACCAACCTCTTCCTCTCCCTGCTGGTGCTCGGCCTTATCGTGTTGCTGCAACGCAGTCGCAACCCCTGGTTGCGCCTCTCCGCCATCATGATCGCCATGCTGGCGGGCTATGCCGTGGCCCTGCTGTTGGGCAAAGTGAGCGCCCCCACCTTCGACGGCCCCCTGGTGATGGTGCCCATTCCACTCCACTACGGTCTCGGCTTTGACTGGCAGCTGTTCGTACCGCTCGCCATCATCTTCGTGGTGACGGCGCTCGAAGCGATCGGCGACATGACCGCCACCTCGGATATCTCCGGCGAGCCACTGGAAGGGCCTGTCTATATGGAGCGGATCAAAGGCGGCGTGCTGGCCGATGGTGCCAACTCCATGCTGGCGGCGGTTTTCTCCACCTTCCCCATGTCCACCTTCGCCCAGAATAACGGCGTCATTCAGCTGACCGGCGTCGCCAGCCGTCACGTCGGTCTCTTTATCGCCGCCATGCTGGCCCTGCTTGGCCTATTCCCGGCGGTCGCCAGCCTGGTGCAGCAGATCCCCGAGCCCGTGCTGGGGGGCGCCACTATCGTGATGTTCGGCACCATCGCCGCCGCTGGCGTGCGCATCATTGCCCGCGAGGAGCTGGATCGCCGCGCCCTGATGATCCTGGCGGTGTCGCTGGCCATGGGGCTGGGAGTCGCGCAGGTGCCGGAAGTGCTGCAACACCTGCCGGAGCTGGCCAAGAGCGTGCTCTCCTACGGCGTCGCCACCGGTGGCATTACCGCCATCGTGCTCAACCTGCTGCTGCCCAAGCGCGAAGCGCGCCACTCCTAAGAGATCGCCTACCGATAGCAAACAGCCCCGCACTTGCGGGGCTTTACCTTGCCAGTCGCCACGGGTAGTGTGCTGGGCAGCCTTTTTTGAGGATGCCGCCATGCCCTATCGCCTGCTCTCCCCCCTTCCCGATACCGCTTCACCCGCACAGATACTGGCACAAGAGCAGCACTGGCTGCGCGACTGTGCCCATGACGGCCAGCCCCGCGCTCACCTCTGGCAGGCGCCCCAATGCCTGATTGTCACTCGCAAGGATACCCGCCTCCCCCGTTACGAAGCCGCCTGCCAGCAACTTGCAGCTGAAGGCTGGCCGGTACATGTGCGCGACAGTGGCGGTACCGCCGTGCCCCACGGTGCGGGGATCCTCAACCTATCCCTGCTGCTGCCCCGCACCACCACAGATCTCGCCCACTACTACCGGCTGCTGGGGGCGCCGCTGCTGACCCTGTTGGCGGAGTACGGCCTTGAGGGAAGCTATGACTTCGTGCCCGGATCCTTTTGCGATGGTCAGTACAATCTGGTGATCGGGGGACGCAAGATCACCGGTACCGCCCAGCGCTGGCTGGCGCCAGGGCAGGATCACCAGGGCGCCGTGCTGGCGCAAGCCATGCTGCTGGTGGCGGGTGATGTGGATGAGGGAACCAGGATGGCAAGCCGCTTCTACGAGCTGGCGGGCGGGGAACTGCGTTTTATGACGGGAACCTCCACCACGCTGGCAAGCTGCATCGATTGGCGCGGTAGCGATCAGGCACTGTTAGAGAAAGTGCGAGCACGTCTGGATAGCCTGCTGAGCGAGGGGCTATCCCCCTCATCCTGACCCTCTCCCGGAGGGAGAGGGAACACGTCCGTCCATGGAAGTCCATGGAAATAGTGCCGCGCACAAAAAAGCCACGACCGGAGTCGTGGCTTGTTCTTTTCAAGGGGAGCGTGAAACGGGTTGAGGCGTTCAGGCCGTCTGCGGCTCCGGTTCTGCTTCGCTATCCAGATCCCGGCTAAAGTAGGCGCGGGTCTCGGCGATCACCACATGGCGCAGGCCAATCAGGCCGATGAGGTTGGGCACCGCCATCAGGCCGTTAACGATATCGGCAAGCAGCCAAATCATGTCCAGATGGAGGAAAGCACCGCTCGCTACCAGCGCCAGATAGACCAGACGATAGGGCTTGATTGCCTTCACCCCGAACAGGTACTCGGTGCAGCGCTCGCCGTAGTAGTTCCAGCCAAGGATGGTGGTAAAGGCGAAGAACAGCAGGCCAATGCTCACCAGATACTGGCCAACATGGGCATCAAGCCCCTGGGCAAAGGCCAGACTGGTCATGGCCGCGCCGCTTGCATCGCCGCTCCACACGCCTGTGACCACCAGGGTCAGGCCGGTCATGGTGCAGATGATGATGGTGTCGATGAAGGTACCGGTCATGGAGACCAGCCCCTGCTCCACGCAGGAATCGGTCTTGGCCGCCGCCGCCGCGATGGGCGCAGAGCCCAGTCCCGATTCGTTGGAGAAAACCCCGCGCGCCACCCCGGACTGAATGGCCAGCATGATGCTGGCACCGACGAAGCCGCCGGTCGCAGCATGGCCGGTGAAGGCACTCTCGATAACCAGCATGACGGCATCGGGCAGGGCGCTGGCGTTGTTCACCAGCACGCCCAGACAGGCGACGATGTAGAAGATGGCCATGAAAGGCACCACCTTGCTCGACACGCTGGAGATGGACTTGATCCCCCCCAGGGTCACCAGCGCCACGATCAGGGTCAGCACCACGGCGGTCGCTTCACGGGGCACCGAGAAGGAGAGGCTCATGGCATCGGAGATGGCATTGACCTGCGGGAAGGTACCGATCCCGAAGAAGGCCACACCGATACCAAATAGGGCAAACAGCTTGGCGAGCGGCTTGGAGCCGAGCCCCTTCTCCAGATAGTACATGGGGCCACCCGCCATCTGGCCATTGGCATCCTGCTCGCGATATTTGACCGCCAGCAGACACTCGGCGTACTTGGTGGCCATGCCGAACAGCGCCGCCATCCACATCCAGAACAGGGCACCGGGGCCGCCGAGCTTGATGGCGGTAGCCACCCCGACGATGTTACCGGTGCCAATGGTGGCAGAGAGAGCGGTGCACAAGGCGCCGAAGCTGGAGACATCCCCCTGCTTGCCCTGACCCTGATCGCGGCCGAAGACCAGCCGCAGAGCGAGCGGCAAGCGCACCACCTGAAGCAGACCCAGACGAAGGGTGAGATAGATACCGGTCCCGACCAGCAGGATCAGCAGGGGCGGCCCCCAGATAAAGCTATCGATGGCGGTTAACGCCGATTGAATTGATGACATGCATCCTCCTTAAGAAACAGAAATTAAGGAGGAGAAGGATGATCTTCCCATAGGTGTCGCGATCGGCCAGAGGCGATCGGATGCGGGCCAAGCCCAGGTACAACCATCCCATCCCCTCTGTCCTTTTGCCTGAGAGTTTCCGGCGCCAGCCTGCCCTTGCGGGTAGTCATGGTGCCTTGCTCCTTCGGCGCCCGATTTAACGGGTCTCTCCAGAGTATCGTCCAGTAGCAGTCCACACCGGTTGCCCGGTACCTGAAAGATTCACTTCTTCGGTGGATGGTTGCCCATCGCTCTCCTGCTACCTTCATCCGAACTAGTTTGGATTAGGAAGTCGGCATGTTAATCCAAAAAATGTGAGCTGTCTCGCACTTGGCCGCCCCCATTTATATTTTTTTAGTGACCGCCAGAACCGCGGCAAGAATGTTAAATGTTAGTTAACTATCAACAAGTTAGGCTCTCACGGATCAAATGTGGCCCAAACGGGAAAAATGGCGGATAGAGAACAGTGATCCCTCTCGTTTCGCCAAGAAAATCTTGCCGACATATCCAATCAAAATGCTTGCACACAGAATCAATAAGCCGATAATCCGCTGCATAACCAAGCACTTTGCCATCAATTTATGCACTGTGTTCGGTTGGTCCCACCGGACCGCTCGCCTGACCCGGCCGTCGCCGGTTCAATCGCATATGGCTTGGGCATATCACGCCCCCTAAGGATGACCAAAAGAGAATGAACGAGACCCTGGTTGCAAAAGATGTGGTCGCACAAGATTACCGTCAGCTGGTTGAACAATTCGGCTCCCCCCTGCTGCTGCTCGACAAGGCAGCCGTCCGCAAACAGTATCGGGCCCTGGCCGCCGCCCTGCCCGATGTACGATTGCACTATGCACTCAAACCCCTGCCCCATGAGGCGGTGGTCTCTGTCTTGAAGGAAGAGGGGGCCTGTTTCGATCTGGCCACCAATGGCGAAGTGGATCTGGTGCGCAGTCAGGGGGTTCGCCCGGGACGTTGCATTCATACCCATCCCATCAAGCGCGACAGCGATATCCGTTATGCGCTGGAGTTCGGCTGCACCGTGTTTGTCTACGACAACCCGCTGGAGCTGGAAAAGTTCATTCCCTACAAGGACGAAGTGAAACTGCTGCTGCGGGTCAGCTTCCCCAACCCCGAGACCAAGGTCGATCTCTCCAAAAAGTTCGGCTGCACTCCGGAGCAGGCGCTGCCGCTGCTGCAACTGGCCCACGCCAAGGGGATCAAGGTGATGGGGCTGTCGTTCCACGTCGGCTCCCAGGTACCCCACGCCCGTCGCCATGTGCAGGCCATCGACGCCTGCCGCGAGATCATGGAGCAGGCCTGGGCGCTCGGGCTCAAGCCCTGGGTGCTGGACATCGGCGGCGGTTTCCCGGTGGATTATGAAGGGGGCGAGTTCGATATCGACGGCTTCTGCGCGCCGATCCGCGAAGCGCTGGCCAAGTTGCCCGCTACCGTGCAGAAGATTGCCGAACCGGGCCGCTTTATCAGCGCGCCGGCCATGACTTCGGTTTCAAGCGTGATGGGCAAGGCCCACCGCGGCGACAAGATCTGGTACTACCTGGATGACGGTCTCTACGGCAGCTACAACGGCCAGCTCTATGACCACGTCACCTATCCGGTGAGCACGCCTTATGCCAGTGGCGAGCAGCACAACTCGGTGCTCTCCGGCCCGACCTGCGACAGCGTGGATGTGATCCGCGATGGCATCATGCTGCCGGATCTGGCTATCGGCGAGTTGGTGGTTGGCAAGGTGATGGGCGCCTACACCTGGGCCTCCGCCTCCACCTTCAACTTCTTCCCCAAGGCCAGCATCCTCATTCTGGACAGCAGCCAGAAGGGGCAGAAGCTGGTGGCAGTAGCCTGAGCACACCGCTCGCCAACAGGTTCACTGGGTAAAAACAAGAGGGGGAAGCTTGCGCTTCCCCCTCTCTCATTTCACCAACCCCTATCAGATAAACTGACTGGTCAGCAGCCAGCCGGTGTAGGCGACGAAGCAGGTCAGCAGCACGCCCCCCTCCAACCGGTTGATACGGCCTTGTCCCTTGCGGCCCAGACACATCACCAGCAGCAGCAGGGTCAGCCCCATCATGATGCTCCAGTCACGGGTGAGCACCTCCGGCGCTACATCGAGCGGGTGGATGCCCGCCGCAATCCCCACCACCGCCAGGGTGTTGAACAGGTTGGAGCCGAGCACGTTGCCAAGGGCCAGATCATGCTCGTTCTTGCGAATGGCGATGAGGGACGAGGCCAGCTCCGGCAGGGAGGTTCCTACCGCGACTATGGTGAGACCAATCACCAGATCGCTGATACCAAGCGCCTGAGCGATGGTCACCGCCCCCCAGACCAGCAGACGGGAAGCGCCGATCAGCAGCACCAGCCCGACAACCAGCCAGAAGATGGCGCTCTTGAGGGACATCCCCTCGCTCTCGATATCCTCGGCGGTCTCGGTATCCAGCGCATCTCCCTTGCCATTCATGCCAGCCCAGATGGACCAGCCCATCAGGGCAACGAAGACGGCCCCCAGAATGACCGCATCCATCCGGCCCAGATGGCCATCCATCAGCAGGGCGCCGGAGAGCAGGGTAATACCGAGCAGGATCGGGATCTCCTTGCGCACAACCTGAGAAGCTACCGCGATAGGGCTGATCAGTGCCGTCAGACCCAGGATCAGCGCGATATTGGTGATGTTGGAGCCATAGGCATTACCGAGCGCCAACCCTGGATTGCCCTGGGACGCAGCCAGTGCCGAGACCACCATCTCCGGGGCCGAGGTACCAAAACCGATGATCACCATGCCGATCAGCAGCGGTGGCATCCCCGCATAACGGGCGGTGGCAGCAGCACCGTCGACAAACTTGTCTGCACTCCAGACCAGCAGCGCCAGTCCGGCAATCAGGGCAACAAAAGCCAGGGTCATAGGATCTTCATCTCTTGTTATCTGCAACGAAGCGCCAGCCCGAACGGGCAGGCACCATGGGAAAGTGGCGCCAGTGTAGCTGTGCCACCTCCCATTTCAAGGGGAAATCAAACCGTGATTAACATTTCACAGTGCAGCCAGCAGGCTCGCGGCATCGGAGACCTCGAACTTGCCCGGCGCCTCCAAAAACAGCTGCTCGACCACACCATCATTGGCGATCAACGCAAAGCGCTGGGCGCGGATGCCGCCAAAGGCGCCGGTATCCTTGGCCAGACCCAGCGCCCGAGTCCAGCTGCCATCGCCATCCGCCAGCATGGTGATCGCCTCGGCATTCTGGGCCGTCTGCCAGGCCCACATCACGAAAGCGTCGTTGACCGACAGACAACAGATGGCATCCACCCCTTTGGCCATAAACTGATCGGCCAGCACCACATAGCCGGGCAGATGGGCATTGGAGCAGGTAGGAGTAAAAGCACCGGGTACCGCAAACAGCACCACTTTTTTACCGGCGAACAGCGTCTTGCTATCCCGCAGCTGCTTGCCCTCGGCGGTGATAAAGGTAAATTCGCCCGCAGGCAGGGGTTGTCCTACAGCAATCATGATTTCTCGTCCTGAGTCGTGATGGGAAGTCGCCAGTTTATCCCAGAGTGACGATGCCGCCTAACAGCGGCTCTGAGCCTGACCCTGGATAGCGGCAGGCATTTTCCCCTTGGGCAGACTACTCTTGAGCTGGTTTCACGGCGCCAGGAGGCCCCATGCAACACTATTACGATGGTCTGGAAATTCGTCCCTCCGCCATGCGCGAACAGCAGCAACTGGACCAGCTCAATCATCAGCTTACCCATGTCAGTCAATATTGCGCCGGTTACTCCAGCGCCTATCGCCAGTGCCGCCTCGAGGACCTGGCAGAGCTGGCCACCCTGCCACTGCTCGACAGCAAAGAGCTCTTTGCCGCTCAGCAAGCTCATCCCCCCTTTGCCGGTCTCACCGGCCGCCCCGCCAGTCAGGCGCTGCGGGTCTTCTCCTGTCCGGGTCAGCTGGCCATCCCCGAATATGCCGGGGCAGACTGGTGGGGCGCCGCCCGGGCGCTGTTTGCCGCCGGCTTCAAGGCGGGGGAAGTAATGCTCAACGGCCACGACTATCATGCTGGTCCCACCGCCTTTATCTTCGATAACGGCGCCCGCCAGCTGGGGGCTCCAGTGGTACCCTGCGGCCCCCATGATACCCAGCGCCAGCTGGAGGCACTGCTGCGCTATCAACCCACCGGCTATGTCGGCCCGCTGGTGACCCTGCTCGACCTGCTGGAAGCGGCCGAAGCGGCGGAGATCCCGAGCGACTCGCTGCGCCGCGCCCTATTGTGCGAAGCCACCCATCCCGAAACCGCGCCGCTGCGCGCCATTCACGGCATTGCGGCCCTCAACTGTCTGGTATGGCAGGATGTGGGGGTGGTGGCCTACGAGAGTCAGCCAGGTCAGGGCTTTATCGTCAACGAGAGCTGCATCGTCGAAATCATCGATCCCGCCAGCGGCAATCCCGTGAGTGGCGACGAGACCGGCCAGCTGGTGGTGACCCGGCTCGATCTGGAGTATCCGCTGCTGCGTCTGGCCACCGACTGGCAAGGGCACTGGCTCGCAAAACCGAGCGCTTGCGGGCGCACCAACCGGCGCCTCAAGCTGGTGTAGCAGACCAAGTAAATGCACAAAGGCAGACGGGCAGCCATCAGGCTGCCCGTCTTGTCTCTGGAGAAGAGGATATATGAAATTGGTCAGCGCCTCGCCTGCCAGGTGGCGATGGCAAGCAGGGAGTCGGGGGTAAATTCGCTGGCGCGCTCGGCAATCTCGGCCAGGCTCATCCAGTGCACCGCGCTCACCTCTTCGGCCTGCAACTGCAGCGGCCCCTGATAACGGCAACTGAAGAGGCCACCCCAGACCCGATAGCCCTCCCCTTCCGCATAAAAGCTGCCAAAGCCCTGCAGTGGAACATCCATAATCCCCAGCTCTTCGGCCAGCTCGCGCCGGGCGGAGCGCTCCATCTCCTCACCGGTGGTGACCACGCCACCGGCGCAGGCATCCAGCATGCCGGGGCAGAAATCCTTGCTGAGGGTGCGTCGCTGCACCAGGATCCGACCCGCGTCGTCGAGCACCAGAATATAGCTGGCACGATGGCAGAGATTCTCTCGCCGCACCTTGGCTCGCTCGGCCACGCCAATCACCCGGTTATCCTCGTCCACCACATCAACCCATTCCACGCACAGGCCCTTTCGTTTGTTCCATTCAAGCCCGCAGTATATCGGTGCGGTGGTTTGCCATGGCACAACTTTTTCGATGATGCCGTCAATTTGCCGAGCTCACCGGCAAAATAAGGATTCATGCAAATCTTTATAAACCGTCATATCAGTGTCATCGACCAACACCATAGTGTGCCCTGTCCAGGCAATCAGGGAACCGTGTGATGAAGGTATTCAAGCAGTTATCCCCACGGCAGATCGCTCGCTACATCAAGAGCTTTCATCGAGGCTATTTTGCCATCGAGTCGCTGGGGACATTTGAATTCAACGCGGGCAGGATCAGCCTCCATGGCCTGACCTGCCACCAGCGGCTAAGATTGGCTCGCCAGATCAATCTGGCGGTCAGACAACTTGGTCACCGCGACCCCTTGCCGGACATGTGAGTCAAAGGGTCTTGCCCTACTGTCTGTTGTGCATCCATGCTTTGCCCGCCGGCTACTCGCCGCGCGGGCCGTTTTCGATATCGGTAATGATGCCGTTGCGCACCGTCACAAAGCGCATGAACTCGTTCTTGCCGAAGTTGTAGGTCCAGCGTTCACCATATTTGACCTGTACCATGTTGCCAAACTGGTTCTCCTCGTTGCGGTTGAGCTCTTCACGCAACATCGGCTCACCGCACTTGAGCAGCATCTCGGCGGTGGTGTCTCCCTCGGTTATCAGGGCGTTCTTGCAGCGCATGGCATCAGCACTGGCCGGAATGCTCATCAGCAACAGCGCAAGCCCCGCTACTTTCTTCATCTTCTTGCTCATCGGGTTCTCCTTATCCTCTCTAATGAGTCGCAGTATGCCTGTTCCCGTTTCTGAAAAAACCAGTAAAAAGCGCAAAAGTGCCGCCCTTTTCTGCTCTCCAGCCTGCTGGTCGCGACAAATGCTGTCTATCACATAGCCCAAAAACAAACGGCGACCCGAGGGTCGCCGTTTGCATCAAGCCAGCAGGATCACAGGATGTCCAGCAGCTCGACTTCAAATACCAGTGCAGAGTAAGGCGGGATGGAGCCCGCGCCACGGGCACCGTAGGCCAGATCGTGGGGGATGTAGAGCTTCCACTTGGAACCAACCGGCATCAGCTGCAGCGCTTCAACCCAGCCAGCAATCACGCCGGTCACCGGGAATTCAGCCGGCTGGCCGCGAGCGACGGAGCTGTCGAATACGCCACCGTGGGTGAAGGTACCGTGGTAGTGCACACGCACGGACTGACCGGCTACCGGAACGGCACCGTTGCCTTCTACCAGCACTTCGTACTGCAGACCGGAGTCGGTCACCTTCACTTCAGCGCGCTTGGCGTTATCAGCCAGGAAGGCTTCGCCGTCAGCAGCAGCGGCCTTTGCGGCGGCTTCCTGCTCTTCTTGCATACGCGCAGTGATCACCTGGAAGGCATCATTGATATCGTCACGGCTGACCGCGAACTCCAGACCATTCAGGGCATCTGCCAGACCTTGTTGCAGGGCCGGGATATCCAGACCGGCGAAGGCTTGCTGCGCCAGCTGATCACCCATGTTGCGCCCGATGCCATAGCTGGCCTTCTGTTCGATAGAGTCGTATTGGGACATTGAGATGTTGCTCCAGATCCATGTAGTAAAGAGGCGGGATAATATCAGACTTTTGGCCGGGGTGCTGCCGGGAGCCCCCCTGATTTCCCCGTCAGTGGGAGGAACTTCACACAAGATGCGGATGAACGCCGCCCAACGGCGGCGATCTGCTTAACCGCGATCCAGCAAGGCTCTGACCGCGGCCACCTTGGCGCCATCGGTGATATTGACCCGGCCATCATCCGAGGTGCCCATATTTACGCCATGGGGCACCATGCCGCCGCGCCAACCCATGCCGGACATATGCACTTCGCTCACCCCGGTGAACTCGATGATGGTACGCACATTGTCGGCATTGACCCCGGCCCCCGGCATCAGGCTGGCACGCCCCGCCAGCGCCTGTTGCATCTCCTGCAGGGTTTCCAGCCCAGCCAACGCGGTCGGCGCATGGCCCGAGCTCAGAATGCGCTCGCAACCGGCAGCAACTATGGTCTCCAGATCGAGGCGCCAGTCGGAGGAGAGGTCGATGGCGCGATGGAAGGTGACCCCCAACGATCCTGCTGCATCCACCAGCTGTTTGAGCTTGGCGGCAGGCACCCGCCCCTCCTCATCCAGCAAACCGACCACCACCCCTTGCAGCCCCGCAGCACGTGCGGCCGCGATATCTTGCAGCATCATCTCGAACTCGCCGTCATTGAAGCAAAAATCCCCGGCACGCGGGCGGATCATGGCATAAACCGGCACGCTGGCATGGCGGGCTGCCTGCTGCATAAAACCGTAGGAGGGGGTCAGGCCGCCCAGACCCAGCGCAGAGCAGAGCTCGATGCGATCCGCCCCGGATTGCTGGGCGGTGAACAGGGATTCCAGGTTGTCGATACAGATTTCAAGATGGGTCATGAGGACTCCTTTTTCGGGGAGATCAGACCCCACATCTGATCTCATAGATTGAGCAAGGCTGCGCCGCGCACACCACCGGCGCCGCCGAAGCGGGCCTGGCGGATCTCGGGCAGGGCGACCCCGGGCAGCAAGTGACCGGGCAGACGCAGCGGCAGCTGTTCATAGAGGGCGGGCAGGCCGCTCAGGCCGCCCCCCAACACCACCACTTCGGGATCAATCACCGAAATGGCGGTGGCAAGCCCGGCGGCCATGATCTCCAGCCAGCAGTCGACCGTCTCGACCGCATGGGGTTCATGGGCCTCGAAGCGTCCCACAATCTGGTGACCCGTGGCGCGCTGGCCATGGAAATGGTGATAGAGACGCTCCAGACCGGTGCCGGAGGCATAGGTTTCAAAACAGACCAGACGGCCGCAGCCGCAACGGGGACGGGGCAACTCGGGGTACTTCATCAGCATGGTCGCGGGCAAGGGGTAATGACCAATCTCGCCAGCCAGCCAGTTGCGCCCCTGAATAAGCTTGCCCGCCAGATAGACGGCGCCGCCGATGCCGGTGCCGATGGTGACGCCGAGCGCACTGCCTGCGCCGTCGGCGGCTCCCTGATGCACTTCGGACCAGAGGAAGCAGTTGGCATCGTTATCCACCTTGACCGGCCGCTCCAGCAGCTCGGCCAAATCGGCGCCCAGATGGCGACCATTGATGGAGGGCAGATTGGCCGCCACTATGCTGTGATCCTGGCTGTTGATGACTCCGGGAAAACCGATGCCGACCGAGCCCCGTGCGCCGAAGCGGGCATCCGCCTGCTCGACCCGGGAGCGGATCAGCTGCTGCAACCCCTCATAATCATTGCCCGGGGTGCTCATGCGCTCCTCGTGGCAGAGGTTCAATGCACCGTCATAGACCGCGAAGGCGATCTTGGTGCCACCGATATCAAAGCCGTAATACATGCCAGCACTCCCTTGTCAGCCCGTGTTTATCCAACTCTGTTTCAAGGGGGACATTGTATTAATTCGCAAAAAAAATAAAGTGACCGAAGGCGAAAAACAGGAGAGTGATCAGAGCAAACGGCTCATTTGTCGCTGCAGGCAGGGCTGCCCGAGGCTTATCAGGGTGCGCTCTTCGCCATCAAAGACAAAGCCGCGGCGCAGGTAGAACCCCTCGCCGATGTGGTTGCCATCGAGCAGCCACAATTTGACGCTATGGCAACCGGCGCGGCGCATCTGCATCGCCACCGCCTGCCACAGCCGTTTGCCATAGCCTTGTCGCCAGTGGTCGGGATGGAGGTAAAAAGCGCGGATCAGGGCATGGCTCTGCCCCGCTTCCTGCAGTGGTTGCCAGTAGAGCAGGCCTATCACCACCTCATCGAGACAAAGCAGCATGGGCCTTGGGCCCGGCTCGACCAGACGGCTCTGCCAGATCTGCAGATGAGCGGTGACATCGAGCTGTTCCAGCAGGTCGGCGCCGAGCACCTGGCCATAGGCAGCGAGCCAGCTGGCTCGCTGCATCACCGTCATGGCGGCGGCATCGTCGCTGCGCGCCATGCGCAGGCTTATGCCTTGCATTGGGGCACCAGACCGTTGGCGCGGGCCTGCTCATAGAGCGGCAGCACTTGCGCCTGTTGCGCCTGCAACTCGGCGATCCGGTTCTCGTTGCTCGGGTGGGTAGAGAGCAGTTGCGGCGGGGAGTTGCCACCGGCGGCGGCACTCATGTTTTGCCACAGGGGGATCGCCTCGGCCGGATTGAATCCGGCGCGCGCCATCAGCTCAAGTCCGAGCCGATCCGCTTCGCTCTCCTGAGTGCGGCCATAGGGCAACATCACCCCCACCTCGACCCCGAGGCCAAGGGCGGCCATGGTGGCGCCGCGATACTCGCTGGTGCCCATGGCAATGTCCGCAGCCGCCAGACCGATCCCCGCCAGCTGGCTGCGCGAGAGTCGTTCGTTGGAGTGTTGGGCCAGTACGTGAGTCAGCTCGTGACCGATGACTGTCGCCAACTGATCCTGATTCTTGGCCACCTTGAGCAGACCGCTGTAGACACCAATCTTGCCGCCGGGCAGGGCGAAGGCGTTGACCTGTTTGGAGTCAAACACCACCACTTCCCAGTTGGTGATGCCATAGCTGGCCGGCACCTGGGCGGTCACCGCCTTGGCAACACAGGAGACATAGGCGTTGAGTTTGGCATCCTTGCTCACCTTCTCCTGCTTTTTCATCTGCTCGAAGGAGTCGGCGCCCAGCTGGTTCATCTGCTGGGGAGAGTAGAGCAGCATCTGGCTGCGGCCGGTCGGCGACTGGGCGCAGGCGACCAGCAGGGAACTACAGAGGGCTACCATGCCAAACTTGGTGAGGGACGCAATCATGAAGGGATCCTTTGCCATAACGTTGCCCTATTCTCGGAAATGCCGCCCGGCTGCGCAAGGGAGCCAGCCCCCGGCTGGCGGAAAAATATCCATCCTGCGCTATTAACAAAACTGACAGCCGCCAAAAACAAAACGAGCCCGCTTGGGGCTCGTTTTATCAGGGCATGCTGACTGCGGGCAGTTACATGATACCCAGCTTTTTCAGGTCAGCCTGTACCACCTTGGCCGGCACCGGCACGTAGCCATCTTTGGCAACGATGTTCTGGCCTGCTTTGGAGAGCATCATCTTGACGAACTCTTGCTCCATCGGGGAGAGCGGCTTGTTCGGATGCTTGTTCACGTAAACGTACAGGAAGCGTGACAGCGGATACTTGCCGGTGATGGCGTTATCGGAGGTCGCTTCGATGAAGGTCTTGCCATCTTTGGAGAGCGGTACTGCACGCACGCCGGAGGTGACATAACCGATACCGGAGTAGCCGATGCCGTTCAGGGAGGCAGAGACAGACTGCACCACGGAGGCAGAACCCGGCTGCTCGTTCACGCCGCTCTTGAAGTCGCCGTTACACAGGGCGTGCTCCTTGAAGTAACCGTAGGTACCGGATACGGAGTTGCGACCGAACAGTTGCAGATCCTTAGAGGACCAGTTGCCGTCCAGACCCAGATCAGACCACTTGGTGGCAGCCTTGGCTTCGCCGCACTTGAGGGTGCTGGAGAAGATGGCGTCGATCTGCGGCATGGTCAGCCCCTTGATGGGGTTGTCCTTGTTGACGAACACCGCCAGGGCATCGACTGCAACGCGGATGGCAGTCGGCTTGTAGCCGTAACGCTTCTCGAATGCTTCCTCTTCACCGGCCTTCATGGCACGGCTCATCGGACCGAACTGGGCAACACCTTCGGTCAGGGCAGTCGGGGCGGTAGAAGAACCGGCGGCCTGGATCTGCACGTTGACGTTGGGGTACAAGCGCTTAAATTCTTCGGCCCACAGGGTCATCATGTTGGCCAGAGTGTCAGAGCCGACAGAGGACAGGTTGCCCGAAATGCCGCTGGTCGGTGTGTAATCCGGCAGGTCTTTATCCACACCGGCAGCCAGGGCGCTGACAGAAAACAGGGTTGCTGCGGTGAATCCGATTACACCAGCCAGTTTGTTGAGTTTCATCCAATCTCTCCAAAGTTACAGAAGGTCCGTTCTTAAGACGGCGCCAGTATCTGACCTGGCAGTGACAAATTTATGGATTTAATGTGACACTTTAATGACATGGCGACAGATTTGAACAAATGAAAAGAGGGCCCGTTCAAAGGCCCTCTTTTTGCAGCTAACTCATTGCCATAAAAGACTATTTAATCACCACCATACGGCTCGGGATGAGAAAGCTGAAGCGGCTGCCAAGGCCGACCCGGCTCTCGATATCGAGCTGGCAGTCGTGATGACTGAGGGCATGCTTGACGATGGCAAGGCCGAGGCCTGAGCCGCCGGTATGGCGCGAGCGTGCCTTGTCGACCCGATAGAACCGCTCGGTCAGCCGCGCCAGATGCTCGGGAGCAATCCCCTCCCCTTCATCGCTCACGGCAAACAGCGCCATCGCCCCCTGCTTGCGCCACTCCACAGTAATTTTTCGCCCCGCCGGGGTGTAGTGGATGGCGTTGTAGACCAGGTTGGAGACAGCACTGCGCAGCTGCTCCTGATCCCCGCGCACCAGCAGATTGGGCTGCACCACAAATTCAATCTGGTGAGCCCGTTCGCCCGAGAGCGCCCGCGCCTCCTGCTCCAGCAGCCCCAGCATGGCAGGCATGTCCACCAGATGGGAGAGATCCACGGTCGGGGCCGCCTCGATACGGGAGAGGGTGAGCAGCTGATTAACCAGATTATCCATGCGGATAGTCTGCTCCATCATCACCCGATGCGCCTTGGCCCACATGGCGGGCGGGGGCGGCTCCTCGGTCATCTCCAGATAGCCCTTGAGCACGGTCAGCGGGGTGCGCAGCTCGTGAGAGACGTTGGAAACGAAGTGCTTGCGGGTCTTCTCGAGACTGCGCAAGCGGGTGACATCCCGCACCACCAGCATCGCCTGATCCGAGGCGTAGGGCATGATGCGAAACTCGAGAAACTTCTCCTCGTTGACCGGGGAGTGCATCTCGAGGGGCTCGTCATACGCTCCCTTGCCCAGATAGGCGTTAAAGGCCGGATTGCGAATGAGGTTGCCGATATGCTGGCCGGCATCCTCCGGCCAGCGAAAACCGAGCAGTTGCTCCGCCAGCCGGTTACACCAGAGGATGCTGCCATCGGTGCGAAACACTACGGCGGCATCGGGCAGCGCCTCGGCACCCTCCCGGAAGCGGCGGATCAGCCCCGCCAGCTCGCGGCGCCGGGCTCGGTGACGCTGCTGCAGCTTGTAGATACCGTTGAAGATGTACTCCCAGCTGCCACTGCCGCTGGGGGGCACCAGGCTGCGGTCGTGCCACAGCCAGTCAGAGAGCCGCTTCTGGAAGCGATAGTGCCAGCCCAGATGCAACACCGCCGCCACCAGCAGGCAGAGAGCAAGGTGATCAACCAACCAGCCAACCAATGCGAAGGGGGCGTAAAAAAACGCCATTCGCCACAACTGTCGCCGCCAGGCGTAAGGTTGCAACATAACTGCCTCTAGAGACGGGTTGAGAAGCGGTATCCGGCTCCACGCACCGTCTGGATCAATCTGTCGTGCCCTGTCTCTTCAATCGCCTTGCGCAGGCGACGAATATGCACATCCACGGTTCTGTCCTCGACGTACACATTGGTACCCCAGACATTATTGAGCAGCTGTTCACGGCTGTAGACCCGCTCGGGGTGAGTCATGAAGAAGTGAAGCAGCTTGAATTCGGTCGGCCCCATGTCGAGCGCCTTCTCTTCGGCGCTGACCCGGTGGGAGACAGGATCGAGTTTCAGCCCCTGCACCTCGATCACCTCATCCACCGAGGTGGGCGACACGCGGCGCATCACCGCATGGAGGCGAGCGGTCAGCTCCTTGGGCGAGAATGGCTTGGTGATGTAGTCGTCGGCTCCGGCCTCCAGACCACGCACCTTGTCCTCCTCTTCACCGCGGGCGGTGAGCATCACCACCGGGATCTGGCGCGTCACCTCATCCTGCTTGAGCTGCTTGATAAACTGGATGCCACTGCCGCCCGGCATCATCCAGTCGAGCACGATGAGTTCGGGGTAGGGTTCGCGCACCTTCGCCAGTCCATCGGCGTAATCTTCCGCTTCAATCGTCTCATATCCCTTCTGCTCCAACACGAAGCAGAGCATTTCGCGGATCGGTGCTTCGTCCTCGACCACCAGAATTCGCTTAGCCATTCCCTTCTCTCTCCTCTGTGAAGATGGGTGCGCCAATTATTAGAATTTTCTGTGACACTTTTATGACTTTATGACAGGCGGGATGATAAACGTTTTCAGATTCAGTTGGCAGCAGTACGTTGCAACAAGTCCCACCGGTTGCCGCTGATATCCTCAAATACCACCACGGTGCCATATGGTTCATCGCGGGGCTGTTCACAAAAATGAACACCGTACGCCTGCATGCGCTGGTAATCCCCCCAGAAATCAGTGGTCTCGAGGAACAGAAATACCCGGCCACCACCCTGCTGGCCGATGGCGGCCTGCTGCTGCGCATTGGCCGCTTGTGCCAGCAGCAGTGCAGAACCGGAGGCGCCTTTGGGGGCAACCCGCACCCAGCGCTTGCCCGGTTTGCCCGGTTCATCGAGCCGGGTATCTTCCAGGAGCGCAAAGCCAAGTCCCTCGGTAAAAAAGCGAATGGCCTGATCGTAATCAGCCACCAGCAGGGTCAGCGCCCCTATGTGTTGTGACATGGCAGAAAATCCTCAACGGATGAGTCAACGGGCGCAATGCCCCGGCCAGGGCGCATCATAGCGGCTGGATGGGCAGTGCTCCAGCCGTCATGTGCGTCTTGAAACGACCGGTGAGGGGGAGTGAGCACTCAAGGGGCTTCGCGCAGCGTCCGGTAGAGGGTGGTTCGGCTGATCCCCAGCTGGCGCGCGGCCTCGCTGACGTTGCCGCCGCATGCCGCCAGCGTTTGCTGCACCTGCCGCCGGGTTTGTTCACGCAAGCTGGTCGCCTCCCCCATCGGCAAGACGCCGGGCTCTGTGGCCACACTGGGCAGATGCAGGTGGGCGGGTTCTATCCAACCCAACCCCTCTGCCAGCACACAGGCCACTTCCAGTGCCTGCTTGAGCTGGCGCACGTTGCCGGGCAGCGGATGGGCCAGCAGCTGTTGCTCCGCATCGCGGGTCAGACGCAGGGTCCGGTCCATCTCCGCCAACAGTCGCTGGATCAGCCCCAGACGCTCAGCGGCAGGCCAACGGCGCAGCGGCATCAGCTGCTGGCGCCAGCCGCAGATCCGGTAATAGAGGTCTTCGCGAAATGCGCCACTCTGCACCATGGCCGCCAGATCCCGGTGGCTGGCACTGACCAGCCAGAAATCCACCGCCTCCGGCTTGTGACTGCCAACCGGCGTCACGCTGCGCTCCTGCAATACCCGCAGCAGTCGGGTTTGAGCCTGCAGCGGCAGTTCGCCAATTTCATCGAGCATCAGCATGCCGCCGTGGGCTGCACGCAGATAACCCTGACTGCCCTGACTGCGGGCACCGCTGAAAGCCCCGCCCACATAGCCAAACAGCTCGGCTTCCACCAGATCTGCTGGCAACGCGCCACAGTTGACACACACCAGTGGCTGCTCCCGCCGACTCGATGCTCGGTGCAGGGCCCGCACCAGATGCTCCTTGCCGCTGCCGGTCTCCCCCTCGATAAGCAGCGAAATGCCGCGCTCCAGCATCTTGAGCGGCACCTGCTGCGGATGTGGCACCGGGCTTGAGTGACCAGGCAGCACGGCGCGGGAAGAGGTCGTGTCCGCTTCTGGCACCAGTCGCAAGCCACGCCCCTCGCGCAGCAGTTGCTTGCCATCGAAAGGGTGCTGGCCGAGCCAGAGTCGGCCTGCCCGGTTGGCACCGAGCAGTTCCCCCTCCTCTCCCAGCAACAGGCGAGCGGACCAGAGGCTCTGGGGATCGAGATCCACCAGCCAGCCCGGCTGACGCGCCAGCAGTGCGTTTTCGAGGGTCATGGCCAGCAGCCGCACCGTGCCCAGCATATCGCCATCGTGATGGGCAGCATCGGTGGAGATATCGAGCACCCCGAGCAATTGCCCATTCGGCCCGAGCAACGGGCAAGCACTGCAACTGAGGAAGCTGTGCTGGGCGAAGAAGTGCTGATTGCCGAGCACCTGCACTTCGCTCTGCTCGGCCAGCGCAGTACCGATGGCATTGGTGCCCTTGCTCGCCTCACCCCAGCGGGCGCCACTGCGCAAAAAGATACGCTCGGCATGGCGGGCGAACCCCTCATCACCGCTGGCGGCCAGAATGGCCCCCTCACCGTCACACAACAACAGGTGACAGGGGCGCCCCGCCAGCAACTGGGCAAACAGCGGCAGCACAAAGCGCTGGAAGCAGGCGATCAGCGCCCTGTGCTGCTCCTGACGGGCCGACAGCTCCCCCTGGGGCAGCAAGTCCAGATCAGCGCTCTGCTGGCGGCTCAGCCCCTGATGCAGGCAACGCTGCCAGGAACGCTGGATCGGACCGGGACCGGGTTGAAGTGACTCACTCATCACGCCTCCTGTTCACAAACAGCACGACTGTCTCGGCCACTGTCCAGAAACGGTACAGTTTTATCGCAATAGCCGTGGACATTGGTTAACCAAGATACGCTGCCACACCCCATTTGATAACGTTTTTGTAACCTTTTGTCTGCTGGTCAGACCCTTTGGCACGCCCCTTGCGATATCAGCTGGCAACCGGTCTGTCAGCCAGTCCGGTCAGGATCACACACATAAAGGATGATGACATGATTTATACCGCTCCCGGTCAGGCAGGTGCCCTGGTCAGCTTCAAGTCCCGTTACGACAACTTCATCGGTGGTGAGTGGGTGGCTCCTCGCGCCGGCCGCTACTTTGAAAACATCTCGCCGGTGGATGGCAAAGTATTCTGCGAGGTCGCCCGCTCCGACGCCGCCGATATCGAACTGGCGCTGGATGCCGCTCACAAGGCGTTCACCAGCTGGAGCAAAACCAGCGTCACCGAGCGCAGCAACCTGCTGCTGCGCATCGCCGATCGCATCGAGCAGAACATCGAACGGCTCGCCATCGCCGAAACCTGGGAGAACGGCAAGGCGGTGCGTGAAACCCTGGCGGCAGACCTGCCGCTGGTGGTGGATCACTTCCGCTACTTCGCTGGCTGCATTCGCGCTCAGGAGGGCTCGGCCGCCGAGCTGGATCAGAACACCGTCAGCTACCACTTCAAGGAGCCCATCGGCGTGGTCGGCCAGATCATCCCGTGGAACTTCCCGCTGCTGATGGCTGCCTGGAAGCTGGCCCCTGTGCTCGCGGCGGGTTGCTGCAGCGTGCTCAAGCCCGCCGAGCAGACCCCGGTCACCATCATGCTGATGATGGATCTCATCAAGGACATCCTGCCCCCCGGCGTGGTCAACGTGGTCAACGGCTTCGGCGCCGAGGCAGGTCAGGCTCTGGCCACCAGCAACCGGATCCAGAAACTGGCCTTCACCGGGTCGACCGAAGTGGGCGCCCATATCCTGCGCTGCGCAGCCGACAAGCTGATCCCCTCCACCGTGGAGCTGGGGGGAAAGTCCCCCAATATCTACTTCGCCGACGTGATGCAGCACGAGAGCAGCTACATCGACAAGGCGGTAGAAGGGATGCTGATGACCTTCTTCAATCAGGGGGAAGTGTGTACCTGCCCCTCCCGCGCGCTGGTGCAGGCCAGCATCTATGACGACTTCATGGACCGGGTGCTGGCCCGCGCTCGCACCATAGTGCAGGGCAACCCCCTCGATACCGCCACTCAGGTGGGGGCGCAGGCGTCCCGCGAGCAGTTCGACAAGATCCTGGGCTACATGGAGATCGGCCGCGGCGAAGGGGCCAAGATGCTGATCGGCGGCGGCCCGGCCAAGGTGAGCGGACTGGAGGGGGGATTCTACATCCAGCCCACCATCTTCTCCGGTCAAAACAAGATGCGGGTGTTCCAGGAGGAGATCTTCGGGCCGGCACTCGGGGTCACCACCTTCAAGGACGAGGCCGATGCTCTGGCCATTGCTAACGACACCCAGTACGGGTTGGGAGCAGGCCTGTGGACCCGCGACAGCAATCTGGCCTGGCGCATGGGGCGTGGCATTCAGGCTGGCCGTGTCTGGGTCAACTGCTACCACGCCTACCCGGCACACGCCGCCTTTGGCGGTTACAAAAAGTCGGGGATCGGCCGCGAGACCCACAAGATGATGCTGGACCACTACCAGAACACCAAAAACCTGCTGGTGAGCCACGACATCAACCCGCTCGGCTTCTTCTAGCGCAAGCGAATGTCATCAGAAAGGGCGCCTGTGGGCGCCCTTCTTGTTTTGCTTCACCAGATGACATGTCCGGCGATTTGTTATCGGGCAGACTGTAGGCGATAGCGCTGGGGGGAGCAGCCCAGCTCCCGGTTGAACATGGCGATAAAGGCCGAGGTGGAGCCGTAACCGAGCCGCCAGCTAATCTCCTGAATGGGCATGTCCCCCTTGAGCCAGGCCAAAGCTTTGAGCAACCGCAGCCGCGCCCGCCACTGACCGAAACTCATCCCCAGCTCCCGCAGGCAGCGCCGCGCCAGGGTGCGCTCTGTGGTGTGCAGTTGTCCTGCCCACTGGGCCAGAGTACGGGGATCGGCAGGATCGCTGTGCAACGCCGCCAGCATGGGAGCCAGCAGCTTGTCCTGACTCATCGGCAGGTAGCTCTCCTGACAACGGGTGCGCGCCAGCCGCTCCACCAGCAACTCGGCCTGACGCTGATCCCACTCATCCGCCATATGGCTCACCCGCCGTTCGCAAAAGTCGCTCAGCAGGGCGCGAATAAGTGGGGTTAGCAGCAGCAATCTGGGCTCTGGCGGCAGCTTGGCCGCCAGCTCGTGGCTGACGTAGATGGAGGTGTAGTCGAGGGTCTGCTCGTTGTAGGAGGTGTGGTCGAGATCCGCCGGTACCCAGATCAGGTAGTCGGCAGGGGCCACCAGTCGCTGATCCCCCAGCTCTATCTCCATGATCCCCAGGCTGATCATGTTGAGCTGGCCCCAGGGGTGGGAGTGCAGCACGGTCGCGCTGTCGGCCAGCATCTGCTGGTAACTGAAAAAGAGCGGATTGGGAGCGGGCAGAACGACATCTACCGGCTGAAAGTGGTGAGTGGCCATCAGCGCCCCTTGTCAGCGAGAGAGAGGAGCAGGCGTGATGCAACGCCCTGTTGGCTCGGTCTCCGGCACAGGCCAAAAGCAGCCATCAGTTGCGGGCAAACGCAGTCCGTGTGGGCCGGAATAAGGTGCATCAGAAAGAGTTGTCTTTTCTGCTGGGTCATCTGTCTGTTTTACGCTACTTGATAATATAAAGACAAGGGTAGACTTGGCCCCCTGTTAATAAGGAGCCTCTGATGCGAATCTTTTCCCCTCTTCTCTTTCCGCTGATGGCTGTGCTGATCTGGGCTACCAATACCGTGGTGTCCAAGGCGGCCGCCAGCGTGCTCGACCCCGCGGCTATCTCCTTCTATCGCTGGGTGATCGCCGCCTTGGCGCTGACCCCCTTCTGTCTGCCCACCCTCTGGCGGCGACGCAGTGAGGTTCGCCCCTGGCTCGGCAAGCTGCTGGTGCTGGCGGCGCTCGGTATGGTGCTCTACCAGTGTCTGGCCTACTACGCCGCCCACAGCACCTCGGCCACCAATATGGGGGTGATCGGCTCCCTGATTCCGCTGCTTACTCTGCTGCAAGGGGCGCTCTTCTTCGGCCAGCGTCCCGGCAAACAGGCACTGCTCGGCATGAGTCTCTCCCTGTTCGGGGTGCTCTGGCTGCTTGGCAAGGGCGAACCGCTCGCCCTGCTCCATAACGGCATCAACCCGGGGGATGGCATGATGCTGCTGGGCTCCGCCAGCTACGCCCTTTACGGCCTCTTGATCCGCCGCTGGCACCTGCCGTTTGGCCCCTGGCTCAACCTCTACATGCAGATCCTGCTGGCGGTGCTACTGCTGGTGCCACTCGCTCTCAGCGCCGACTCGATGGCGGTGCCGGCCGAAGGGTGGGGACTGGTGCTCTTCGCCGGGCTCGCCTCCTCCCTGCTGGCGGCTTACTGCTGGATGCGCGGCCTCGCCTGCATGGGCGCCGAGCGCACCTCGGTCTTTATGAACCTGATGCCGCTCTGTACGGCGCTGATCGCCGTCGTCGGCCTGGGCGAGCCAATCCACGGCTATCACCTGCTGGGTGGCGGGCTGATCCTGGGCGGGGTGATGGCCTCCCAGCTGAAGGGGCGTACGCCGGTAGCCGAACGGGAAGCCGCCTGAGAACCAACATCGTCCGGAAACAACAAGGGAGCCCATGGCTCCCTTGTTGTTTCTGCAATGCACACCAGTGCGCATCTCAACCGGCCCGGCGCCAGCGGTAGCGCCGCTCCGGTCGCCCCCGCTGACCATAGTTGAGATCCACATCCACCCGGTCTTCCGACTCCAGATATTCCAGATAGCGGCGCGCCGTGGTGCGGCTGAGGGAGAGTCGCAGCGCCACCGTGTCGGTGGAGAAGACGCTCTCCGGCTCACCCGCCAGCAGATCCAGTACCTGACGCAGGGTGATGCTGTCGATCCCCTTGGGGGTGACGCGCATCTCCTTGATCTGGGAGCGCCCCCCCTTGCCCAGCAGCTTGTCGAGATCTTCCTGCTCAAGCCGACCCCGCTCGCACAGACGGCTATGCAGTTGCAGGATCTCGTCCAGACTCTGCTGAATGCGAAACAGCCGCAATGGTTTGATGACGTAGTCATGAACCCCCAGATTGAGGGCCTGCTGGATGGTCTCCACATCCCGCGAGGCAGTCACCATGATGACGTAGGCTTCGCGGTTGTGGCTGCGCAGGCGGCTCACCCACTCAAGGCCGGAGCCATCGGGTAGGGATACATCCACCAGCAGCAGTTGGGGCACCACACCGGCCATCATGGCATCGGCCTGGGCCAGGGTGCCGGCCCGCCCCAGCAGGGAGAAACCGGATGTCGCCGCCACCAGTTCTGACAAGATGGCACCGATCCGATCGTCATCTTCAATAACAAGCGTGATTATTGGGTCCATGGCTCACATTAATTGGTTTTTATTCAAGTAGATACCAAACAGGGTGGTCTGCTCGGCGGTTCGCCGCCATTCTATCACACCCTCGTGCCGACCCACGGTCTCCTTGACCAGGAACAGACCCACCCCGTGATCGCCGCTCTGGCGACTCACCCCGTAATCGAACAGATGATCGGCCAGCTCCTCGTCGACCCCCTCGCCGCTATCCTCCACCTCGATCACCAGTCGCCGCCCCACATCGCACAGAGAGAGCAGCACCCGCGGTGGCCGCTGCTGGCGGTTGCGCCAGGCCGCCTGCAGGCCGTTGTCCAGCAGGTTGCCAATGAGGGTGATGAGATCGGCCGAGACCGAGGCCGGATACTCCGCCAGCGCCGAATCGGGATCTAGCTCCAGAGTTACCCCGAGCTCGCGGGCCCGGCTGAACTTGCCGAGAATAAGCCCCGCCACCGGCTTGTTGTCGATCAGCCGCAGCAGCTCCTGCAGCATGGTCTGGCACGCTTCGTTCTCCTGCTGGATCAGCTCCACCGCCTGATCCACATGGCCCAGCTGCAACAGGCCGGAGAGGCTGCTCAGCTTGTTGGCGAACTCGTGGCTCTGCATCCGCAGCATCTCGGCATACTGGCGCAGGTGGGTCACCTGCACCCCCAGACTGGCGGCCACCTCCGGACGGCTGAAGATCAGCAGCCGCCCCGGCGCCTTGCCCTGCACCGCCTGCCAGCGACCGACAAATGACTCCCCCTGAATGGTGAAGCTCACCTCGCCCCCCTCCTGCTCCAGACAGGGGGCAAGGGGCGGCACCAGCTCCGCCAGCGACTGCCCCTGCAGGGCGTGGCGCCCGGTAACCGGCAGCCGCAGCTGATAGCTGGCGGTGCTGTTGATCATGTTGATGTTGCCGCGGCCATCGAGGGCGATGACCCCTTCGGTGATGTGCTCCAGCACCAGATCCTGCAGGGTGAAGCGGCGCACGATCGCCTCCGGCTCCAGATCGAGCAGGGTCTTGCGCAGCAGATATTGCACCCAGAGTGCCAGCAGCAGACCACACCCCAGCACTGCAACGATGGCGCTGATGAGCAGGGCTACCCGTTCCATATAGATGCCCTCCACCTGCTGCATCAGGTAGCCCACCACCACGGCCCCCATGACGCGCCCATCCCCGCCAACCACAGGAGAGAAGCAGCGGATCGCCGGCCCCATGGTGCCCCGATCCTTGGAGCAGTAGCTGCGCCGCTCCTGCAGCGCGGGCCAGATATCCTCGCCGCGGAACTTCTGCCCCACCAGCTCGGGGTTGGGGTGGCTGAGGCGGCGACCATGCTCGTCGGTCACCACCATATAGGTGGCGTCGGTGCGGTTGCGGACCGCCTCCACGTAGTCGCGCAGGGTAGGATCACTGCCCTGACGCAGGGCCTCGACCACCCGGGTGTCCGCCGCCATCACCCGTGCCAGATCGCTCCCTTTATCCTGCAGATTGCTCTCCAGCAGATGACGGATAAAGAGGGCCAGCAGGCTGCCCAGAATGAGGATCAGCAGCAGGGAGAGCCCAAGAGAGAGGGTGACCAACTGGTGGCGAAGTTTCATGCACATACCTTAAAACGTCAGGACGCTGCCCAATAGTGCGGATGCCACCAGGTCTGGTCAATCAAAGGTGCCGGATCGCCGACAAAATCGGCCAACCCCTCCTCGCGGGCACAGAGTGCCACCGCTCTGGCGACGGCGCGGGCCACCTCTCCCACCTGCTCGATGGGGGGCAACAGCCGACCTGCCACCAGTGGATAGGCGCCAACTGCCCGCACCGCGGCCAGCAACATGCCATCGCTGATGCGGCGCGCCTTGACGGCGCAGGCCCCGAGACCAATCCCCGGGAAGACATAGACGTTGTTGCACTGGGAGACTACCCGCCGCTCCCCCGCCACCGTCACCGGCGCAAAGGGGCTGCCGGTGGCCAGCAGGGCGCGGCCATCTGTGGCAGCCCACACCTGCTCGGGGGTGGCCTCGGCGCTGCGGGTCGGGTTGGAGAGTGGCAGGATCACCGGCTGATCGCACACCTCCCCCATCGCCTGCAGCACCTCGCCAGTAAAGAGGCCGCCCTGACCGCTCACGCCAATCAAGACCGTCGGGCGCACCTGACGGATGGTCTCCAGCAGCGAACTGCGCCCCTCCTCCACGGCACGGGCAAATGGCTGTTGGGCGTGGGTCAAATTGGGACGATCGCTGCAGACCACTCCGTCCTGATCAAACAGCCAGACGCCGTCGTGACTCCCCGCAAGCTGGGCCAGCATGGCGGCGATGCCGCAACCGGCAGAACCCGCGCCGACGATCAGTACCGGCGCATCGCACAGGGCGGTACCCGCCTGCTGCAACCCAGCCAGCACGCAGGCAGAAGCCACTGCCGCCGTGCCCTGAATATCGTCGTTGAACATGCAGAGCTCATCGCGATAACGGGTCAGCAAGTTGGCGGCATGCTTGCCGGCAAAGTCTTCAAACTGCAGCACCACCTGCGGCCAGCGCTTGCGAATGGCGGCCACCACCTTGTCCATGAAGTGGTAATAGCTCTCGCCGTCGATGCGCGGGGATTGCCAGCCGAGGTAGGAGTCATCCTCCAGCAGCTCGGGGTTGTTGGTGCCCACATCGACGCAGAGCGGCAGGGTACGCGCCGGATTGATGCCACCCGCGGCGGAGTAGAGCGCCAGCTTGCCGATACAGATCCCCATGCCGCCGATACCGAGATCGCCAAGCCCCAGCACCCGCTCACCATCGGAGATAACGATCACATCCACCTCCTGCTCTACCGACTCGAGGATGTCGTCGAGATCGTCCCTGTCATGCCAGGAGAGATAGAGACCGTGACTGCGCAGATAGAGATCGCTGTGGCGCTGACACGCCTCTCCCACCACCGGGGTGTAGATGATCGGCAGCAACTCAGGCAGGTGGTGGCGCACCAGATCGTAGAACAGCACCGGGTTGTCCTCCTGCAGCTGGCGCAGCAGCAGATGCTGGTCAAACGGACTCTGCATGGCGCTGACCAATCGGTAGATCCGGCGCCGCTGCTGGGAGAGGGACTCCTCCTTGTGGGGCATACGCCCGCGCACGCCCTGACGCTTGCGCTCGGCATAGGGCAGGCTGGTGCCCATCATGATGTCGTTCATTTTGTTTGTTCCTCAATCCGGTATCAGGCGAGCAGGGAGATAAGCGCGGTAGCCAAAATAAGCATCACGGCGCCGCCAAGACGGGAGGAGATCTGGGCAAAGGGCATCAGCTTCATCCGCTGGGCCGCCGAGAGCACGGCTACGTCGCCGGTGCCGCCCATGTTGGCCATACAGAGCCCGCCGGTGATGGCCGCCTCGATGGGGTAGAAGCCGATCATCCGACCCACCAGCGCCGCGCCGAGGGCGCCACCGATTACGGTGACCATGACCAGCACGAAGTAGCTGACGGAGAAGGCGCTGATGAGCTCCGGAATACTGGTATAGGCGACGCCGATCCCCACTAGCAGGGAGGGAGTGAGGTTGCTCACCACAAACTGATACCAGTCGGCTGCCGCCTGCTCATAACGGCGCGGCAGCAGGCCGCTCACCTTGATAAAGGCGACGGACAAAATCATCAGGGCGAAGGGGTGCATGGGGATAAAGTTGCCAAGCAGGGAGCCCAGCACAAACATGCTGGAGCTGATGAAAAGGCCCATGCCGAGACTCTGCAGGGTCGGCGCTTCGGCCTGCTCATCGGCAATGCTCTGGCTACTTTCCTTGACCATCAGCTTGCCGTTGCCGGTCAGGGAGGGGTAACGGCGACCAAGGCGCGCCAGCAGGGAGCCCACCAGAATGGCAAGGGTATTGGCGATCACGACCGCCGGTACCATGCGCGACAAGAGATCCGCACTGGACATCTGCATCGGGCCGGAGAGGATCTCCACCAGAGGCACCGCGCCAGCCCCCATGCCGCCGCCCATGATGGGCAGGCCGATCAGCAGCACTGCATTCTTGAAGCCATACCCCATCAGGGAGCCGACCAACCCCACGCTCAGCAGTGCCAGCGCGACACCGCCAAGAATGACCGGCAGATAGCGCATGGCGGCATTTTTCAGCAGCGCACCGCTCATGCCGAACACGGACCCTGTCACCAGACTGGCGATAAAGAAGTTGAGAAAGCCCCCCTCCTTCATGAAGTTGGTGATGACCTGCCCCGCCTGCACCGGCAGCAGCTGATATTCGAACAGGGCGGCGCCGCCGAAGATGGCGAGGATGGTGCCGCCCCCCAGATATTCACGGATCGGCATGATCCGCTCACCCAGCTCGGTCAGCAGGGTGCCCAGCACAAACATCAGCGCCAGCGCACCGACCATGCCCAGCGGCAACGAGCCGTTCCAGCCGGAAAAGAGAACGCAGGTCGCCAACCCCAGAAATATAAAGAGCGGCATACCGGCAATTTGTTGGCCGCCCATAAAGGCGGCCTTTTCTTGTGTGGTTTGTAGGGGTGAGAGGTTTTTCATTGTTATGTACTCTGCGTGTGATTGTGGCCGCTACTTTATTGATCCCCCTCGCCCCTGTCGGTTAGCCAGACTGCAAAGCCATATAAAAACATTAAAAACTTAAACATCATGGTGCCGCCAACGTGCGCTGCACAATAGAACACCAGACATACGATACCCGACCAAGTCAGGAAATAGGGCGATAAAACGAGCGAGCCCAATGATGGATATTTGGGTGATCAGCAGTAATAACGATGCGATGATCTTCCCCCTTCTGGGAAATAACAGAGCCAGATGACAAGCTCTGCGACCATTTATCGCCACAGCTCCTGTG
The DNA here is from genome assembly GCF_040908375.1 of Aeromonas sp. R2-3. Classification (NCBI taxonomy): domain Bacteria; kingdom Pseudomonadati; phylum Pseudomonadota; class Gammaproteobacteria; order Aeromonadales; family Aeromonadaceae; genus Aeromonas; species Aeromonas sp. R2-3. Next base: position 185,887 of record NZ_JBFODP010000030.1, on the reverse strand, counting down.
AGTGATAATCAGCGGGCAATGTCATCGCCACGACGCGAGTGCCACGGCATGCCACATCAGGGTTTAAGTCAGCGTGCAGGAAGCACGCACGATGAAAAATGGTGAGGAGAAAGATGCAAAAAGAGGAGATTGAAATAGTGATGAGTCAAGCCAGCGAATACCAGAGCACTGGCTTGAACTCACAAGGATCACACACGGTCAGGTCTATTCTGCCAACAGCAATGGAATATTGGCGGGGTCAAAATCATGACTGATATCGGTACTTCTGATAGCGCCTTCCCGATTCACGCCATGGTGTGACTCTGCACCATATTCCCCATCACTCAACAGCGCTTCAATTGCCAGATACACACATCCACTGTCATATCCATCCACAACCCATTTCCCCCTTGTTTTATAACCCCATCAATATTAGCGGATAAAAAAAGAGCTGCTCGCTGAAGCTGAAAATTTCATGAAAATAACCACCGGATATCCTCCATTCACGGCGCAATATCCGAATCGGCAAGAGAGCCTCGAGTGGATCAGCCCCGAAAATAATATCAGGGGCTCGAATGCTGCCAACTCGCACCAGCGAAAGCTCCGACCAGAAACGTGATCTGCATCACACTATTTACTTAGCCTGCTAAACAAGTATGATAGTTAGCAGGCTAAGTAGATTGAGGATGAGAAGATGACGGATCTGGAAAGGTTGCGCGAGCTGTCGCTCGCCGAGCAGATAGCGCGGATGCACCGGCTATGGCGTACTGCCGCCGACCTGGAGCTGGCTCCCCTTGGCCTCACCCATCCCCGCTGGACCGCGCTGTGGAAACTCTCCCGCATGGGGAGCCATGTCAGCCAGAAGACCCTGGCCGAAGCCCTCGAGATAGAGCTCCCCTCCCTGATGCGCACCCTGGGCCAGCTGGAAGAGCAGGGTCTGATTGAGCGCCACTGCTGCAGTCAGGACAAGCGGGCCCGCATCGTCTGCGTGACCCCGGCTGGCCAGACCCTGCTCGATCAGATCGCCGACCGCATCATGAATATCCGCCGGGAGCTGCTGGGGGGCATCGACGAGCAGACCCTGCAACTGTTTGAAGCCACGGTGCAGCGGATCTCGGCCAACGCCCTCAGCAAAATTGAACAACACCACGACCGACAAGCCGGAGGCGATACAAGCCCTCCCGAGACCGACACAGAGAGAGAATAAGATGACCCCGGATCAACAATTTACCCGCTGGATCAAATGGTCCATGGCTGGCTTTGCCACCCTGTTTGCCTATTTTCTGATAGCCGACCTGCTGATGCCCCTCACCCCTCAGGCAATGGCGACCCGGGTGGTCACCAAGCTGGCACCTCAGGTGAGCGGCAAGGTGATCGAGGTTGCCGTTCATAACAACCAGCAGGTCAAGAAGGGGGATCTGCTGTTCAGGCTGGATCCGGCCCCTTTTGAACTGGCAGTGGAGCAGGCCCGCCTTGCGCTGGCGCAGGCAGAACAGCAGAACAGTGAACTGGATGCCGCTCTGACCGCCGCCGTTGCCGAGATCAACGCCAAGGAGACCCTGGCCAGCCAGAAGTGGCGCGAGGCTGAGCGGATCGATGCGCTCTACCAACGTCACATGGTTTCGCTGCAACAAAAAGATGAGGCTGACAGCGCCCTGCGCAGCGCCCAGGCCAACCTGCGCGCCAGTCAGGCCAAACTGGCCCAGATCAAGGCCAGTCGTGGCGTGACCGGTGAGGACAATCTGTTGCTGCGCCAGGCCCGCAACAAGCTGGCGCAAGCGCAGCTGGCCCTCTCTTACAGCCGGGTCCACGCGGATCAGGATGGCACCATCACCAACCTGCAGCTCAAGCCGGGCAGTATCGCCAGCGCGGGCAGCCCGCTGCTGGCGCTGGTGTCGGAACAGGTCGATGTCATAGCCGATTTTCGGGAGAAGAGCCTGCGCCATGTTGGCGAGCAAACCCGCGCACTGGTGGCCTTCGATGGCGAGCCGGGTCAGCTCTATCCTGCCCGGGTAAGCAGTCTGGATGCCGGGGTGAGTGCCGGTCAGTTTGATGCCAATGGTCGACTGGCCGCACCGGTGGAGTCGGATCGCTGGGTACGGGATGCCCAGCGGATGCGGCTACACCTCGAGCTGGAGCAGCTCCCCGACCATCTGCCAGCCGGGGCGCGGGCCACGGTACAACTGCTGCCGGACAATGCCCTGACCGCCATGCTGGCACGGGGCCAGATCCACCTGCTCAGCCTGCTCCATTATGTCTACTAACCACGCAACTCACCCGTCGGCCAATACCGCCCCAGCACACCCCGCCGGTGGTGCTGCCGCTCACCTCTGGTATCGGCCCCTCACCGGCAACGAGCTGCGCCAGTGCCTGCGCATCGCATTTGGCTGCACCACGGGCTTTTTGCTCTGCAAGCTGTTTGGCTGGAATTACGGGGTCTTCTATACGGTCACACCAGTGCTGCTGCTGGGGATGGTGCCGGTGATGAATGGCCATGCCGCACGCCAGCTGATCGCGGCTGCGGTGGTCTGTGGGGTGGAGGTCGGGCTGCTGGGGGGACTGTTTGGCAGCCATCCGGCGCTGATGACCCCTATCGCCTTTCTGCTGTTTCTCTACCGTTTCGCCGCCATGTCGCGGGGCAGCCTGTTTCTGTTCGGGGCCAACGGGGTGCTGAGCCTCAGCATCATGCTGCACTTTGCCAGCTATCCGCAGACCGACCTCAACGACCTGATCCTCAACAATATCTGGGCGAGCATGCTGTCGGTGCTGATCGCTTACCTGATGACCATGCTGATCCCGGATGTGGATGCAAGACCCAAGCCCGCCTCGGCCCCCAAGGCGCCGCACCGAATGCGCCATGAAGCCCTGCTGGGGGCCACAGTGGCCACCCTGTCATTTCTGGTCTTTCAGGTGTTTGACCTGCGCGACTCCATGTCTGCCCAGGCCACAACCTTGCTGGTGCTGTTCCCCATGCATTGGAACGGTGCGCTGAGTTATGCCCGCAAACGGGCGATGGGCACCTTGCTGGGGGTCACCTTCGGCTTGCTCGGCCAGCTGCTGCTCTATGACTGGTCAGGACAACTGCTGCTTGTCGCCCCGCTGCTGTGGCTCGGCGCCATGCTGTTCAGCCATGCTCACGTCAAGGAGGCAGGCGGCTCCGGGGTCGGCTTTGGCGCCCTCACTACCCTCGGCATCCTGTTTGGCCAGTACCTCACTCCGGGCAACGATCTGGTGTTCAGCGCCCTCTACAGGGTGAGCAGCATACTGTTTGCCATCGTGGTCACACTGCTGGCCTGCTACCTCGTCCACCGGTTGCTCAACCGCTTCGAGGCGACCCGCTTCGGTTATTGATTTCCTGTTGTAAGCACTGTTGTCAGCCCATGGATGAGCTCTCTTTCGCCCCGTCGCCTGCCGGGGCTTTTTTTCTCGCCCTCGTTTACCTCCCTCACCAATACTCCTGCCACTACAAGTCAGCGCAGAAGTGTGGCTATGCTTGTAAGGCTGCTGTCGATGAGGTGCACCTATGGTCGCGTTGTTAAAAAAATGGCTGGTTTGTCTGATGCTGTTGGCTACCAGCCCGCTCGGGGCCACCCCGCTTGTCATTGGTGCCGAAGATGACTGGGCCCCCTACTGCGAGCGCGACAAGGACAATGAGGATGACCAGCCCCACGGACTGGCGCCTGAGCTGGTCAAGGCGGTGTTCGCCGCCGAAGGGATCGAGATTGTCTTTCGCACCCTTCCCTTCGCCCGCTGCATGCACGATGCGAAAAGCGGCAAACTTGCGGGGTGCTTCAACGCCACCATCACCGAAGAGAACCGCTACCAGTACCATTGGCACGATACCCCCATGTTCGAGGAGGATCTTGCCATCTTCGCCCTTGCCAGCGACCCGCAACGGGATCTCAAGCTCACCTCGCTGGAAGGCAAGCGGGTGGGCATCACCCTCGGCTACACCTACCCCACCGATTTTATGGAGAACCCCAGGATCACCCGCTTTCAGGCCAAATCCGATGCCCAGATCCTCGAGATGCTGGTACGTGGCCGGGTCGACTACATCCTGATGAACGGCATGCCGGGCTACCTCAAGATCCAGCAAAAACAGCTGACAGGCAAGGTGGTCAAGGTTGGCAAGCTCTCCACCGATGGCTTCTGGCTCGCCTTCTCCCGCCACCACCCGCAAGGGGAAGCGCTGGCCAAACAGTTCGAGCAGGGGCTGCAGAAGATCAAAAACAACGGCATCTATGAGACGCTGATCCGCCAGTTTGAAACCAGACTTGGCCTCTACTGATGGCGATGCCTTCCTGATTGCACCCTCTCATACTCGCGCGGTATGCCGGACAGCCAGCGACGCACCGAATGGCCGTGCGGATTGCACAATAACGGCAACCTGTTAGGCTCACGCCCGTATGACACCAATGGAGCTGTAATCATGAATAAGGTACATATGATGGCCGCTGGTGCGCTGGCCCTCGGCCTGCTCGCTGGCTGCAATCAGGGCAATACCCTCTCAGTCACTGGTGGCGAACCGGTCAGTTACCAGTGCGAGCAGGGCAAGAAGGTGCAGGTGCGCTACTTCTCCCTCTCCGACGAAAGCCTCAACTTTATCAAGCTGTCACTGCCGGACGGCAAGGATTACACCCTGCCCCAGGCCATTTCGGCCTCCGGTGCCCGCTACACGGACGAACATGAGGCCGTCTGGTGGAACAAGGGGGATGAGGGCTTTGTCGAGCTACGGGATCAGGATGGCGAGTGGCAGACCGCCTACAACGACTGCAAACAGCAATAAACGTGACCCCGGCCTGGCCGGGGTCTCTCTTTCTCTGCCATCAGAGTGGTGGGGGATCAGTTGATCTCGATCTCGAAGCGGTTGGTTACCTCGACCGGAATGGCATCCGGGTTGCCCTCTGCCGGGCTGTAGCGGATCCGCGAGAGGGTCGCCAGCGCGCTCTGCTCCAGCTCGCCGGGGGGCTCGGCCGCCACCACTTCCGGCTTGACCGGCGTGCCGCTGGCGTCGATTTGATAGCGAACTTCCACATACCCCTTGACCGGTTTGGCCGGCAGGGCCGGCTCGTCATTGCCAAGCCATGACCACGGCTTCTCCTGAACCCAGTAGCTGGACAACTGCTCGAGAGGGATAGCGATCGGAGCGCGCTCGTGCGCTACCTCCTGACGGGATGAGCACCCCAGCAACAGTGTCACTGCCAGACCTGACCATACTGCGACTTTCCACTTCATGTAACGCTCCTTGTTCTCTGCCGGTACTTGTTGCCGGACTGCGGGCCGCTCAACGCGCGCCCTTTTGGTCAGTCACCCATCCTAACGAAAAAGTATTCGTATGAACATGAACAAAAGGGCCATCCCCGAGAGGTTGGCCCTTTTATCGTCAATGAGCTCACTAACCAGCCGAAGGTATCAGCCGCGCTTGTCGCTCACCACCAGCCAGAGCGCATGCACCATGCCCGGCAGACCGCCCATCAGGGTCAGCACTATGTTGATTAAAAAGTGCAGGCTAAAGCCCACCTGGATAAACGCGCAAACCGGGGGCAGGAAAATGGCCAGCAGGATCTTGAGCAGATTGTTCATCTCGGCTCTCCTTTTCAAAAATGTCGTCAGGATTGGAATGGGCTAACCATAAACATCCCGGGCTTCAACTGCAAACCAGACAGGGAATTCGCTCACCCGCATCACGCCAGGCGTTAAGGTCGTGGATCTGCTGATTGCTGCTGCCACGCCAGAGCAGGCCGGGGTCTGCCAACGCCTTTTCAAACTTGCCATCCACCAGCACATCCAGCAAGGCCACCAGCTCGCGCTGGGCCTCTGACAGCTCGCCGAGCCGGTAGCCGGTCCAGCACCAGATATCCTTGCCCGGACACTCGGCGCGTACCCGTTTCACCAGCGCCAGCACGTGGGGCACGTTGGCCGGGTGGAGTGGATCGCCGCCGGAGAGCGACAGACCTCGCCGTTTGATGCGGCTGTCGTTGAGATCCGCAATGACGCGATCGCTCATCGCCTGATCGAACGGCTTGCCGCCATCCAGCCGCCAGGTGCTCTGGTTGTAGCAACCCGGGCACTGATGCTCACAACCGGAGACAAACAGGGTGGCACGGGTGCCGGGGCCGTTAATCACATCGACCGGGTAGTATTGGTGGTAGTGCATCGCTTGTTTCCTGCCTCGTTCACGGGAAGGCGGCATGGTTGCCGCCCTCCAATGAAAATGGCCCCTTGAGTCAGGGGCCAGCTCTTCATCGCCTGTGCGCTTACATATGTTTGACGCGGCGCTTCACCTCTTCCTGCTTGCCCGCATTGAAGGGGCGCGCATCGGGGCTACCGAGGTAGCCGCAGACACGGCGGGTCACCGACACCTTGGCCGGGTCATGGTTACCGCAGCGCGGGCAGGTGAAGCCCTTGGAGGTGCATTCGAACTCGCCGGTGAAGCCGCAGTCGTAGCACTCGTCGATGGGGGTGTTGGTACCGTAATAGGGCACCTTGTCGTAGCTGTAATCCCAGACGTTTTCGAGTGCTTCCAGATTGTGCTGGATATTGGGGTACTCGCCGTAGCAGATGAAGCCACCGCTGGCGATGGGCGGATAGGGCGCCTCGAAGTCCAGCTTGTCGTACGGGTTGACCTGCTTCTCCACATCGAGGTGGAAGCTGTTGGTGTAGTAACCCTTGTCCGTCACACCGGATACCACGCCAAACTCTTTGGCATCGATGCGGCAGAAGCGGGTGCAGAGGTTCTCGCTCGGGGTGGAGTAGAGGCTGAAACCGTAGCCAGCCTCCTCTTTCCACTCATCGATGGCCGCCCTGAGACGGGCGATGATAGCGATGGCTTTCTGTTGCAGCTCGGCGCTGTCAAACAGGTGCACCTTGTCACCAAACAGGGCGTTGATGGTCTCGTGAACCCCGATATAACCGAGGGAAATGGAGGCACGACCGTTCTTGAAGATCTCGCTGACGTTGTCGTCCGCCTTGAGGCGCACGCCGCAAGCCCCTTCCATATAGAGGATCGGTGCAACCCGTGCTTTCACCCCGTCCAGACGGGTGATGCGGTACATCAGCGCCTTCTTGGCGACCCGCAGGGAGGCATCGAGACGATCCCAGAAGTCCGCTTCGTCACGGGATTTCAGCGCAATGCGCGGCAAGTTGAGGCTCACCACACCCAGGTTGTTGCGACCTTCGTGGATCAGCTCGCCATTCTCCTCGTAGGCACCGAGGAAGGAGCGGCAACCCATGGGAGTCTTGAAGGAGCCGGTCACCTTGACCACCTGGTCGTAGTTAAGGATGTCCGGATACATCCGCTTGGAGGCACACTCCAGCGCCAGCTGCTTGATGTCGTAGTTGGGATCGCCCTGCTTGTGGTTGAGGCCATCCTTGATGGCAAACACCAGTTTCGGGAACACGGCGGTCTTCTTGTTCTTGCCAAGACCAGCGATACGGTTGCTGAGGATGGCACGCTGGATCATCCGCGACTCCCAGCTGTCCCCCAAGCCAAAGCCGAAGGTGACGAACGGCGTCTGACCGTTGGCGGTGTGCAGGGTGTTGACCTCGTACTCCAGTGACTGGAAGGCGTCGTAACACTCTTTCTCGGTGCGAGCCATGGCGTAGGCTTCCACATCGGCAATGCCCCACTCTTCGGCCACTTCACGGTGTTTCTGCCAGCTGATGGTCACATAGGGGGCCAGCACTTCGTCGATGCGGTTGATGGTGGTGCCGCCATAGATATGGCTCGCCACCTGGGCGATGATCTGGGCGGTCACGGCCGTGGCGGTGCTGATGGATTTCGGGGTATCGATCTCCGCATTGCCCATCTTGAAGCCGTGGGTCAGCATCCCTTTCAGATCGATCAACATGCAGTTGAACATCGGGAAGAAAGGTGAGTAATCGAGATCGTGGAAGTGCAGATCACCGCTCTCATGAGCCTGAACCACATCACGGGGCAGCATGTGGCTGGTGGCATAGTGCTTGGCGACGATACCGGCCAGCAAGTCGCGCTGGGTCGGGATCACCTTGGAGTCTTTGTTGGCATTCTCGTTGAGCAGGGCGGCGTTGGTCTGCTCGACCAGACCGCGGATCTCCTGCGCCAGACGGCCGCGCGCCTCGCGAGCCTGATCCCTGTCGTGGCGATATTCGATATAGGCACGGGCGATGGCCTTGTCGTCGGAAGCCATCAGGTGGTTTTCGACCCGGTTCTGGATCTCGTGGATATCAACTTCACCACGCCCTTCCAGCTCCTGACTCACGGCATTGGCAATGCGGGAGGCGAGTGCCGGATTGGCCTGATTGACCGCTTCCGCCGCTCGGCTGACTGCCTCTGCAATCAGCTGAGCATTGAATGGTGCGCGACATCCGTCACGTTTGATCACAACCGGTTTCATGAATTTTCCCCGTTAAAAGGCCAGGCATTTGCCTCTGGCTCACCCTTGTTGGGCCCCCCTCCCGGCATCTCGTCCTGGACGCAAATAAATTCAGCCGAGGCTTGACAAGCCTGGGCTGAAGATAGGAGGGGAACAGCTTATACACAGCTTAATAACACAACATATAGGGATTAAAAACGAATGCGTCCCTATATGTGGTGTCTATTAGGCACCAAAGCGAAGCCTCATTTCTTGATCCAGAACAGGTTTTTCAGCGAGCGGGACAGTTCACGACCAACCTAAAAGAGCCCCGTTCAAATCCAACCTCAAGCAGGGTGCGGGCTGGCGTCCGATCCGCCCACCCGAAAAAAAATCGCCCCCCGCCGCACCGGTTTCGAGATGACAGCGCCAACCAAAACCGCCCATACTGAACAAGAACTCTCTCCCCTCGACAAGGGACAACCCATGCGCACCTCCCTGCTATTGCTACTGCTATCCACCCTCTCTCTGCCGCTCTGGGCCGCAAACATTCTGGTGATCAGCAGCTACCATCCCGAATACCTGTGGGACCAAAGCTACAACAAAGGGCTGCTCGTTGGCTTGCAGGGGGAGCACAAGATCACCCACTTCTATATGGACACCAAACGCCATCCACGGGAGAAGTTCGACGAGATCGCCCAGCAAGCCATCGCCTTTTATCTCAAGAGCAAACCGGATCTGGTAGTACTGGGGGATGATAACGCCATCAACTATCTGGCCAACGAGATCGCCTCGCTGGGCACCCCGGTGGTCTTTCTCGGCATGAACGAGAATCCGCGTCTCAAGGGCTTTGTCGGCCACCCCAAGATCACCGGCGTGCTGGAGCGTCCCCTGCTCAAGCGTAACATCAGCGAAATAAGCCAGATGATGGGGGGGCTCGACAAGGCACTGGTTCTGTTTGATTCCAGTAATGTGGCCCTCACCGCCATCGAGGATGAATTCAAGACCCAGACCGAGCTGCGAGTCGGCCAGACCCGGATCAACAGCCAGCTGATGGGGGATTACAGCCTATGGCAGGAGGCAGTGCTCAACGCCAAGAAGAACGGCTATCAGGCGATCTTCCTCGGCCTCTACCACACGCTGGTCGATGACAATGGCAAGCATGTGAGCGAAAAGACGGTGCTGGAGTGGACCAGCGCCAACACGCCGGTGCCGCTCTTCTGTTTCTGGGAATTTACCGTCGGCAAGGGGATGGCCATCGGCGGGCTGGTGCTGGACGGCCACGATCAGGGGATACAGGCAGCCAGCCTCATCAACACCATTCTGGCGGGCACCCTGCCCCGTACTATCTCCCCGCGCGCGGCCCTGCGCGGCGAATATGTCTTCAGCAAGAGAGAACTGGCCCGCTGGCAGCTCACCGTGCCCGACAAATGGCGCCACAAGATCCTCTGGCGTGAGTGACCGCCGAAACAAAAAAGAGAACCCGGCCATGCCGGGTTCTCTTTTATCGGGTGCTGCGGTTAGGATTGGTGAGGGCTATGAGCCCTGCAACGCCTGTTGCAGCTCCTCTTCAGTCCAGATGGTGATGCCAAGCTCTTGTGCTTTGGTCAGCTTGGAACCGGCCGCTTCCCCCGCCACCAGCACATCGGTCTTGGCAGATACCGAACCCGCCACCTTGGCTCCCAGGGCCTGCAGCGCCGCCTTGGCGTCGTTGCGCGACAAGGTGGTCAGCGTACCGGTCAGCACGAAGGTCTTGCCGGCAAAGGGTTGCTCCGCGGCCTCTTTCTTCTCGATGGCCGGCCAGTGGATGCCGGCAGCCAGCAAGGCTTCCAACACCTCCACGTTGTGGGGCTGACGCAGGAAGTAGTAGACATGCTTGGCCACCACATCGCCCACATCGGCCACTTCGAGCAGTTGCTCCACCGAGGCTGCGCGCAGTGCATCCAGGGTGAGGAAGTGGTTGGCAAGGTTGAGCGCAGTCGCCTCCCCCACTTCGCGGATCCCCAGGGCAAACAGGAAACGCGGCAGGGTGGTGCTGCGCGCTGCATCGATGGCGGCTACCAGATTGAGGGCCGATTTTTGCCCCATCCGCTCAAGACCGGCCAGCTGGATAGCATTGAGGCTGAAGAGATCGGCGGGGGTCTTCACAAGTCCCTTGTCCACCAACTGCTCGACTATCTTGTCGCCAAGGCCGTCCACATCCATGGCGCGACGGGCGGCGAAGTGCTTGATCGCCTCCTTGCGCTGCGCCTCGCAGAACAGGCCGCCGGAGCAGCGGGCAACCGCTTCCCCTTCCAGCCGCTCCACCGCAGAACCACACACCGGACACTCGGTCGGGAAGAGAATTTCACGCGCATCAACAGGGCGCTGTGCCTCTACCACGGCCACGATCTGCGGGATCACGTCCCCTGCCCGGCGCACGATCACGGTATCGCCGACCATGACGCCAAGGCGTTCAATCTCGTCGGCGTTGTGCAAGGTGGCGTTGGAGACAGTGACGCCGCCGACAAACACCGGTTTTAGCTTGGCCACCGGGGTCACGGCGCCGGTGCGGCCGACCTGAAACTCGACGTTCTCAAGCAGAGTCATCTCCTCCTGCGCTGGAAACTTGTGGGCGGTCGCCCAGCGCGGGGCGCGGGCCACAAAGCCCAACTCCTCTTGCAGGGGGATGGCATCCACCTTGTAGACCACGCCATCGATCTCGTAAGGCAGCTCGCCACGACGGGCCAGAATGTCGTCGTGGAACGCCTGACAACCGGCAGCCCCCTCTTTGAGTTTCACCTCGGGACTAAGCGGCAAGCCCCACTCCTTGAGCTGATTGAGGCGACCGAAGTGAGAGCCACCGAGCTGCTCGCCGCCGACACCGACGCCGTAGGCGTAAAAGCTCAGGGGACGGCTGGCAGTGATACGTGAATCGAGCTGACGCAGGCTGCCGGCGGCGGCGTTACGCGGGTTGACGAACACCTTCTCGCCTGCGGCCAGTGCCTTGGCATTCATCGCCTCGAAACCAGCCTTGGGCATAAAGACTTCGCCACGCACCTCAAGCCGCTCGGGCCAACCAGAGCCCCGCAATGCGAGCGGAATGGCCTTGATGGTACGCACGTTCTCGGTGATCTCCTCACCGGTTGCGCCATCGCCCCGGGTAGCGGCCTGCACCAGCTGACCATTCACATAGAGCAGGCTCACCGCCAGGCCATCAAGCTTGGGCTCGCAGCAGAACTCGAAACGCACTTCACGCTTGAGGCGATCGCTCATGCGCTGTTCAAAGGCCAGCAGCTCTTCGCTGCTAAAGACGTTATCCAGACTCAGCATGGGGATCTCGTGACGCACCTGCCTGAAGGCAGTCAGCGGCTGGCCACCGACCCGCACGCTCGGGGAAGCCGGGGTTTTCAGCTCGGGGTGGTCAGCCTCCAGTGCGATCAATTCGCGCATCAGACGGTCGTATTCGGCATCCGGCACTGTGGGGTTATCCAACACATAGTACTGGTGACCATATTCGGTAAGCAGTTCACACAATTGACGGTGGCGGGAGAGAGTGTCGCTCATGAAAAAGTCTCGAAGTGTGATTGAACATACGGCCGGGGTAGAAACAAAAATGCGGTACCTGGGTACCGCACTTTTTCTTCACTCGACCCGCATGGCGTATTAGTCGCGACTGGCCTCGTAGGCAGCCAGCTCGTGACGGTAACGGGCAATGGTCTCGTCGCTCAGCGGGCTGCGATCCATATCTGTCAGCATGGCATCGAGATCGCTGGCCAGCTGATCGGCAGCCTGCAGCATGTCCTCGAAGGCAAACGCGGCATTGCTGCGCAGCGGCAGTTGCATGAACAGGGAGACACCCGGCGTGGTGAACTGTTCCATCCGGTACGGATTGAAGGTGCCTGGCTTGACCATGTTGATCATGGAGAAGAGCACTTCACCCTTGCCGTTGGGATCTTCGTGACGGTGGAAAATATCCATCTCGCCAAACTTGAAGCCCAGCGCCATCAGGGACGAGAGCAGGGTCGCACCTTGCAAGTCGTGACCCGGACGGCCCATCAGGTTGATGACATAGACATCCTGCCAAATCTTCTCGACCGGCTGGGGCGCCATGCGCGGCTCTTCAACCACAGGTGCAGGTGCCACGTAGGCCGGCTCTTCATACACAGGCTCGGGAGCCACATGACGGGGCTGCGGCTGATATTCCGGCTCGGGAGCACGCACCGGTTCGGCACGAACGGTGTCAGCGGTACGGACTGTCTCTGCACGGGCACCAAAAGTCGGGGCGGTCGCGTAAGCGGGCTCGACCAGCGGCTCGTCATCCAGCGACTGCATCATGGGCTCGCGCTGGGGACGGGAACGGTAGACCGGGGTACGACGATTGACCTGAGCAGGTTTGCGCACCGGCGCGGCGGGCGCCTCGTCAATCTCCTCGGGCAGCGGTTCGTCGAATGTTTCCTCTTCATAGATAGGAGGCGGCGGAACCGGGCGGGCAGCAGGCTTGCGCACTACGGGCGGCGGCAGATCGTCCTCGTCATCTTCATCATCAAAGGCGGGGACGGCAGGGCGACGACCGAGTTCCGGCTGGCGGCTCTCTTCACTGCGCAGCTTGGGCTCGGCACGACGGCCACCACTGACCACGCGTACCTGGCCGATGCCATCGCTGTCGAAGGCGTCGTTATCACGATCCCGCGACTTGGAGTCCATCCGTCCAATCGGTTTCTCTTTGATCGGTGCCTGACGATTCTTTTTGTTGCTCCACAACCCGTGAATGAGCAATGCCGCAATAGCAATACCGCCCAGGGCAACCAAGATGTAACGCAATTCCTGCATTAGCTGCTTCTCTTTCTAGTTTTGCTCAGCCAAAGCGACGGCTTCACCGATATCGACCGACACAATGCGAGAAACCCCGGGCTCTTGCATCGTGACGCCAACCAGCTGCTCAGCCATCTCCATGGAGACCTTATTATGACTGATGTAAACGAACTGTACTGTGCTCGACATCTCTTTGACAAGAGAACAGAAGCGACCGACGTTCACTTCATCGAGCGGTGCATCCACCTCATCCAGCAGACAAAAAGGTGCTGGGTTGAGTCTGAAGATGGCAAAAACCAGCGCAAGCGCGGTTAACGCCTTCTCCCCCCCGGAAAGCAGGGCAATGGTAGCATTCTTCTTACCCGGAGGTCTCGCCATGATGCTCACTCCGGCCTCCAAAAGATCATCGGAGGTGAGCTCAAGCCAGGCACTGCCCCCACCGAACACTTTTGGAAACAGGGATTTTAAATCTTCGTTGACCTTATCGAAAGTGTCCCGGAACCGTATTTGTGTCTCTTTATCAATTCTTTTAATGGCTTGGCTCAAGGTTTCCAGCGCTTGCTCGAGATCCTGGCACTGATTTTCAAGATAGGTTGCCCGGGTTTTCGCCTCTTCGTACTCCTCCAGCGCCGCCAGGTTGATGGCGCCGAGCGCCTCCACTTGCCCCTCCAGGGTCTGGATCTCCTGCCGCAACTTGCTGCGATCAGCGGCGATCAGCACCGCCTGATCGAGATCTACCAGTCGAACCCCCAACTCTTCGAACTGCTCGTGCAGCCCTTGACGACGGGTGAGGTTGCGTTCGCGCTCAAGGCGCAGGGTTGCCAGCTTCTCTTGCAGAGTCACCAGCTGCTTGTGATCGGCACTTCTGGCCTGCTCCAGCTCACCGAGCTGGCGCTCCAGCTCCGCAAGCCGTTGATGGCAGGCGAGCTGCTGCGCCTCCAGATTGCGCTGCTCGGCCAGCAGGGGCGCCAGATCCGGCACTGCCTCGCTATCCGGCCCTTTCAGCCCGGCCAGCTCCAGTCCGAGCCTCGCCAGCTCCTCTTCACCCAGGGTAATGAGTTGGCGCAGATTGCCCAGCTCCAGTTGCAAACGCTGGCAGGCCGCTTGCTGCTGCTCGCGGCGCACACGGGCCTCGTCAACCGCCCGCTCGCAGCGGGTCAGCTGATCCTGAGCGACCTGCAGCGCTTGTGTCAGCGGCTCCCCCAGCTCCTGCAACTCGGCAAGGCGCGCCTCATCGAGTTCCAGTTGTTCACGGGCGCTAGCCAGTCGCTCTGCCTCTTCGGCCTGCTCCTGATCAAGTCGGATCAGCTCTTCGCCAAGCTGACCGAGCCGCTGCAACCGCTCCTGCCGCTGACCCTGTTGCAGGCTCCAGGCTTCGCGCAGTTGTTGCCATTTCTGCTCTTGCTCGCGCAAGGTTCGCTGCGACAACTCCTGCGCACTGGCAAGCTGGGCGCGCCGGGTATCGGCAGCAACAAGTTGCTCGCTCAGCTGTGCCAGCCCAGCGGCAACCTTATCCTGCTCGGTATGCAACCGCTCACGCTCACCCAGCAGCGCCATGGTGCCAAGCGCCGCGCCCTGCCCCAGATCTGCCCAGTTTGGCCCCAGCCAGTCGCCAGCAGGAGTCAGTACCGACTCACCGGCCGCAAGGCTTGGCTGGCGGGCCAATGCGGCCTCTCGGCTCTCCACCAGCCAGATGGCATTGAGGAAGGCAGGAATGTGCTCGCCGCCCAGTTGCGCCGCCAGGGTACCGGCAACCGCCGGTTGCGCCGGGCCAATCCAGAGCCCCTCTTGCATCAGATCGCACTCGTCCGCTGGCGTTGCGGTGAGCCAGCGACCCAGCACCTTGTCGAGTGCCTGTGCCCACTCGGGGGCAACCTGCAGTCGATCCGCCAGGGTCGCCCCCTCCATCTGCTCGCCGAGGATCTGTTCCAGAGTCGCCAGCCGCGCTTCCAGCTCCCGCTGCAGGCTCAACTGCTGGCCATGCTGCTGCTTGAGTAGTTCATGGGCGTCGACCGCCTGCGCCAGCTGCTCGGTCAGCTCGCTATTGGCCGCCCGCGTCAGCTCCAGCTCACCACTCAGGGCATCGAGGGCCGGTTGCAGGTCATCGGCCTCAGCGCCGAGGGGGCCTGCGCGTTCATCTTCCAGTT
Source organism: Aeromonas sp. R2-3 (assembly GCF_040908375.1). Lineage (NCBI taxonomy): Bacteria > Pseudomonadati > Pseudomonadota > Gammaproteobacteria > Aeromonadales > Aeromonadaceae > Aeromonas > Aeromonas sp. R2-3. The sequence continues at coordinate 170,634 of NZ_JBFODP010000030.1, read as the reverse complement.
TGAGGCGTGCCAGCCGGGTCTTGGCTTGCAGCTCCTGCAAACCACCCAACCGGGTACGGGTCTGATTGAGCTGCCCCTGCACCCCGGCCAACTGTTGCTGCCACTGCTGCTGGCGCAAGCGGGCTTGTTCCAGTTGCTCGCTGGCGTGCTGGCGAGCCTCCTGCTGCTCGGTAAGCAACTGCTCACACTGCTCCAGCCGAGCGCTCTCCTGCTCAGCGCGCAATACCCCTTCGGTCAGTTGATCCTGCTGGCTGGCAAGCTGCGCCTTGCGGGTGGCAATCCGCTCGCCCAGCGCCTCTGCACGGGCCTGCCAGTCGCGCCCCAGTTCACTCTGGTGCAGTTGCTGCTGTTCGATACGGGCGATGGCCTGCCCGCCGAGAAAAATCTGTTGCTGACGGCTCGCCTGCTCGGCTTGCGCCTCTTGTCTGGCGACCGACAGGGTGACGTGGCGCCCCTCATCTGCGGTGCGCTTGGCATCGAGCGCCGCCAGCGCCTGCTCGGCCTGTGCCAGCTCTGTTTTAGCCTCGCCAAGACGCGTCTCCAGCGCCCACAACTCGGAGCCAATCAGCTCGGCGCGAGCGGCGCGCGAACGACTCTTGAGCTGTTTGTAGCGCTCGGCCGTTTCGGCCTGGGCTTTGAGGTGGTCAAGGCGCGAACCCAGCTCGCCGCGAATATCGCCGAGGCGCTCCAGATTCTCCTGAGTGTGGCGAATGCGCTGCTCGGTCTCGCGGCGCCGCTCCTTGTAGCGGGAAACCCCGGCAGCCTCTTCCATAAAGAGCTTGAGATCGGCCGGACGTGACTCCACCAGTCGGCTGACAGTGCCCTGCTCAATGATGGCGTAGCTGCGGGGGCCAAGACCGGTGCCGAGGAAGAGGTCGGTCACATCCTTGCGGCGGCACTTCTGGCCGTTGATCTGATAGTGGTTGGAGCCATCGCGCAGCACTTCGCGGCGCACCGAGATCTCGGTAAAGCGGCCGAACTCGCCGGGCACCCGGTTATGGGGATTGTCGAACACCAGCTCCACCGAGGCGCGCCCGTGCGCACTGCGATTGATGGAGCCGTTGAAGATGACATCGGTCATGTTCTCACCGCGCAGATGGCGGGCGGAGCTCTCCCCCAGCACCCAGCGCACCGCGTCGATGACGTTGGATTTGCCACAACCGTTAGGGCCCACCACGGCGGTCATGTCAGCCGACAGTTCGATGCGGGTCGGCTCGACGAACGACTTGAAGCCGGCGAGTTTGATCAGTTTCAGACGCATGGCGACCTGTATCAGTGGCTAAATAAAGAGGAGGCGGGCAGGTGACTTTACCAAATCCAGACCCGGCTTTGTTTGTAATATGCAGGCATCATCCCCATTCAATGCCCGATTTTCAGTCGCCACGGCACGAAATAAGGAATAGTCGGCGACTTTACCAAATCAAAGGCTTGTTTGTAATATGCTGGCAGTTCTCCCATGCATAGATGGAGCTCACATGAGCCAATCACCCCATATGGTCAAAGATTCAATCAGCGGTGCAGACTATTTCCTGCGCGGGTTTTCCCTCATTCGCCAACCGGGCATCCGCACCTTTGTGCTGATCCCCCTGCTGGTCAACTTCGTGCTGTTTGCCGGGGCCTTCTATGCCCTGCTGCTGCAACTGGACGGCCTGTTCGCATGGCTCCATCAGCAGATCCCCGCCTGGCTCGACTGGCTGGACTATCTGCTGTGGCCCATCGCCCTCATCACCATACTGGTGGTCTTCTCCTTTATCTTCAGCTCGGTTGCCAACTGGGTAGCCGCTCCCTTCAACGGCCTGCTGGCGGAGAAAGTAGAGCAGATCCTCACCGGTCAGCCCGCCAATGACAGCGGTATGCTGGATATCGTCAAGGATGTGCCACGCACCTTCGGCCGCGAATGGACCAAGCTGAAGTATTACCTGCCCAAGGCCATCGGCTGCCTGATCCTGTTTCTGATCCCTGTGGTGGGCCAGACCCTGGCGCCTGTGCTCTGGTTCCTGTTCAGCGCCTGGATGATGGCGATCCAGTATGTGGATTATCCGTTCGACAACCACAAGATCGACTTCATCACCATGCGTGACGCCTTGAAGCAACGCCGTGGCAAGTGCCTCAGCTTCGGCGCTTTGGTGACCCTCTTCTCCGCCATTCCGGTGGTGAACCTCTTCGTGATGCCGGTCGCCATCTGTGGTGCCACCGCCATGTGGGTCGATCACTACCGGCAGGAACAGCTGGGGCGCTAACCCTTGAACATTGATTAGGAAAAGGCACCCGAAACGGTGCCTTTTTCGCATTTAGCATGAATTAAATTAATGCATGCATTCGATAGCTTGTCCCATATGACACGAGTTGGTAGGATTCTGGCCTTTCTCGTTCCCTGGGATATCTCATGTTACATGCACTCTTCTTGGTTGGCCTGGTGGCCGAAGGGATGACCGGCGCGCTGGCCGCGGGTCGGCGACGGATGGACCTGTTTGGTGTGGTGATCATCGCCTCGGCGACGGCCATCGGTGGTGGCACCATTCGTGATGTGCTGCTCGGCCACTATCCGCTGCTCTGGATTGAACATCCGGAATATGTGCTGCTGGTTGCCGCAGCTGCGATGGCGGGTGTGGTCTCCGCCCCCCTGATGCGCTATCTCGGCAAGCTGTTCATGGCCCTTGATGCCCTGGGACTGGTGGTCTTCTCCATCTTCGGTGCGGCCCGGGCGCTGGATATGGGCCACGGCGCCGGTATTGCCTGCATCATGGCGGTAGTGACCGGGGTCTTTGGCGGGGTGCTGCGGGATCTGCTCTGCCAGCGGATTCCACTGGTATTTCGTCGCGAGCTCTATGCAGCCATTTCGCTGATCACCGCAGCGCTTTACTGTCTGGCGCTGGATCAGGGCTTGCCGACCAACTGGGCCGCGTTCGGTTCCATCGGGATCGGCTTTGTACTACGACTGCTGGCGGTTCGCTTCAAGTGGGGTCTGCCTACCTTCAACTACCAGTACGCGACCCACTGAGTACGCCAGCTTCTGGCGAGGCGGGTTGGATTGCGAGCAACAAAAAAGCGCCCGAGCGGCGCTTTTTTCATGGACGTTTTGCGACTCAGTTAATCCCTTCCGAGCTGAAGAAGGTCGCCTTGTCGGCAATAAAACGGATCTTGATGTTCTTCCCTTCCCCGCCCCAGAGGCAGCTGGTAGTGCCCAAGGCATCATCACAGCGCTCCGCCTTGCCCAGAATGGTGCTAGCCTCGGCGTAACTCATCCCCATCTTCAACTGGTCGTAATTTTCACGGTTGAGCTTGCTGCAACCGGTCAACAACAGGGCGATCAGGCCGCCAATCACTATCTTTTTCATCGCAATCTCCTCTCTGGTGGGAAGAGCTTGGCAGCTTGCCATCCCCTTTACCAGCTGCGCACCGGGCCGGTATCAAGGTGAACGAAGTTATCACGAGGATAGTAACCGACCCCACCCACCTTGAGCTGGAGCGCCGCCTTGCGCAGATGGGCCAGCTGTACGCCGGGGATCCGCACATCCACCGCCTGCCCAAGGGTGTGGTAGCTGTGTTTGGCCACACCGCGGCTCTTGTGGCGCTTTTGGCGATTGGTCGCTGGGGCGCGATAGCCGGAGATCAGCTGGATTTCGCTGCGCCGACCCAGCTTGTGCTGCAACAGGAACAGCTGATCAAACAGCTTCTTGTCGATGTTGAACACTTCATTGCGCCGGTAATCGCGGAAGATGTGGTTGAGCTCGGCCAACCCGTCGCTCAGATAGTGGCCATTTTCCCAATAGCTGGCACGCACCCGCTCGCCGGTATTGAGATTGAAAAAACTGAGTTCACGCCCGGTGGTACTGCGGCTGGCCAGTGCAGGGAAGGAGATCAGCGAGCTGCCCAGCAGGCAACCGGCTCCCAACAACAGGCGACGTCGACTTATCTCTTGTTCCAGCATAAGGGGTTCGTCCATCGCAGATTCAAGCGAAAAATAGTTGAATAAGATCACTGATTGAATGTGATACAGGCGCTTGAAACTACCCTCCGGCGGGGGGAGCTGTCAAACCACAATCGCCCATAGAAAAGCCCGGCACAGGCCGGGCTTTTCACTCTGTGGCAGGGATCACAGCAGGCGGCTCTGGAAGCTGACCCGATCAAATCCGTAGATATCGTTGCGCAGTTGCTGGCGACCATTTTCGTCGATCCAGCTGCTCCAGTAGACGGTAAAGACCGGGATCGGCGTGGTGAGCGGCAACCATTTGGTCTGGCTCTCCTTGAGGATATTGGCCACCTTGTCCGGTTGATAGCGGGAATCTGCCAGCAACAGCTCGGCCAGATCGTCCGCATGTTCCACCCGGATGCAGCCCGAACTGAAGGCGCGTGCCCCCTGCTCGAACAGCGCCTTGCGCGGGGTGGAGTGCAGATAGATGGCGTCATTGTTGGGCAGGTAGAACTTGTAGCGCCCCAGGGCATTGTGATCACCCGGCTTTTGCCGCAGGCGATAGGGGAAACCGGCGGCCAGCGCCTGATGCCACCCCTCTTCGGTGAACTGCACCGGATTACCCTCGCTGTCGATCACCTCGAACTGCTCGCGACTCAGATAGGCGGGATCGCGACCCAGCTTGGGCAGGATGTCCTTGCTCAGGATGGAGCGCGGCACATGCCAGGAGGGATTGAGCACGATGGAGCGAATTTCGCTGGCGAGGATGGGCGTGGCGCGCTGCTCCTTGCCGACGATGACCCGGCTGGTAAAGACCTCGTTGCCGGACTCCACCACGCTCAGACGGTAGTCGGGAATATTGACCAGCACGTAGCGGCCACCGGCGAGTTGATCCACCAGATCGCGACGCCACAGGTTACGCAGCAGCAGGCTGGCGCGCACTTGCGGGCCGGTATTGAGCCAGGAGCGGGTCTGACGGCCGATAATGCCGTCCGCGGTGAGACCGTGACGACGTTGAAACTGCTTGATGGCCTTCTCGGTATCACCATCGTAAATCTGATCACCATGGCTCGGGGCGCTGTCGCCCAGCTCGTTGAGCATGGCGCGGATTTGGCCAAGCTCGGCGGAGCTCTCTCCGGCACGCAGGGTCGGCATATCGAGGGTCGGCCACTTGCTGGCCATCGGCATTGCCAGCAGTTTGTGCACTTTAGCCCGCACCGCCTCGTATTCCGCCACCTGAGGGCGCAGGGATTTCACCTGGGTGAGCAGGTCATCATCGCTGGGTTGGGTCACTACAGGGCGGTTCAAATCGAGCTTGAGGGTCTTCATCTGCTCGCGCGAGACCAGATCCATCCCCCGCCAGGCGTGCTGGAAACGACTGAGCTTGGTAAAAATGTCGTCATAGATGGCACCACGCTTGTCTGCAGGGGTGGCCTGCAGGCGCTTCCACAGCGTGAAAAAATCGGGGTGCAGCTGGGCCAGCACAGCCTCTTGCAACTGCTGCTCCAGCTCGACACGGGCCTGTTCGGCCTGACTGCCCTGATACCAGTCGTGTCCGGTTTCACTGGCCGCCACCACGACTTGTGCTTCGGTCGCATGTACCGCGCCAGCGGGCAAACATCCCAGCCACACCAGATTGGCAAGGGCCAGCCAATACTTCATCCCCATGGATACCTCAAAACGGTTTGTTCACTCTGTCAGGCCTGACAAGCAGACCCGATGCTCAGGCCGCTCATGATGCGTGAACGGCCAATACTTTGCTAGCGCCCGGGGGCATAACGCTGCCAGATAATGTCATACGCACCTGTCTCCTTGAACCGCGCCAACGCCTGATTAAATTGTTGCAAGAACTGCGGCGAAAAGCTGCGCTTGCCCAACATAAAGAAGCTCGGCGATTCAGATACCACCATGGGGTGGCTGGTGAACAGACCGCTCATCCCCTCCTTGTTAAGGGCGCTGGGGGTAGCCAGCATGTCACCGAGGAAACCGTCGATCCGCCCGCGGGCCAGCTTCTCAAAATTTTGCTGGTCGCTCACCGCACTCACCTGTTTGGCATAGCGAGCGAGCAGCGACATCACTTCCTCACCATAGAAGTACTCTTTGGTAACGCCGAGGGAGTAACCACTGGCCAGCCAGCTCGCCAGATCCTGTTCGGGATAATGGCTGCCCTTGCGGATCCACAGCAAGGTGCGCCCCGGGTTATAGGAGTCGGAAAACCAGGCATAACGGGCGCGCTCATCATTGATATTCGCCTCCATCGCCATGTCTATCTCACCATGCTCCATTTCGTGCAGTACCCGCTTCCAGGGCAGCTCCACATAGTTGACCTTGCAGTGCATGGAAGTGAGCACAGCCGTCAGTACCTCGGCGGCATAACCGCGCACCTCTTGCGGTGAGTCGGCTTCGTAATAATGGTAGGGGGGCCAGTTATCGTAACCAACCTGAATGGGCTCGGGACACAAGGCCCTGGCCAATGCCATTGGCGCCCATAATCCAAGCAGCAGACAGCAAGAGATCCACTTCATATGTCATCCTTGACGAATAGGTGAGTCATCATAAATCGCCCCCTGCAAAATGGCGATAGAGGCCAGATGACTATCGCATCCGCTAGAAAATGACGCAGCAAAGCGCTTCTATTTACCAATTGCCCTGCCGGAGCGCCACTGGCAACCTGCGCCCCGCCAGACCTGTTTAACCGGGAAACAGCAACGTTTGGAACAGGGGTAAAAAGGGGTTAATATGTGACCAAATATTTTTTTGTGATCCACTATGCTTTTTTTGCAATTGGATTAGCATATGCGCGACATCGGCCTACCCATTCTGTCAGGCATAGAGAGTGATATGACGTACAAAAAGTTCGGTTTTTTGACTGCCATTCTGGCGTTAAGCGGTTTTTATCTTTACACCCTCTATCTGGCTGCTCACCCCAACGTGAGCCTGGCCTACAAACTCTATTATCTGGAAGGCAAAACCCGCTTCTGGGAACACAACTCCAGCATGACCTATCAGCCGGGTAACGAGCTCAATCTGACCAAGCCGAGCCGCTTCCTCTCCAGCGAAGGCTGGGCCAAGAAGCCGAGCGACGAAGGTACCCTGCTCAGCGGTCAGGGCGGTCTCTACTTTGTGCTGCCCAAGCAGGCGGCCAATCCGGATCAGCTTACCGTACAGGCTCGCATCAACAGCCCGGAAGCCGGCGCCCTGTTGAAAGTGGCGCTGGGTCACGACTTCACCACCACGGTGAAACTGGCCAAAGCGGGCATCAACGAAATCCGCCTCAGTCTGCCCGGTGACTCGCTCACGGCAGATCCCAAGCGCCCCAATTTTCTGGCGCTCTCGGCACCTACTCCCATCAATGTGCAGTCGGTACGTTTGACCGTAGCCCAGTGATCCTTGCCCCGAATACCATTTTATAAAAACAACTATCCCAAATAAGGACGTTCTTATGTCGCATCCAGATTTTCGACTCTCTCTGGTCGTTCCCGTTTACAACGAGGAAGAGAGCATCGATGCCTTCATCAACGCGATAGACAACGAACTGGCCCCGCTGAAAGACCAGCTTGAAATTGTATTCGTCAACGATGGCAGCCGTGACCGCACCCGTGAAGTGGTCGAGCAGGCCATCGCGCGTGACCCGCGCGTTACCCTGGTCAATCTGGCACGCAACTTCGGTAAAGAAGCCGCCTTGACCGCCGGTCTGCATCAGGCCAAAGGGGATGCCATCGTGCCGATGGACGTGGATCTGCAAGACCCGCCCGCCCTGATCCTGGAGTTCGTCAAACTGTGGCAGACCGGTGACTATGACACCGTCTACGGCATCCGCGTCGATCGCAGCGCCGATACCCCGATGAAGCGCCTGACTGCCGGTGGCTTCTACCGCTTCTTCAACGCCCTCTCCACCAGCACCAAGCTGCCGGAAAACGCCGGTGACTTCCGCCTGATCGACCGTCGCGTGGTCGAGGCGATCAAGCTGCTGCCGGAGCGCAACCGCTTCATGAAGGGTCTGTTTGCCTGGGCCGGTTTCCGTGCCGTTGGCGTCCCCTACGAGCGCCCGGCCCGTCACGCCGGTGAAACCAAGTTCAACTACTGGAAACTGTGGAACTTCGCGCTCGACGGTCTGCTCAGCTTCTCCAGCTGGCCGCTGCGGGTCTGGAGCTATGTGGGTGTCGGCGTCTCCTTCGTCGCCTTCCTCTACATCCTCAAGATCGTGACCCAGGTGGTTTTCTTCGGCATCGACGTACCCGGTTACGCCTCCCTGATGTCCGTAGTGCTGTTCCTCGGCGGTATCCAGCTGTTGTCGCTCGGCATCATCGGCGAGTACATCGGCCGCATGTTCGTGGAAGTGAAACAGCGCCCGGTCTACCTCATTGAAGGGGTCTATGGCCAGTATGCCAAGCAGGATGCGGCCAAACCGCAGAGCGCTGACAGCAACCCGCAAGAGCAGCAGGAGCAAGCGCCTCAATGATCTCCCGCGAGGAATTCTGGCGGCTGGTACGTTTCGGTTTTGTCGGCGGGGGAGCTACCCTCGTCGACCTTGGCACCTCCATCGCACTGTTTCATACCTGGCCCACCATCTCGGAGCACCTGGTTACCACGCTGGCTTTTGCCATCGCGTTCTGGTTCTCCTTCTTTGGTCACCGCTACATCACCTTCCAGAAGCAGGGAGCCGCCAGCAAGTTTCTGCTGGTCGCCCTCTTCTCGCTGGCGGTGCGTAACCTGATCCTGAGCGGCCTGCTGTTTGCGGGGCTCTCCGGTCTGCTGCCGGTGGTCATCGCCACCCTGACCGTTACCGTCCTCACTTACGTTCTCTCTCGCGTCTGGGTTTTTGCCTGATGAATGATATGACCAATACTGCCCCGCTAACCGGGGCTGCACTCCCCTATCGCCCGTCACTGCGCATCAGCGGTCGTGACTGGCTGATGATCATCGCCGCCTTCATGCTGAGCCGGGTGGCGCTGTATGGCATGGGCTACTTCGGTGTCCAGCTCTATGGCTCCCCCGACATCGGCCCGCTGCAGGCCTATTGTCAGTTCGACTGCGTCTGGTTCCAACGCATCATCGAGAACGGCTACGATCTCTACCCCCGCTGGCTGAGCAAGGGCAATGCGGCCAACTGGGCCTTTATGCCGCTCTATCCGATGGTCTCCGGTGCCATCTCCAACCTGTTCAATGTCGAGAGCCTGATCGGCCTCATCATTGTTACCAATATCTCCTTCTTCGCCAGCCTGCCGCTGATGCTGCTGGTGCTGCGGCAGCTCAAGCTGGGGGATGATACCGCCCGCTTCGGCGTCTGGCTGCTCGCCTTCTCCCCCTTCTCCGCCTACTTCGTCTCCGGTTATACCGAGTCGACCTTTATGGCGCTGATGCTGGGGATGTTCCTGTTCGCCTATCGGGAGCAGTGGCTGATGGTGGCCGTGCTGGGGGTCTGTATCTCCGCCACCCGCAACCTGGGGGTGATGATGGTCTTCCCGGTGCTGATCCTGGCGCTGCAAGCCTACGGCTGGCGGGAATTTTTCCGCTTTACCGAGCGCGCCTTCAAGGTGGTGTTCACCCTCTGGATGATCCCGTTTGGCCTGTTTGCCTACATGGTCTACCTCTATCACCTGACCGGCGATGCTTTCGCCTTCAAGCACATTCAGGTGGCGTGGGGTCGCTACATGGACAGCCCGCTGGACTGGTGGCTGAGCGGTTTCGAGCTGGGCGGCCGCAAGGCTTACCTCTCCATCATGGTGATCTTCGGCTGGTGCCTGAACGGCTACCTGTTCAGCCAGAAACGCTGGGCCGAAGCGACCCTGATGTTCATCTGCTGCACCATCCCGCTGATGACCGGCCTCAACGCCATGCCACGCTACATGTTCGGGCTCTACCCGACCCTGCTGGCCATCATTCTGCTGACCCATCGCTGGCCAGCCATCCGCCCGGCGGTGCTCTGCATCAGCGGCATGGTGGCTTCCTTCATCGCGGTGGCCTTCGTCAACTTCAAGTTTTTCACCGTCTGATGTGACGACAATGCCTGATACACCAAATGCCGGTCACCTGACCGGCATTTTTTATGGCCGCTATTTTTATCGACAGAGCCTCCCATCTCCTCTCCGTCACACTTTCCTCGGCTTGAAAACGTAACCATTCGAACTGAAGTCACAAATCGGCATTTTGCCGATCCAAGGCGCGCTTTGCTGCTCCTAGAATGGGCCCTTGTCCGAACTGCCCTGCTCAAGGAATGGCTTATGCGTCGTGCTCATCACTTATCCCCTCTCTGGCTTGCCCTGCTGGCCGCCCCTCTGTTCATCCAACAGGCGATGGCCGCCCCCGAGGTTCGCCTCTATGTGGATGGTCAACCGGTGGCGACCCCGATCGTGCTGGACAAGGGCACGGTGGAGCTGACCCACACCCTTGCCAAGGGGAGCCACCAGATCCGCATCAGCGACGCAGACAATAGTTGCGGTACCAGCTTTGGCCCGAGCGAGAGCAAGCCGCTCCCCTTCGGCACCGCCCAGCCCATGGACAAATGCAGCAAGGATCAGAGCTTTACCCTTCGGGTGATGCTGGCCGGGGAGTATCAGTTCACCTTCAACCCGGATACCCCCAGCCTCAAGGTGCTGCGGGCGACCAAGAAGAGCGAATTCAAACGCCAGCCACCAGAAGAGCCCTGCATCAGCTGGGATGGCGGCCCGGTCACGATATCCCTGAAAGGGGTTTGGCCCGAGGGTACCCGACTGAGGGATGCCTACTCGAAACAGGAGGCGGTGGTCAAACAGGGCAAACTGACCCTGACCCCGAGCAAAGAGAGCGGCGGCCTGCTGCTGCTCGAGCCGGTCAAGGCAGCCAAGCCAGCACCATTCAGCTGGGATCAGGCGAGCGTCTATTTTCTGCTGACCGATCGCTTCCACAATGGTGACCCCGCCAACGACCACAGCTTCGGCCGCCAGAAGGATGGTCAAGACGAGGTGGCCACCTGGCACGGCGGCGACTTCAAGGGGCTGACCGAGAAGCTCGACTACATCAAGAGCCTCGGCATGAACGCCATCTGGATCACCCCCATGGTGGAGCAGGTTCACGGCTTTATCGGCGGTGGTGAGCAGGGCAACTTCCCCTTCTACGCCTACCACGGCTACTGGGCGCTCGACTTCACCAAGATTGACCCCAACTACGGCGATGAAGAGAGCCTGAAAACCCTGGTGGACGAGGCCCACAAGCGCGGCATGCGGATCATCCTCGACGTGGTGATGAACCACGCCGGTTACGCCACCCTCGCCGACTTGCAGGATTTGGGGCTCACCGAACTGACCCAGTACAGCGGCAAACTGCCGACCGTCTGGAACCAGTGGCGCCCGAGCGGCGGCCTTAACTGGCATGGCTACAACCAGTTCATCGACTATCAATCACCCGCGTGGAACAAGTGGTGGAGTGGTGACTGGGTGCGCGCCGGTCTGCCCGGCTACCCGCAGCCCGGCACCGACGATGTCACCGGCTCGGTGGCGGGGCTGCCGGACTTTCTCACCGAATCGACCAAACCGGTAGGGCTGCCGCCGTTGCTGGCGGCGAAAAAAGATACCCTTGCCAAGGCGCTACCCGACGCTACCGTGAGCGACTACCTGATCGCCTGGCACACCGACTGGGTGCGCCGCTTTGGCATCGACGGCTTCCGCGCCGACACCGTCAAGCATCTGGAGCCCGAGGTGTGGGCCAAGCTCAAACAGGCGGGCACCGCTGCGCTCAAGGAGTGGAAGACTGCGAACCCGGGCAAGGCCCTCGACGATCTGCCCTTCTACATGGTGGGCGAGGTGTGGGATCACGGGGTAGCCAAGGATTTCTGGTATCAGAACGGTTTCGATTCCCTGATCAACTTCGACTATCAGCGCGAGTTCGCACTGTCACAGGCCCAGTGCATGGCCAGCGCCGAGCCCACCTATGCCAGCTACGCCAGCCGTATCAATCAGGATCCCGAGTTCAACGTGTTGAGCTACATCAGCTCCCACGACACCAAGCTGTTCTTTGGCGACTATCAGGATGTGCCGCTACAGCGCCGGGTCGCCAACAGCTTTATGCTGCTGCCGGGCGGCATCCAGCTCTACTATGGCGACGAGTCCGGCCGGGGGCTGGCCAAAGATGGCGGGGTGTTCGATCAGGCGTTGCGCTCGGACATGAACTGGCAGGAGCTGGCCAGCGGTGACAAAGCTGAGCTGGTCAAGCACTGGCAGCAACTGGGCCAGTTCCGCGCCGCCCATCCGGCCATTGCGGCAGGCAGCCACCAGAAACTCTCGGATGCCCCCTACGCCTTCGTGCGGGAGAAGGGGGATGACAAGGTAGTGGTGGTCTTTGCCGGTCGGCAGAAGTAACTCTTGGGCCATATATACCAGCAACAGAGAGGGGAGCCACTGGCTCCCCTCTCTCGTTTATCTATCTGCCAAGGCTCACTGTGACAGGCGCGCCGCCACCGGCCACTGCAACCGCGCCTTGAGCAGGGTCTCCTGCCACAGAGGCCAAGAAAGCAGCGCCTGCTGATAGGCTCCGGCCTGACCGGGCAACAGGATGCCGTAGCTGGCCAGCCGATAGGCCATCACCGCATAGAAGGCATCGACAATGCCCGCCTCGCCAAAGTAGAAGGGGCCCCGCGTCTGCGACCAGATCTCCTGCAAACGGGCCAGCTCACCGACCGCCTCCACCGGGGGATCGATACGGGTTGGCGCCCCAAGAAAGAAGGGGAGCAGAGAACGGATCTGCCGAAATCCCGCGTGCAACTCGGCGCAGAGGCTGCGAGCCAGTGCCCGCTCGGCCAGCGAAACAGGATAGAGCTGGCGGTCGGGACAGAGCTCGTGAACATATTCGGCGATGGCCAGCGAGTCGTGAACCCGCACGCCATCGTGTTCGAGCCAGGGCACCAGACCGGCCGGTGCCAGCCGCTTGAGCCGCGCCAGCGACTTGGCATCCTCCAGATCGAACACCTGCTCCTGCCACGTCAGCCCGCTCATGGCGAGCACTAGTGCCGCCCGCATCGCCCAGGTGGAGCCGGTGCTCACCGCCAATACCAAGGATCCCATCTGTTGCCTCCTGCATGAGTTGCCTGCGACCGGCCGATCTGCCCTGATGGCAAAACATCCGATGGTCGCTTCACATTTGCGCACCGGCGGGTTTGACCCTCTTGGTGAGCGATGCTAGTTTGATTTTTCAAAACAATCAGTTAGCAACAATGTGAGCCATTAACCGAAATATGGACAGCCAATTTACCATCGTCATCGCAGATGACCACCCCCTGTTTCGGGGCGCCCTTTACCAAGCGGTGCACATGGCCATCAACGACGCTCAATTGCTGGAAGCGGACTCCATCGACAGCCTGACCAACCTGCTCGGCGAGCACCCCGAAGTTGACCTGTTGCTGCTCGATCTCAAGATGCCGGGGGCCAATGGCTTCGAGGGGCTGGCCCACCTGCGCGGCCAGTATCCCGACCTGCCCATCGTGGTGGTCTCCGCCTCGGAAGATGCGGCCATCATCCAGCAGGTGTTGCGGCTCGGAGCGCTCGGCTTCATTCCCAAGTCGGTGCCGATGAAGGAGCTGGTCAATGCCCTCAATACGGTGATCGGGGGGGATAACTGGGTGCCGGAAGGCATCTCGCTCCATCCCGAATCGGAAGATGGCCCCGATTTCGCCAGCAAGCTGGCCAGCCTCACCCCCCAGCAGTACAAGGTGCTGATCATGCTGCGCGATGGCAGCCTCAACAAACAGATCGCCTGGGAGCTCAACGTCTCCGAGGCCACCATCAAGGCCCATATCACCGCCATCTTCAGAAAACTTGGGGTCAAGAACCGCACTCAGGCGGTCATCGCCCTGCAACAGCTCGATATCAAGGAGAACTGACCCCCGCGCGCAGTGACACGCGGGAGACGACATAGCCAGCCATGCTGGCTATTTGTTGCTCGACAATTAGCACGATCGTACTTTATGCTGCCAGCGCCAACGAGGAGAGAGTGATGAGCAAGGGGCGCCTGACCCGGGAAAACATTTTGCAGACCGCCTTTGAGCAGGCGAGCCAGCAAGGGCTGGAGAGCCTGACCATAGGCTCGCTGGCCAGCGCCTGCGAGATGTCGAAAAGCGGCCTGTTTGCCCACTTTCAATCCCGCGACAATCTGCAGATCGCCGTGCTGGAGTACGCCGCCGAGGTGTTTCGGCTACGGGTGATCCAGCCGGTACGCCAGCAGGAGCACCAGAGCCAGCACGACAAGCTGATCGCCCTGCTGCGCGCCTGGCAGGCCTGGAACCACTGCTTTGCCGGACGCTGCATGTTTCTCGACGCCTGGACCTCGGCGCAGGATGGCCATGAGCAAGAGAGCCAGGTGCAGCAAGCCGCCCGGCAACTGGTGCGCTTCTGGCTCGACTATCTGGCACGTCAGGTGGTGCAGGGGCAGGCCGCTGGTGAGTGGCGACGGGAGATGGATCCCTGGCGCGCCGTTTATCGCCTCTATGGCCTCTATCTGGCGGATCAGGTGTTCAACGATCTCGAACTGTGTCAGGATCCGGCCCGCCACTTCTGGCCCGAGGTGGACGCTCTGCTGAGCAGCTGGCGCTGATGTTTTGGCATCCGTTCAACACTAATTTTTAAAAACCAACAAAAAAGCACGACCGTTCGCACATAAAAACCACAGGATGACCATGAGCAGCAAGATCTACTTCAACACCCGCCGCTTCAGCCCGAGCAAATGGCTGCTGGGGATCGGCACCCGGTTGCACCACAGACTCGCCCCCACCCATGCCAAGCGCACCGCCAGCAAGTTGCTGCTCACCCCCCAGCGCAACCAGCGGAATGCCCACGAGCCAGCGGGCCTGGTGAAGCAGGCCGTCCATACCAGCGAAGGGGTATTGATGAGCTATCGGCTCGGTCAGGGGCCGCTGTGGCTGCTGATGCACGGCTGGTCCGGCAGCGCCAGCCAGTTCTATCCGCTGATGAGCCAAATCGCCGCGCAGGGTTTCACCGCCATTGCCTACGATCATCCGGCCCACGGCCAGAGCGCAGGCAACACTGGCCACCTGCCCCGCTTCGTACGCGCCTTCGACGAACTGGTGACCAAGCTGGCCAGCGAAGTAGGCCCGCTGCACGGGGTCATCGCCCACAGCATGGGAGGCGCCGTCACCCTCTCCAGCCGTCAGCCGGGTATCGATACCCTGCCGCTGCTGTTGATTTCGCCGGTGCTCGACTATGTGCCCCAGCTCTACGGCATGGTGGCGCGCTCCGGCTACTCCATCCGGTTGTTCGATGCGGTGGTCAAGGAGATTGAGCAGGAGTACCAGCACCCCTTGAGCACGGTCGATCCACTGGGTCGCCTCGCCAGTCGCAGCGGCGCGGCGATAATCGTGCACGACGAGGAGGACAGGTTTGCCCCGCACGGCGATTCCTTGCGGGCCAGTCAGGATGGTCATACCCGGCTGGTGAGCACCCGGGGACTGGGCCACGGTCGCATCCTCGCCAGCGCTCCGGTATTCGCCGCCTTTGATCAGCTGGCACGGCCGGAAAATCCCCAGCGGGCCCTTTGAAAAGCGGCCATGAAAAAAACGGGCGAGCGCCCGTTTTTATATTTGATACAGCGCCTTATAGTTAACTTGTCAGTGGGAACATTCTTGTCAGAACACGATAAGGCGCCAGCATATGGCCAGACCCAATACAGCGTTGTTGCTCACCGGTGGCGGTGCTCGCGCCGCCTATCAGGTCGGCGCCCTCAAGGCGATTGCGGAGCTCTACCCGCGCAATCTCGGCATCCCTTTTCCCATCCTTTGCGGCACCTCGGCGGGGGCTATCAATGTCACCGCGCTCGCCTGCTACGCCTCCTGCTTCCATCTGGGGGTGCGCAAGCTGGAGTGGGTCTGGCGCCGTTTCGAGACTCACCACATCTTCGATTTTCACCCGGGGCGCCTGCTGTGGCGGTTGATGTACGAAGGGTCGGCAGGGCTGATCAATCCCCACACCAACCACGCCTTTCACCTCTTTGACAACGCGCCGCTGCACCGCCTGCTGGATCAGCTCATCGACTATCACCGCATCGATGACAACATCCTCTACGGCAGTCTGGAGGCGCTGGCTATCACGGCATCGGATTACGATGACGGCCTCTCCACCACCTTCTTTCAAGGGCGAGCCGACCACCATCCTTGGGAGCGAGCCAGACGGCGCGGGGTACGCACCGTGCTTACATCGGAGCACCTGCTCGCCTCCTCGGCGCTCCCCTTCGTCTTTCCGGCCACCCGGATCGGCGAGAAGTTCTACGGCGACGGATCCATCCACCAACTGAGCCCGCTCAGCCCCGCCATCCATCTGGGTGCGGAGCGGATCCTGCTGATCACCCTGGATCCGCCAGCCCACTCGGCACCGACCCATCACCACGGCCATCTCACCAGCTCCAATATCGCCAGCCATCTGCTCGATACGGTCTTTACCGACACCCTCAACTCCGATCTGGAGCGGCTATGGCGCATCAACCAGACTCTGGATCTTATCCCTGAGCGGGAGCGCAATCGCCTCAAGCTGAAACGGGTGGAGACCTGCGTGCTAAAACCGAGTCAGGATCTCGACACCATCGCACTGGCCTACCTGCGCAAACTACCGCTAAAGTTGCGCCGCCTGTTGCGGGTGCTGGGCGTGAAGGGGGATGAGACCAGCAGTCTGGCCAGCTTTTTGATGTTCTATCCGGGTTATTGCCAACAGCTGATCAAGCTGGGCTATCAGGACACTCTGAGAGAGCGGGAGAGAGTCGTCGCCTTCCTCGATATCGAAGGGCTACCAAAAGAGCGGGAGTAAAGGGGGCGGCCGATGAGTGCGAGGGGACTCAGCGCCCCTCCAGCAAACGCTGCTCCGCCTGCTCCATCGCCACCACGGTACCAAACAGGATCAGCCGGTCACCGGCCGCCAGCACCAGCTCGGGTCTGGGCTCCAGACTCTGATTCCCGCGCTGCACCTCCTTGATCCGCACCTCATCGAGCGGCAGCTCGCGCACTTCACGGCCTACCGCCCACGCCTGATCGTGCAGCAACAGCGGATGGAGGCGTTCAAGCAGCTGATCCGCCTCCAGATTGCTGGCGCTTTGATCCCCCCAGTAGAAGCCGTGCAGGAAGCGATACTGACTGCTGCGCTCCAGCTCCATCCGGCGGATCACCCGACCGATGGGGATATCGCAATTGAGCAGCAGGTGGGAGACCAGCATCAGGGCCCCCTCCTGGGATTCGGGGATCACCTCGAAGGCCCCCGCCTGCTTGTACTGCTCCAGAAAGCTGTCATCCCGGGTGCGCACCAGCACCTTGAGCTCCCCCGCCAGTTCGCGGATCAGTGCCAGCATCGCCTCCACCCGCTTGCGATCATCAAAGGTGATGATCACCAGCCGTGCCCGCAACAACCCGGCGGCCAGCAGAATATCGCGGCGGCTGGCGTCGCCGAAGGCCACCTGCTCCCCCGCCAGCTTGGCCTCGCTCACCCGCTCGGGGTCGAGGTCTAGGGCCAGAAAGGGGATCTCCTCGATCTTGAGAAAGCGGGCACAGGTCTGCCCCGCCCGGCCAAACCCGGCAATGATGACGTGCTGGTTTTTGCTCAGTCCCGACTGGGCGACTTCGGAGCGGGTCAGCAACGCAGGATCGGTGAGGCTGCGAGCCAGCGAATGGGCCTGGGTCACCAGCCAGGGAGTCATGGCGATGGAGATGATGCCGATGCCGATCAGCAGGGAGACCAGTTGCTGATCCAGCAAGCCGTGGTGCAGTGCCAGTGCCAGCAGCACGAAGCCAAACTCTCCCACCTGACTGAGCATGATGCCGGCGGCCATGCTGTCGCGCTTGCGCTCCCCCATCAGCCGCCCGGCCAGCAGCACCAGAAGAGATTTGCACAGCACCAGCAGCACAACGCAGATCAGTACCTGCCACCAAGCCCGCGCCACCAGCTCCCACTCCATGGCCATGCCGATGGTGATAAAGAAGAGCCCCATCAGCACGTCGCGAAAGGGCTTGATGTCCACCTCCAGCTGATGACGGTAGTGGGACTCCCCCAGCATCATCCCCGCCAGAAACGCCCCCAGCGCCATCGACAGCCCCAGTGAATGGGTCATGTAGGCAGCCAGCAGCGCCACCAGCAGGGCACTCAGCACGAACAACTCGTCGGAGCGGGCTCGCGCCACCTCGTGAAACAGCAGCGGCAGCAACCACTTGCCCACCGCAAGCAGAGTGAAGAGAGCAAACAGCCCCTTGAGGGTGGCCCAGGCGATCTCGGCGGCCAGGGCGCTCCCCTGCACTTCCGGCTGGGCGAGGATAGGGATCATCACCAGCAGGGGCACCACCGCCAGATCCTGAAACAGCAGCACGCTCACCCCCAGCTGGGCGCGGCGGGTATGGAGCTGCTTCTGCTCGCCGAGCTGCTTGATCACCACCGCCGTCGACGACAGAGCAAGCGTCCCCGCCACCACCAGCGACTGGGCCAGACCCAGCCCCCACCACCAGCCGATGGCGAAAAAGAGCAGTGACGTGAGCAGCACCTGCAACATCCCCACCCCCAGCACCAACCGGCGCATCGCCAGCAATTTCGGCAGGGAGAACTCCAGCCCCAGCGAGAACATCAGAAAGACGATCCCGAGCTCGGCAATGGTCTGCATGATCGACTGGCCGGTGATCACCGCCAGCCCGTGGGGGCCGAGCAAGACGCCGGCAATCAGGTAGGCAAGGATGACCGGCAAGCCAAGGCGCCGGAAAGTTGCCACCAGCAGAACGGCGGCGAACAGCAGGATCAACAGGTCGGTGTACAAATTTTCCTCTCCTTTTATCGACTTAAGCTTAGTCAGCCGATCTGGCGGGCAGGAAAGATATATTGGGCATGCCAATTGCAGGGAGGAGACAGTAGTCAGGTGTTACAGGTGGAAGACCATGGAAAATACGTCGTCACTTAATGGCTTTAGCCATGGCATCGAGCAGTGGGTTCGCCAGATGGAGCGGCTCACGCCGTTGCCCAGCGTTGAACGCAACCAGTTGCTCGAGCAGTTGTTGGGGCAGAGCGATCTCGGCGGTCTGCTGACAACTTTTGCCGATCGTGCGGCAAGAATTGTCAGGATCCACGGTCTCTACCTCGATTGTGGCCAGCCCCATGTGCTGATCCAGCACCCGCCGCTGGCCACCCTCAACCTGCACAACTATCCGTTCGAGCTGCGCGGTCAGCATGGCCAGCTGCTCGGCCAGCTTCACTACGAGCTGGAATATCCGCTGAGCGGCAGTCAGCAACGGGTACTGATGCAATACCATCAGCTGCTCTGCCTGCTGCTCCCCCTCTATCTGCGGCTGGAAAAACTGGATCAGCTGGTCCGGCTCGATCACCTGACCGGCCTTGGCAACCGCTCCTACTTTGACGAGGCCATCGGCCGCGCCATCGAGCAGCACAGCCGCGAGCCCCACGGTCTGGTGCTGGTGCTGCTGGATCTCGATCGCTTCAAGCAGATCAATGACACCTGGGGCCATCCGGTGGGGGATCTGGTGCTGAGTCGCTTCGCCCAGTTGCTCAAGGGGTGCATCCGCAGCACGGATCAAGCCTTCCGGCTCGGGGGAGATGAATTTGCCCTGCTGCTGCAACCGGCCGAACCCGAGGCGTGGCGCCCGGTCTGGCTGCGACTGCAGCATATGTTGATGACCAACAAAGAGCTCAGCACCTTCTCGGTCGGATGCAGCCTTGGCGCCGCCAGCTGGCAATCCGGGGTCGATGTGCCGAGCCTCTACGAGGCGGCCGACAGTCACCTCTACGCCCGCAAGAAAGCAGGCAAGGCCAGCCCTAACGAATAATCCCGAACTCTTCTTTGCTCCGGCACATGCGCGCCATGTGACCGGAGCTTCTTTTTTTGGGGCTAATCCCCCCTCACACCGAGATCACCTCAGGCAAGATCCTGCTCGAGCAGGATGGGGGCTGCACCGCTTCCCTGCCAGTGACAGACCAGCCCGGCCCCCTGTGCCATAAAACCGTCGCAGACAAAGAGCCCCACCACCGCCGCCACCTGCTCGCCATAGTAGAGGATGGGAATGCGCCCCCGCTGCCACGAAGGCACGCCATACTCCTGCAGCAGCTTCTTCATCCGCCGACTACCGATTCGCCCCACCGGTTTGAGGGGGATCCCGGGCGCCACCTGAAAACGCACCGAGAGGGGTTCATCCGCTCGGGGGGGGCGCAGCAGCCCCTCGCCGTGCTCCGCCATGCGCACCACCAGCTCGCCCAACCCGTCCGGCAGGGTCAGCGGCTCGCCCACAATCATCGGCAACACCTGATGACAGGGTTGCAAGTCCGGGCTCACCAGATAGAGCCGCTCCTGAAAACGGCGGCAGCTCTGGCGCCCCCAGTTGAGCTGGGGATTGGCATCGCCGCGCGCCAGCGCTACCTCCTGCCAGAGCCGGGCAAGCTGCTCACGGGATGGCATCTCCCCCCCCTGACGGCGGATCCAGTAGCGCAACAGGTTGTTGCGCCGAGTGGGTGAAAGGGCGTGCAGCGGGCCGATATGGAGTGCCTCCCCCTCGCCCGCCAGCTGCCAGTCGCTCTCGGCCAGCTCGTCCAGCAGCGCCTCCTGCTCGGCGCACAGGGCCATGCTGCGCGCCGCGGTCTGGGCCATGGCGGGCCAGCGCGCCTTGATTTGGGGGATAAGCGTCTGGCGCAAAAAGTTGCGGTCATAGCTCACATCCTGATTGCTCTCATCCTCCACCCAGCCAAAGGGGAGGCTCGACGCCGCCTCGGCCAGCTCGGCGCGACTCATATTGAGCAGCGGCCGCAGCAACAGGCCGCCAGCAAAGGGCTGGCTTGGCAAGATCCCCGCCAGGCCACGCAGACCGGCGCCGCGCTTGAGGGCTAGCAGCAGGGTCTCCAGCTGATCGTCCTGATGGTGGGCGGTGAGCAGCCACTCCCCCTCCGTCATGTGCTCCATCAGCTGCTGGTAGCGCGCCGTGCGCGCCTGCGCCTCCAGACTCTCGCCATTGCCACGGGCCAGAGTCACTCGCTCGACCAGCAGTTCCACCGCCAATTGCTGACACACGGCTTCACAATGAGCGACCCACTCATCGGCATGGGGACTGAGGCCGTGGTGCACGTGCAGGGCGCGAAGCGGCAGGCTGTGCTCGCGGGCATACTGCGCCGCCAGTACCAACAGCAGGGTGGAGTCGAGGCCGCCACTGAAGGCCACCAGCAGACCAGTGGAACCTTCCGGCGCTGGCATAGTCAGACAAAAGCGAGAATAAAGATGAGAAATCATAGGCTTCCCCAAAACGGACCGGCCGATCTTAGCAGAGTCGGGCTTATCAAGCTGCAACCCTGCTGCTAGAGTGAGGCTCGCCCGCCCTCTCCACCAAGCTGGCCGCAAGGCGGTCGCACAACCGGTTGGAGCAAGGAAGATGGGCAGGGAAGCAAACAACCCGAATTGGAATCAAACAAGATGAACAATAAGAAAAGCTTACTGGCCGGCCTGATTGGACTGGCACTGCTGGCTGGCTGCAGTCAGGCACCGCAAGACTCCCCCAAACACTCCGGGCTGGCGCTGGCCAATATGGACACCCAGGTCAAACCCGGCGATGACTTCTTCCGCTACGTCAATGGCAAGTGGCTCGCCACCGCCAAGATCCCTGACGATCGCCCCGCCGATGGCGCCTTCTACATGCTGCGGGACAAATCCCTCGCCGATGTGCGGGTGCTGGTCGAGGGGCTGGCCAAGCAGGAGGCCGCCACCGGCACGCCGACCCAGCAGATCCGCGATCTCTACGCCAGCTATCTGGATCAGGCAGGCCGTGACGCCAGGGGGCTCACCCCGCTGGCACCGGCGCTGGCCGATATCGATCGGATCGGTGATCAGGCCGCGCTGGCCCGTGCCTTTGCCCAGTCGGGCCGCATGGGCGGCGGCGCGCCGTTCGGCATCTGGATCGACGCCGATGCCAAGTCCCCCGACCGCTATGCGGTTTACCTCTATCAAGGTGGACTGGGGCTGCCGGATCGGGACTACTACCTCAAGCAGGATCCCGAGAGTCAGGCCCTGCGCCAGAAGTACCAGCAGCATATCGCCGCCATGCTGAGCCGCCTCGGGGAATCTGACCCGAGCGGCAAGGCCAAGCGGATTCTGGCCCTCGAAACCCGGCTCGCCACCATCCAGTGGGACAACGTCGCCCTGCGGGATCGGGAGAAGAACTACAACAAGCGCCCCGCCAGTGAACTGGCACGGCTCGCCCCTCATCTCGACTGGCAGGCTTATCTCAATGCCGCGGGCATTGCTGGCCAGCCGGAGCTCATCATCGGCCAGCCGACCTATCTGAGCGCGCTGGATCAGGTGATGGCCCAGACCCCCATCGCCGATTGGCAGGCCTACCTCAAGTGGCAACTGCTGACCGACTACGCCCCCTATCTCGACAGCGAGACCGACCGCGCCAACTTCGCCTTCTACGGCACCACATTGAGCGGCACGCCCAAGCAGCGCGCCAGCTGGGAGCGGGCGCTGGGGGTTCTGAACGATCATCTGGGTGAAGCGGTCGGCCAGCTCTATGTGGCCCGCTACTTCCCGCCAGCGGCCAAGGAGCGGATGGAGCAGCTGGTGGAGAACCTGCGCACCGCCTACGGCCAGAGCATCAAGGAGCTCGACTGGATGTCGCCCGAGACCAAGGCACAGGCACTCGAGAAGCTGGCCAAGTTCCGCCCCAAGATCGGCTACCCCGACAAGTGGAAGGATTACAGCGCCATCACCATCAAACCGGATGATCTGGTCGGCAACCTGCAACGCTCGCAAGCCTTTGAATACGCAGACAGTCTGGCGCGCCTCGGCAAGCCGGTCGACCGGGACGAGTGGCACATGTCGCCGCAAACGGTGAACGCCTACTACAACCCGAGCAACAACGAGATCGTCTTCCCGGCGGCCATTTTGCAGCCCCCCTTCTTCGACATGACGGCGGATGATGCGGTCAACTACGGCGCCATCGGCGGGGTCATTGGTCACGAGATGGGCCACGGTTTTGATGATCAGGGGGCCAAATCCGACGGCGACGGCATGATGCGCGACTGGTGGACGCCGCAAGATCTCAAGGAGTTCCGCTTCCGCACCAGCCGGCTGGTGGCCCAGTACAACCGCTTCGAGCCCATCAACGGTCAGTTCGTCAACGGCCAGTTCACCCTGGGGGAGAACATCGGCGATCTCGGTGGTCTCACCATCGCCCACAAGGCCTATGAGCTGTCACTGGATGGCAAGGAGGCGCCGGTGCTGGATGGCTTCACCGGCGAACAGCGCTTCTTCCTCGGCTGGGCGCAGGTGTGGAAGGGGATGTATCGCCCCGAGCTGATGCAGATGCTGCTGCGCTCCGACCCCCACTCGCCGCCCGAGTACCGGGTCAACGGCGTGGTGCCGAACATTCCCGCCTTCTATGAGGCATTCAACATCCAGCCGGGGGACAAGCTCTATCTGCCGCCCCAGAAGCGGGTGAAGATCTGGTAGCAACATCACGGCGGGCTCCCCGGGAGCCCGCACTCAAGAGACAGCAAGAGGTTGCAAGATGAACAGAGCATTGATGATGGCAGGGCTGCTGACCCTGCCGCTGGCGGCACAAGCCGAAGAGGGATTTAGCAAGCAGCTGACCCTCCCCTCCGGGCAGGTGATCCGGGTAGCGCAGGGGGCCGGTGAGCCCGCCTCCATCGGCAGCTATGACGTGCGGCTCTATTCGGGTCAGAACGCCCAATTTCCACTGGATGAGTTTCAGGATGGCAAGGTGATGGCCCGCAACGGCTTTATCCGGGAGCTGAAACTGGTCGATTTGAATGGCGACAAACAGCCCGAGCTGGTGGTCATCATCGAGAGCGCCGGCAGCGGCAGCTATCAGGATGCCGATGCCTACACCGTCAGCCCGCAAGGGGAGCTGGAGATCTTCAATCAGGTCAAGGAGCTGGAGCCCAAAGAGGATGTGGTCAAGGCGCTCAAAAGCCCGCAAGACTAAGCCATCTCCCCGAATCTGAAATATAAAAAGCCCTGATGAACAGGGCTTTGTTGTTTCTGCTGTTGACGTAAATAGCCTAGAGGCGGGTCGCCCGAATGGAGACCTGCGGCAGCGCCATCTCGTGCTGGGCCGCCACCAGTTGCAGCTCGTAAGCCCCCGCCAGCCAGGTCTGGGCCAGTACCGCATCCACGCTGGCGTTGGTAAGTTCGAACGCCGCTACCGGGGTACAACCCGCCAGCAGATTGGCCAGCATGGTGGCGCTCAGCAGATCCCCCACCCCGATGGGGTGGCGGGCAAAAGGGTAGAGAGGGCGGGATAGGTGAAAATCCCCCTCCTCGCACACCAGCAGCATCTCGAAGCGGTCCATGGCAAAGCCGGCCTTGCCCAGATGCTTGACCATCACCAGCTTGACCCCTTGCGCGCGCAGCTGCTGGCACGCCTCGATGGCCTCCGGCACATTGCGGATATCGCGGCCGGTGAGCTGTTCCAGCTCCAGCAGATTGGGGGCCAGCATATCGGCGCAGGCCAGTGCCCGGCTTTTCAGAAAATCGGCGACGCCGGGTGCCACTATGCACCCCTTGTCGGGGTGACCCATCACGGGGTCACAAAAATAGAGGGCGGCCGGATTGAGCGCCTTGAGCCGGGCCACCGCCGCCAGGATCTCCTCCCCCTGTTCGGCCGAGCCGAGGTAGCCGCTCAAGATCGCATCGCACTCGGCCAGCACGCCGATCTCCGCCAGGCCGTTTACCAGCTGACGGATATGGCCGCCGGGCATCACCATCCCCTGCCAGCCTTCGCTGTATTGGGTGTGGTTGGAGAACTGCACCGTGTTCATCGGCCACACCTCGATCCCGAGGCGACGCATGGGAAAAACGGCGGCGCTGTTGCCGGCACAGCCAAAGACTACGTGGGATTGAATGGAGAGCACTCGCTTCATGGTTGGCGACTCACGCAATAAGAACAGGAATTCCGGAGGGAAAAACGGGCCTTGCGGCCCGTTGTTGTCACTTTCGACTGTTGTCACTGTCGATTAACGCAGCACCTTGACGGTGTAGCTGCCATCGGCCTGACGATAGAGGCCGTGGATGTCGGTCTCGAAGCCCGGGTAGTGGGCGCCGATCTCGCACAGCATCTCGAGGAACTCGAGCACTGGCAGAGAATCCTGGGTCACCATCTCGCCCGGCAGAACCAGCGGTACTCCCGGCGGGTACGGCAGGATCATGTTGGCGCTGATGCGGTCCACCATGTCACGCAGCGGCACTTCCACCACGTTGCCGGCCAGCTCCTGCTGCCATGCAGCGTGCGGAGTCATCTTCATCTCCGGCAGTACGTCGAACGCCTTGAACATCAGCTCCGGCAGACGGTACTTGCTGGTCAGCTCGTGAATGCTCTGGGCCAGCTCCTGGATACGCATCCCTTCGTAGAAGCTCGGGTCTTCACGATAGAGGCTCGGCAGGATGCTCTTGATGGTCAGGTTCAAATCGTAACCACGCTTGAACTCGGTCAGGGCGCGCAGCAGCTGCATCGCCTTGGACTGATCGATACCGATGGAGAAGAGGAACAGCATGTTGTAGGGGCCGGTCTTCTCGACCACGATGCCGCGCTCGTCCAGGAACTTGGAGACCAGAGAGGCAGGGATGCCCTTCTCCAGCAGCTGGCCGTCACGACCCATACCCGGAGTCAGCAGAGTGACCTTGATCGGATCCAGGTACATGTGGTTGTCATCGATGTCCTTGAAGCCGTGCCAGTCATCTTTCGGATCCAGCTTCCAGCACTCGACGGTGTCGATGTTGTCCGGCTGCCATACGTCGAAGAACCAGCCTTCGCTCTGATCACGCAGACGCTTGATCTCTTTGCGGAAGGAGATGGCGCGATCGATGGAGTCCTTGATCAGACGCTTGCCGGTGTTGCCACGCATCATGGCAGCAGAGATCTCGGTAGAGGCCACGATGCCGTACTGCGGCGAGGTGGAGGTGTGCATCATGAAGGCTTCGTTGAAGGTCTCTTCCTCCACGTCACCCTTGATGTGGATCATCGAGGCCTGGGAGAAGGCCGCCAGCAGCTTGTGGGTGGACTGGGTTTCATAGAACACCTTGCCCGGCATCGCTTCGCCGCTCATGCCGCACTTGCCTTCATAGATCGGGCTGAAGTTGGTGTAAGGCACCCAGGCACTGTCGAAGTGGATGTAAGGAGTATCCAGCGCTTCCTTAATGAAGGCGGTGTTGTAGAGCAGGCCATCATAGGTGGAGTTGGTGACGACGGCGTAACGGGGAGCCTGGGCACCCGGTGTCGCGGCAACCTTGGCTGCGATGGTGTCGCGGCTGAATTCGCTCTGCGGGATACCACCCAGAATGCCGTAGGCGTTGCGGGTCGGACGGAAGTAGATCGGCGTCACGTCGTTCATCATCATCAGGTGAGTGAGCGACTTGTGGCAGTTGCGGTCAACCAGCACTGTGCTGCCAGCCGGCGCGGAGTACATGCCGACGATCTTGTTGGCAGTGGAGGTGCCGTTGGTAACGATATAGGAGCGATCGGCGTTGAAGGTACGGGCGATGTACTCTTCGGCTTCCTTGTGCGGACCTGAGTGATCCAGCAGGGAGCCCAGCTCCGGCATGGAGATGGAGACGTCGGCCTTGAACGCGTTCGGGCCGTAGAAGTCATAGAAGATGCTGCCGGCCGGGCTCATCTGGAAGGCGGTACCGCCCATGTGACCCGGAGTACAGAAGGTGTATTTACCCTCTTCCACGTACTTGAACAGCGCCTTGGTGAACGGCGGCAGGATGGCGTCCTGATACTCCTGAGTGGCCTGACCCATCTTGAGGGCGATGTCGTCAGCCATGCCAAGACGGTACTCGAAGAAGTGGACGTTCAGACGCAGGTCGGTCAGGTGAATGTCCAGGGTGGACTGGTCGTTGGCGAAGGCGAAGATCGGCAGCTTCTCGTTGCGATCGTGGATCTCCTTGCACAGGCCCAGAGAGTATTTGTCCCAGTCGAAGATGGCGCCGCAAACGCGGGGGTTCTTCTCAATCAGTTTCAGCAGGTCGGCTACGTCGACCGGATAAACAACCTCGAAACCCTTGCGCTCGAGGGAGGCTTGCAGCTGGCGAATGGGTTCTTCTTTAAAGAAAACGCCGAGGTGGTTGAGGATGGCAATGATATTCATCGTAATGCTCCACACGTAAAGGGGCGCTCTCCATCAGGGATGGTGAGTGAAGAGCGCTCGGAAGATAAAAGGGGGAATTAGTTGCTGGGCTGTTCGCTCAGCAGGGCATCGTGCTGACGCAGACCCTGTTTTTTGGCGTAGAACATCAGGATGATGAGCGACACCACGAAGGTAGCGGTAAGGTTGGAACCCTTGGCACCCATCAGGGCCACCAGACAGAAGACACAGGCCACACCGGAGAAGATCATGGCGCCGATGCTGCGGGAGGTCATGCCTTCGAAGCGGATCAGGTTAATGCTGGAGTAGAAGTAGGGCAGCATGGTCAGCAGCACCGCATCTGTGGTCAGCACGTTGAAGAGATCGGCAGCATGAGCGGACTGGGAGGTGAAGGCGGTCAGGCCAATCATCAGGGCAGTCATCTTCAGGGAGCCCAGGATCAGACCCTTCTTGGCTACGCCGTTCTTGTCCACTTCACCGTAGATTTTCGGGAAGTTGCCGTCGTTGGCGGCACGCTTGCCCGCCTCGCCCACCAGCATCATCCAGGAACCGAGCGAGGTGAAGCAGGCCAGGGCGGTGAAGGCAGAAACAAACGGCGCAGACCAGCTACCGAAGATGGCGGAAGAGGCCATGGCAAACGGGGCGCCGGAGGCTGCCACTTCACCGGCCGGGAACATGCCGCTGATCACCTGGGTAGAGAGGATGTAGATAACACCCGCGATACCGGTACCCAGCATGGTAGCGAGCGGTACGGTGCGCTTGGGGTTCTTCACCATGCCGGAAGAGACGGCGGCAGATTCAACACCGACGAAGGACCAGAGGCAGATCAGCACGGCACTGATGACCGCATGCAGGTCGCTGCCGCTGGTGGTGTTCCAGTTCTGGCTGTAGACGGTGGCATCAAAATGACCCCAACCCATCACCGCAGTACCGACCACCGGCAGCAGGATCAGCACAAGACCCAGGGTACAGAGTCGGCTCACCCAACTACCGCCAAGCAGGTTGACGAATGTGAAGATCCAGACGGCAGCGATGGTGGCTGCGGCGGCCGGGATCGGGCTGTTGAGAATGGGGAAGAAGACCGAGAGGTAGGAGACACCGGTAATGGCGATGGCCAGGTTACCGATCCAGTTGGCGTGGTAATAAAGCACACCGGTCTGGAAACCGAACACCGGAGAGATCTCGCCAGCGTAAGCAATGGGGCCACCCTCTTGCGGGTTCTTGGTAGCAAGGCGGGCGAAGACAAAGGCGAGGCCCATGGCGCCTACCAGACAGATTGCCCAGCTAAAGACAGAGATGGAGCCGATGGTGGCCAGTGCCGAAGGCAGCAGCGCAATACCACTCCCCATCATGTTGCCGGCCACCACACCTGTACAGGCGATAAGGCCAATCTTCTTGCTCGTATCTAGGGACATAAGATCTCCGGTTCTATAAAAGGTCGGGTCGTCACATACACATTTGGCGGAACGCCCCGCCAAAGAATGGGCACAGACTAGGCCTCTCATCCCCGGAAAACATAAAGACCAGCTAACGGATAAAAATATGAGGCAACTTTTTTCGCCGCCTCGTCACTTTTGATAAAAACCATTTAAAAACAGTCAATTGACATCAGCCCACACCACTACCCTGATAAAACCTTGATATCCTTCCGCCCCATTTTTGCCCCTTGATAACCCCCTTATCTCGCCGTCTTGATATTTTTGGCCAGATAAACCCGGGATAAAGCAGCTCCCATTGCGCCCCCCTGCCCTTGCGGCCATTTGGAAGCCCTGCTGATCATCACCCTGAGTGGCCGCTCACCTCCTGCTTTCCCCTTCGCTCGGCTCATCACAATCCAAACTCAGAGGTAAAGCGCAACGGCGATAACCGGTAAGCAATGAGAAATGGGTCGAGACAGCCAGCTTATCCCGCCGCCAACAATGAGCAGATGTCACAAGCTGAGCGCGGCGCAAAGCCGAACAAACGCGAGTGCCGCGAATGCCGCGAGCAAGACAAAGGTAAAGGGGGATAGCGGGGGGATAAATCGGGCCACACCAGAGCAACCATCCCCGGTGGCAAACATGCAGGATTGAAACAAGCAGAAACCGCACAGGCCGCCCGAAGGCAGCCTGTGGATAGTGCCAACAACAGGGCTGGCCGATAGAAGCGTAGAGCAGTAGCGTTAGAAGAGCTTCACCTTGCTCTGACCCAACGCATTGAACAGAGCCGGAGTAAGGCTCTCCATATTGCTGTAGAAACCGAGCTGCTGGCAGAGCAGATAGGTCTGCTCGGTCGCCTCCATCAGGAAGGCCTGACTGTAGGCATCACCCGCCGCCTCGGGACGACCGTCCAGCTCCGCCAGCTTGCCCTGCAGTATGTAGTAGAGCACCGAGCGGCCGCGACTCGCCGCCTTCTCCAGCAGATAGTTGGCCTGCTGTTGCTGGCCGTTGAGGATCGCCTGCAGGGTCAACGCCTCCCACACCCGAGCAGGGAGAGCGCCGCTGTTTTGCACCACGCGGGCGAGATGGGTGCCAATCTCCTGCAGCCGCTCGCTCTCGGATTTGCCCGCAAGGGTGGCCAGCGCCTCGCCTGCCAGATAGCGCTCCGCCAGCAGCAGCGGCTGATCCGGATGGACAATCAGCGCCTGCTCCAGCAGATCGATACCCCGCTTGAGGGCGACCGGATCCCGGCTGTTGATGTAGTACTGCGCCTCCATCATCGCCATCAGGGAGGCATCATCGGTCGGCCAGCCCATCCCCGGCTCGGCATCGGGTTGGTCGAGGGCGCGCAGCAGATCCTGGCTGCTGGCCTGCAACACGCCGTGCACACTGTGGCGACTGAGCTGGTACTGATGGCTGAACAGCACCCGGTTGGTATTGATATTGCGATACTCCAGATCGAGATAGGTGCCGCGCGGCTGGCGGGTGACCCGCACACTCAGCTCCTTGCCGGGCATGATGCCCCCCATCAGAGTGGTGGCACCGTACTGCACCCGCAGCGGCGTAGCCACGGCCACTTCCCCCATCAGGGCGCGGGTAATGCCATCGGCGAGGCGAACGTTCTCGTTGTTGTCATCCATACCGGAGTGGAAGCGGAACACCAGCAGATTGGGATCCAGCATGGCGTGTACCTGGGGGCTGGTGTGCTGGTAGCTGAGCATGCTGACAATGGCGATCAGCACGATGGCAACGAAGATATCGAAACTCACCATCTTCCAGCGGCTGCGAGCATCCTTGGCATGGGTGGAGATGGCGCGGGTCAGGGGACCGGCGGGAAAAGGGGCGACATTGGGCTGTGCATCATCATCCTGCTCAGCCGCGGGCGGGCTCAGATCGGAGAGCGTCGGGTTGTCTGAGAGAGTGGTATTGACCGCGGGCTGCTCGTCCGCCATCACCACGGATACCACCTGCAGCGGCCGAACCGGTGCCACCAGCTTGTAGCCGCGCTTGGGTACGGTGACGATATAGTCGGTCGCATCGGTGCGACCATCTTTGAGGATCTTGCGCAGTTCGAAGATGGACTGGGTCACCACCTGATCGGTCACCTCGGCGCCATCCCACACCTCGTTGATCAGGGCATCGCGGCCAAACACGGTGCCGGCATTGTGGGCCAGAAACCGCAACAGATTGACCAGTCTGGGTTCGAGGTAGACCTCGCGGTCGGGCCGACACAACATGTTGTCGTCAACGCTCAGGGTCCAGTCGTGGATCTCAAAAACCGATTCGCTCATGATTCACTCGCTGCAGATGGTGACAATGCACGATGAGAGAGACGCAAAACCCGGGCTGACTGAACGGAACAAGGCGCTATCACCACAGGTGACAGATAAAAAGAGAACCGAAGCAATCACATCTCTGAGAGTCAGTCTGGCCAGGCCATCCTGTTTGCGTCTGAAGGGCATCCTTGCGAGCATTCCGACCACCGGGATCGGAAGGGATCACTTTAAGCAAAACGGGAGCTGGATCCCACTTTTTTTGGCTATAAATCGCCGCTGAGTTGATCCGACACCGCACTTTTCGGCAAATAGCGTGCCAACCAGTATTCATATGAACATCCCATATGCCGTAATCAAAAAGCCCTGAACATCAGGGCTTTCTCATTTCTTCGACCATCGGGGAGACGTTACTTCGCTACCGGAAGTGCATCCTGCTGACGACTGCGGCGCAGATGACGCCGCCACAACGAGAAGCCGCCGTAGCCAAGACTCAGCACCACCGCATAGAGCACCTGAGTGGCGAGCGCCACCAGCACCAGAGCGCAGAGCAGCACGCTTATCCCCGCCAGCCCCTTGCCCACCCCGCCAAGCAGGCGCCAGCCCGCCGCCATGCAGAGCAGATAGACCAGCACGAAATTGCCGTTGGCGTAGCGGATCAGCTCATCGAGCGGCAGTCGCAGCCAGATGATGAGGGTGATGCAGAGCATACAGATGGCGAGCACCAGACCGAGCGCCCGCAGCGGCGCGCCGCGCGCGGTGAGCACAGCCAGCGAGGGGGGCAACTTGCCTTCCCGCGCCATGCTCCAGATCAGCCGTGCAAAGCCCTGAATGTAGATGTTGATGCTGGCAAAACAGGATAGGTAGCCGAGCACCGCCACCAGCCACTTGGCGGTGGGGCCGAACAGCAGGGCCAGCAGGGAGGGGATGGCGGTGGCGTTTTTCGCCTCATCGCCGTAGAGGCCGTATTTGAGCACCACCAGCGAGTGGATCCAGTAGATGAGCCCCGCCAACAATACCCCGCCGAGCAGGGCGATGGGGTAGTCCCGCTCCGGTCGCTTGAACTCCTCCCCCATGTGGGCGAAGGCTTCCAGCCCGACGAAACACCAGAACATCACCGCCAGCGCGGTGGCCATGGCGGGCCACTCGTCCGCGCTCGGCAAGGGCCGCGCTGCGTCACGCCAGCTCACCTCCCCCTTGAACCAGATAAGCAGGGTGAGCCCCAGAATGGCCAGCGCGATCAGCAGTTGCAGGTTGCCGGAGGAGCGCGCCCCGCGCAGCCCCAGCAGAAAGACCCCGAGCAGGGTGAGCAGCTGGATGGCCCAGAGGGTCCACTCCCCCATCTCGAACAGGGCGTGCCAGAAACCGGCGGCAATCATCAGGGCGGCGGGTAGCCCCACCGGCAACACCGCCAGAAACAGGAAAGCGGAGAAGCGCTCGGCACCGTTGCCAAAGGCGAGGCCAATCAGGTGCGGCGCCCCGCCCGCATGGGGATAGCGACGGCCGAGGCGAGCGAAGGTAAAGGCGATGGGCAGCACCAGCGCAATCAGCAGCAACCAGGCCCAGAGCGAGGCCCCACCCGCCAGCGAGGCGGCGGTCGCCGGTACCACGAAGATCCCGGTGCCGAGCAGCGAGGTGGCGAGCAGCCCCATCCCCTGCCAGAGCCCGAGATCCTTTTTCAACCCAGACATATCCTTTTGTCCTGACTAAAAAAACATCCCGCCATGTTAGGCCTGCCCCGCCCATTTGTTAAGTACGATGGTTAAGCGCGGTGGCGAAAATATGCAGCCTTTTATTCAGGCTCGGGCTCAACTTGCAGGGATTCGGCCAGAAAATCCCCCAGCAGGGTGATCTTGAGCACCTGCCGCCGCGCCGCCGGATAGATGAAGTAGAGGGTCTTGGCCGGGCTCTGATAGCGACCAAGCAGCGGCAGCAAACGCCCCGCAGCGATATGGTCACGCACCTGTTCAGCGGGCTGCAAGGTGATGCCGGCCCCCGACAGCGCCGCCGTCAGCAGCGCCGGCCAGTGGTTGATGCGCAGGCGCGAGACGACCCGCACCTCCTCGCTCTGGCCATCGCCCCCGACAAACTGCCAGCGCTCGTGCTCGCCCCAGTTGCCGTGCAGACACTGGTGGCGGGCGAGATCGGCCGGATGACGGGGTACCCCGTGACGATTGAGGTAGTCGGGCGCCGCGCAGAGGCGGTAGTGCTGGGTCAGCAGCGGGCGGGCAATCAGCGCCTCATCCTGCGGGCGCAGGGT
The DNA here is from genome assembly GCF_040908375.1 of Aeromonas sp. R2-3. Lineage (NCBI taxonomy): Bacteria > Pseudomonadati > Pseudomonadota > Gammaproteobacteria > Aeromonadales > Aeromonadaceae > Aeromonas > Aeromonas sp. R2-3. Next base: position 137,668 of record NZ_JBFODP010000030.1, on the reverse strand, counting down.
ACGGATAGCGGCGTCAAACCCCTCCTCCACCAGATCGACCCAGCGCGGGGTAAGCTGCAGATCCACCTCCAGCTTGGGGTAGCGGTCGAGAAAAGCGGGCAACAGCGGCACCAGCCGGTGGTGGCCAAAACTGAGGGGGGCGGCGATGCGCAGCCGTCCGGCCGGCTCGGCCAGCAGGTTCTGGGTGAGTGACTCGGTCAGTGCCAGCTCCTCCAGCACCCGCTGGCAGCGAGCGAGAAAGAGCTGGCCCAGCTCGGTCAGGGTCTGCTGGCGGGTGGTCTTGTGAAACAGCTTGCCCCCCAGCCACTGCTCCAGCCCCAGCACATGCTTGCCCACCATCTGGGCGCTGATCCCCTCTTCGCTCGCCACCGCGCTGTAGGAGCCGAGATCCACCACCCGGGTGAAGATACGCATGCTGGTCAATCGGTCCACAACCCCTCCTTTTTGCCCGTTTCAAGGCCGTTTGGCCCGCGACCAGGGCCCTGATTCACAACCAAAAGTTTAGTAAGAAATGGATTTTAGCCAATTTATTCAACTTTTAGTTACCAATACAGTGATGCCGTCCCTTCCCCACAGGATAAATTCCCATGAAAAGCACCTATCTGGCCGCCCTGCTGGTCGGTCTGCTGGCTACCGGTGTCAGTCAGGCCGCCGAGAACAGCTTTATCAGCAACCACGATCAAGCCCCTGCCTCAGCAACTCAAGCCCGGCACGATATCTTTCGGGTCAGCCTGCTCGGCACCGGCACTCCGGTGCCCCAGATCAGCCGGGGCGGCTACAGCACTCTGGTCGAGGCGGGCAACCAGAAGCTGGTGTTCGATTTTGGCCGCAACTCCGCCACTCGCCTGTGGCAGCTGCATATCCCCATCGGCCGGGTCAACGCCTTCTTCCTCACCCACTTTCACTCAGACCACACCAACGGGCTGGCGGATCTCTGGCTGACCGGCTGGCTGCAACCGGCCTATGGCCAACGCCACGCTCCGATGGAACTCTACGGCCCCAAAGGCACCACAGCTCTCGCCCGTGGCTTGCAGCAGGCCTACGCCACCGATATCGCCACCCGGGTCAAGGATGAGGGAACGCCGCTGGATGGGGTGGAGATCAACAGCCACGAGGTCACCGCCGGGGTGGTCTACAACCATGACGGGGTCAAGGTAACCGCCTTTGACAACGACCACGGGGTCAACATCAAGCCGTCATTCGGCTATCGCATCGACTATCACGGCCACAGCGTGGTGCTCTCCGGCGATACCCGCTACAGCCCCGAAGTGGTGAAGCAGGCCAAAGGGGCGGATCTGCTGGTGCACTGCGTCTCCATGACCTCTGCCGAGCAGATGAAGGCCAACCCCGGCTACAAGGCGATCGCCGGTCACCTCGCCTCCCCCGAGCAGGCGGCCCGGGTAATGAACGAAGCCAAACCGGCGCTGACCGTGTTCAGCCATATCGGCCTCAACGGCAAGATCAGGGTCAAAGATCTGGCGCAGGATCTGCGTGCCCGCTACACGGGCCCCTTCGTCATCGGCAACGACCTGATGCAGATTGATCTGCCCACCACGGCCTCCGGCAAGGGCTATGCCCTCTGGCAGTCGGAGAATATCGACAATAAATAGCTGGCACGGATGCCGGTCAGCCATGGCTGGCATCCGCAATCGACACCGGGGGCTATCTTTAAGGGGTGTTTGACCACAAGGAGTTATCTCTATGAGCCTGAAATGGAAGCACCTCGCCCTGGCCACTCTTCCCCTGCTCGGCATGTCGGCCGCTCAGGCGGCGGTGTTGACCAGCCTTGAATGGCCCCCTTACACCAGCGCCAGCCTGCCTGAACAGGGCAAGAGCAGTCGGGTGGTGACCGCAGCCTTTGCCCTGGCTGGCGACCCGCTGACCATCAAGTTCTATCCCTGGCAACGGGCCGTGGACGAGGCGACCAACAACCCCGAGGTGCTGGGTTATTTCCCCGAGTATCTCGACCCCAAGAGCAGTTGCCTCTTCTCCGACCCCATAGGTAACGGCCCCCTCGGCTTTGCCCAGCGAGCCGATCAGCCGGTCACCTGGCAGAGCCTTGATGACCTCAAGGGCAAGAAAATTGGTGTCGTCACCGGCTATGTGAATACCACCGAGTTCGACGAAAAAGTGGCCAGCAAGGCGCTCTCGGCTGACGCCACCAGCTCGGACAGCCAGAACCTGCTCAAGCTCGGCAACGGTCGGCTCGATCTGGCGGTCATCGACCAGAATGTGATGACCTATCTGCTGGAAAGCGATCCCCAACTCAAGGACGTTGCCGCCAACCTCGGCTTCAACGGCAAGATCCTCGAGGACAAGTCCCTCCACGTCTGCTTTACCAACTCCGCCAAGGGGAAAGAGGCGCGGGACAAATTCAACAAGGCGCTGGCCAGCGACGAGGTGAAGAAGCTGATGAAGTAGCGATACCGCATCCACTCGCCGCCCCAAACAGCCATAAAAAAAGCCGCCTCTTGCGAGGCGGCTTCTTCATTCAACTTGGTAACCGGAGTTATCAGGCAATCAGCTTGTAGATGATACCGGACATGGCGATCAGGCCGATGATGGTCACGAAGCCGTTGCTGATGTTGCCAGCGTATTTGCGCATAGCCGGAACCTTGGTGATGGCGTACATCGGCATCAGGAACAGCAGCATTGCGATGATCGGGCCGCCCAGGTCTTCAATCATGCCGAGGATGCTCGGGTTGATGGTGGCGATGGCCCAGGTGGTCAGGATCATGAACACGGCAGTGACTTTGTTCAGCTGCTTGGTGTCAACGTTCTTGCCCTTCTCGCGCAGCGCCTTGGCCATCAGGCCGTTCATGCCTTCTTGCGCACCCAGGTAGTGACCCAGGAAGGATTTGCTGATGGCAACCATGGCGATCAGCGGAGCCACAGTACCGATAACCGGGTTATCGAAGTGGTTGGCCAGGTAGGACAGGATGGAGATGTTCTGTTCTTTGGCAGCAGCCAGGTCAGCCGGGGAGAGGCTCAGTACGCAGCTGAATACGAAGAACATAACGGTCATCACCATCATGACGTGGGCGCCCAGCAAGATGTTGCTGCACTTCTTCTCGGCACCTTCACCGTAACGACCTTTGTTGTCCACCGCGAAGGAGGAGATGATCGGGGAGTGGTTGAAGGAGAACACCATTACCGGGATAGCCAGCCACAGGGTCTTGATGAAGTCACCGTTGAAGGCGTCGGACAGGGCCGGAGCTTCAGAGATGATGGCACCGTTCCAGTGCGGGATCAGGTAGAACGCCAGACCCATCAGGGTGAGCACGAACGGGAATACCAGCACGCTCATCGCTTTGACGATAACCTGGCCGCCCAGACGAACAACCGCCATCAGACCGAGGATCAGAGCCAGTGACAGAACGGCACGGGGAGGTGCAGACATACCCAGCTGGTGAACAATCACGCTCTCGACGGTGTTGGTGATGGCGACTGAATACATCAGCACGATCGGGTAGATGGCAAAGAAGTAGAGCAGGGTGATGAATTTGCCTGCGGTCTTACCGAAGTGCTCTTCTACTACTTCAGTGATGTCGCCATCACGGGTAGAGCCGGACAGCACGAAGCGGGTCAGACCACGGTGAGCAAAGAAAGTCAGCGGCAGCGCCAGGATCAACATGGCAACCAGCGGCCACAGGCCACCTACACCGGCGTTGATTGGCAGGAAGAGCACACCGGCACCGATCGCGGTACCGTACAGACCCAGCATCCAGACCACATCGGCCTTGTTGACGCCGCGGGAGGTGTTGCTGGCTAAACGACCATCAGCTGCAATATTCATGTCAGACATACGTTGTTCCTGTCATCTAGGAAAATGGGATTCTTGTTTGGTCGGGCCTTGGCCCGGTTCCATCTCCCTGGAACGCCTGCTGTCCGTCCTTGATATTAACCTCTCGCCCCCCGGCAACCTGGCCATCACTCCTTGTGACAACAGGATTGCAACAAACAACAGTGCGAGATTTTGACCCTGAGGGTCGGCGCCCGTCTCACTTAACAACCGATTAACGTGCGCCACTCTTGATGGGCTGACTTTAATTAAATGCCCTTATTAATCACAGCGTTTTTTTGAATTAATCAACCAAAGTTTGATTTTGGTCGCCTTTCGGACGACCAATATCACACTCAAAGCGCCTTATTGTGAGTTTTTTTTAACAATTAAACTTAGTTTCACTGGAATCAATGGCCTGCGAGCAGCTACATATTTGCAACAAGCCATCCATTTAGCGCGGATTGTGTGCAGCACGGCCTTGGCGTACCCTTGTGACTCACGCCTTTTTGTTGATTGATGATGACCATTACCCGTACCGATCTCGCCGAACTGGCAGTGTTTGCCGCCGTCGCCCGTCACCGCAGTTTCAGCAAGGCCGCCCTCGAACTCGGGGTCTCCGCCTCTGCCCTCAGCCACAGCCTGAAGGGGTTGGAAGCAAGGCTGGGGGTGCGGCTGCTCAACCGCAGTACCCGCGCCGTGGTGCCGACCGAAGCGGGCCAGCGGCTGCTCAAGCAGCTGCTCCCCACCCTCAATACTCTTGAAGAAGCGCTTTGCGAGCTGGCCCGCAACAGCGATGAACCGGTGGGGCGACTCAAGCTCTGCGCCCCCCGCGGCGCCATCGACAGCCTGCTGGCACCTGTGCTGATCGACTATCTGGCCCGTTATCCGCGGATGCAGGTGGAGGTAGTGGAGCAGGAGCTGATGCCCCGGCTGATTGAAGATGGCTACGATGCCGCGCTCTTTTATGGCGATCTGCTGCCCAAGGAGATGATCGGCATCCCCCTCGGCCCGCCTCAGCGTTATCTGGTGGTGGGCTCCCCGGCCTATCTGGCGGAGCACGGTACGCCGGAACACCCGAGCGAGCTGAGCCGCCACGCCTGCATCGGCTATCGCCTCACTCCGCACCATCACTATCGCTGGGCCTTTGCCGCCGATGGCACCATGCTGGAGATCGAAGTAACCGGGCCGCTCACCACCAGCACCCCGGCCCTCTATCTGGGCGCCGCCGAGGCGGGGCTGGGGCTCGCCTACTGTCTGGAAGAGGAGGTGAGCCAAAAGGTCGCGGAGGGGAAACTGCTCACCGTGCTGGAGCCCTGGTGCCCCACCTTTGCCGGCTTCTACCTCTTCTATCCCAGTCGGCATCAACTGGGCAGCGGCCTGCGCATCCTGATTGACATGCTCAAGGCCCACTACCAAAACCCTGGATTAGTGAGTAATACTCAGCAATTCATCAAGTGAAACCCTGATTATCACCAAATAAGTATTAATCTAGACTAGCTGTTCGATAATCGAACTCCCCGAGAGAACAGATATGTCTGCCTATTTAACACTGCGGCAACGGGCCATGACCCGTCGCTTCTGGGCTTACGCCCTCCCCTCCATTCTTGCCATGCTGGTCTCGGGGGCCTACTACCTCATCGACGGCATCTTCGTCGGCCACTATGTCGGCGCCGCTGGCCTCGCCGGGATCAACCTGGTCTATCCGGTCATCATGGTGCTGATTGGTCTGGCCGCCATGATCAGCATGGGGGCGGCCACCGCCATCTCCTTCCAGCAAGGGGCGAAAAACGACAAGCTGGCCCGTCAGGCACTGGTCAACGCCCTCTGGCTGCTGGCCGGTCTCGGGGTAGTTGCGCCGGTGCTGCTCTATTACACCCACACCGATATCCTGCTGGGACTGGGGATTGAACAGGGCACCGAGACCTGGAAACAGGCGAGTGACTACCTCACCTGGATTGGCGGCGGTACCCTGCTGCTGGCCAGCAATCTGGCGGTTCCCTATCTGCTGCGCAACGATGGCCGCCCGAAACTGGCCATGGTGCTGGTGAGCAGCGGCGCCGTGCTCAATATCATCCTCAACTACATCATGGTGGGTCGGCTGGGGCTGGGATTGATCGGGACCGCGCAAGCCACCCTGATGGCAGAGGGTGCGGTGAGCCTGATCGGCCTTGGCTACTTCTTTACCCCCTGGGCGCGGCTGCGCCTCAGCTGGCGGGATCTGGTACCCAACCTTCCCGCCATGCCGCACCTGCTCTTTACCGGTCTGCCGAGCCTGATTGCCCAGTTCAACCTCGGGCTGCTCTTGATGCTGCACAATAGCCAGCTGATGGTGTATGGCAATGTGAAGGATCTGGCGGGCTTTACCGTAGCCGGTTACACAGAGGCGGTCTTTATCGTCATCCTGCAGGGGCTGGCGTTCGGCATTCAGCCGCTCATCAGCAAGGCAGCGGGGGCCAAGCGCCATCGCAACCTCAAGTACCTGATGGAGATGGGGCTCAAGTTCACCTTTATCTACGGCATGCTGGTGTGGCTCACCATCCAGCTGCTGCCGGGACAGGTCGCCATGCTCTATACCGGTGATCAAGATCCCGAACTGCTAGCAGCCGCCATCAGCAGCCTGACCCTCAACCTCGGCGCCATTCCGCTGGAGGGGATCATCATGTTCGGCATCGTGCTGCTGCAATCCATGGCGCGTACCCGTCAGGCGCTGGTCATCTCCATCGCCAAAACCGTGTTGCTGCTGCCGCTCATCTTCCTGCTGCCGCAACTGTGGGGTCGTGATGGCGTGCTGATGGCCCAGCCCGCGACCGTGCTGCTGCTCACCCTGCCGCTCTGCTGGCTGCTGTGGCGCGAGTGGCTGCGCCTGAAGATGGCCTGCGCGCCAAAAGCCAAACAGCGCCCACAACCGGCCCGCGCACGCGCCGCCGTCCAGCTGGCCCGTTAAGGCCACCCATCCCGCAAAACAATAAAAAACCGGCATCCATTGATGCCGGTTTTTGCTATATGGGTGGGTCTGCCTGCCCTTACACAAGGATTCAGGCCAGCACTGTTGCCCCTACTTATGCCAATACTTCTGGCCTGAGCTGGGCCATCAGCCCCGGGTTGTCGGAGTAATCCACCGGAATCGCCACCACAGCGGGCCCCTCCACCGCCAGCGCGGCACGCAGGGTGGCGCGCAGCTCGTCGGCCGAACGCACCGCAAACCCGGCCGCCCCGAACGATTCGGCATAGCGTTTGAAGTCGATGGGACCAAAAGAGACGCCGGAGGTGCGGCAATATTTCTGCTGCTCCTGCATCGCCACCATGTTGTAGCCGTTATCGACCCAGATGATGTGAACGATATTGCTCTTGAGCCGCACCGCCGTCTCCAGCTCCATGCTCGACTGCATGAAGCTGCCATCCCCCGATACCGAGATCACCTTCTCCCCCGGCCGCACCAGCGCCGCACCGATGGCCCACGGCAGTGCCACCCCCATGGTCTGCTGACCATTGGAGATCAGCACCTGACGGGCGCGGAAGCTGTAGAGGTAGCGGGCAATCCAGATATGGAAGCTGCCCATGTCGACGCAGAGGGTCATGTCGTCGCGCACCAGATCCTGCAGCTCGCGCACGATACGCAAGGGGTGAACCGGATTGCCGTGCAGATCGTCGGCCCGCATCGCCAGTCGCAACCGCTGCTGGCGTACCCCTTGCAGCAGCCGATCCACCTCGGGGGGACGGATTTTCGGATTGCCCATGATGCGGGTCAGCTGCAACAGGTTGGCGCGGATCGACCCCACCAGCTCGGCGGTCGGGCAGTAGCTGCTGTCGATATCGGCAGGTAGCACGTCGATATGGAGGATGCGCCGCTCCCGATCGCCATTCCACAGCACGGGGTCGTACTCGATGGGGCTGTAGCCGATGCAGATCACCAGATCGGCCCCTGCCAGCAGCTGATCCCCCGGCTGGTTGTTGAAGAGCCCGACCCGTCCGGCAAAGTCATCGAAGTGGCAGCTGTCCACCACCCCGGCAGCCTGATAGGTACCGGTCACCGGCAGCCGCGCCTTGTCGAGGAAGGCGCGCACTGCCTCGGCATTTTCCGGCCGGCTCGCCATCAGGCCGAGCAGCACCACCGGATTCTGGGCGTTGCGCAGCAGGGTCAATGCCTGCTCCATATTCTGCTCATCGGCGCAGCCCGGCTCCGGCACCTCGCGGGGCACCAGCACATTGCCCTGCACCGGCTTGTTGATGATATCCATCGGCAGGCTGACAAAGGCCGCCCCCGGCCGCCCCAGCTCGGCTGCGCGAAAGGCGTTAGCCATCACTTCCGAGATTGCCGCCCCGCTGTTGACCTGGGCACTGAACTTGGTGACCGGACGGCAGAGGTTGACCGTATCCATGCTCTGGTGGGTGAGCTTGAGACCATCGGCACGGCGCACCGCACCGCCCAGCGCCACCATGGGGTCCCCCTCCGAGGTGGCCGTCGCCAACCCGGTAATGAGGTTGGAGCAGCCGGGGCCCGAGGTGACCAGCGCCACCCCCGCCTTGCCGGTGAGGCGTCCCACGGCGGCAGCCATAAAGGCGGCGTTAGCCTCGTGGCGTACCACTATGGTCTCGATGGGGGAGTCCTCCAGCGCATCGAACACCCGGTCAATCTTGGCTCCCGGGATCCCGAACACCTGCTTGACCCCTTGCGCCTCCAGATGACGAACCACCAGCTCGGCACCGCACTTCCACTGTCTGTTTTCCATGTTATTGCTCCTTGTCTATCAGCCTTCGGCGGCTTGAATGGCGCGATCGAGATCGGCGGGGTTGAGGTCGGCCTGCCGGAAAGCGGGATCCGATGGCAGGGCCAGATTGAGGTGACGCACCACAGAAAGTCGCAGGGTGCCGTGGGCCATGGTGTAGTCGAGCAGATGGCCACCCCCCTTGCGATCGGCGGTGATCATGTGCTCGTGAAAGCCCGCTACATTAACTCCCTGCACGAACGGCGGGCAGCGAAAGCCCACCAGGGTTCCCGCCACCGAGGCAAAGCGGAACAGCGGCTGCTGTTCGATAGCTTCCAGCATGGGACGATAAGGGGGCTCCTGACGCGGCACGGTTCGTACCTTGGCCGTTTCAAACTGGCCGTCGAGGCGCAGGGCGACGAAGACGTTGTCGGATCCCACCAGCCGATCCACCCACTGGTGGATCTCGTCACGGCTGAGGGGATGGTCGAAGCGACGCTCCAGACAAGGGCGAAAATGGGTCATCACCGCAAAGGGGGTCTTCTGATCGGCTCGGGCGGGACGGGCCGAGCCATCGGAGCGCAACTGGTGGATCTGGCGCTCGAAGGCGATCAGCTCGCCATCGAGGTGGTTGAAGGTGCCGAGGCCAAAGTCGCCGTGGCGCAGCAGCTCGCTCATGGTGGTCTCCCCTTCGTAGACCCCCGCCAGCAGGGCGCTCATCAGGGAACTCTGGTAGATCTCGCCACCATCATGCTGCCTGCGCCAGCGGGAAAACTGCTGGCTTACTTCGAGGGCACAGCTGCACCCGGCACTGTCAGATGTTGCAATATGTTCCATTCGGGTTTCACCTCCACCGTGAATCCTGTTAGCGTTCGGATCCAATGGTGACTTGGTTCACATTTCAACACCAATACGCTGATCCCATGACTTTGAGACTCAATCGATATGGAACTTCGTACGCTCCGCTACTTCATGGCCGTTGTTGAAAAGCAGAATTTCACCCGCGCAGCCGAATCACTCAACATGGCCCAGCCGCCGCTGAGCCAGCAGATCCGCAAGCTGGAAGAGACCCTGGGCACCCCGCTACTGCGCCGTTTGACCCGCAGTGTCGAACTGACCGAGGCGGGCGAGAGCCTCTATCGGGATGCGGCGCAGATCCTGGCGCTGGCCGATGCGGCAAAACAGAAGGTAAAGCGGATTGCCCGGGGCGAGCAGGGGGCGCTGCGGATCGGCTTTGCCGGTTCCACCGTGCTCCACCCCGCGGTGCTGACCCTGCTGCACGACTACCGGGAGCGCTACCCCGAGGTAGCCCTCAGCCCGCAGGAGGGCACCATGCCGGCACTGGTGGAGGCGCTACGCAACGATCGGCTGGATGCCGCCATCTTGCGGCTCCCCTGCCGCGGTAGCGAGGGCTTTGCCCATCACCTTATCGAGCAGGAGCCGCTGCTGATCGCCCTGCCGACCAGCCATCCCAAGGCCAAGCCGGGCCCCTTGCCACTGGCCAGCCTGAAGGACGAGAGTTTTATTCTGTTTCCCCACGCCATCGGGCCCGGGCTCTATGACGGCATCGTGGGCCTCTGTCGGGAGGCGGGGTTCGAGCCGATACTGGGACCCGAATGTCCGCAGGTGATCTCCACCGTCGGCATGGTGCAGGCGGGCTTTGGCGTGACTCTGGTGCCCAGCTCGGTGGCGGCGCTGCGCCCGCTCGGGGTCAGTTATCACCCCATTGAGGGCAACGGCATGATGACCAGCATCAGTCTGGCGACACGGCCTCACCCAAGCAGTGCCGTGCTGCGGCACTTTATCGCCCAGATCCGTGCCGCCCAGATACGACAAGGCCTCCCGAAGGAGGCCCTGTTAAACAAGCTTGAACCGGCCTGATGACCAGCTTGCCTGATGCGACTGCTTATTTGACGGTACTGCTTATTTGACAGTCACCCGGGCAAACTTGCGCTTGCCGACCTGATAGACGGCGGTACCGGCACCAATCAGTGCCTTGCCATCTTCCAGCTTCTCGCCATCCACCTTGACCGCACCCTGCTTGATCATCCGCAGCGCTTCAGAGGTGGTGGCCACCAGATCGGCCTCTTTCAGCAGGTTGGCAATGGCCAGACCTTCGCCTTCCAGAGCCAGCTCGATTTCCGGCATCTCGTCCGGGATGGCGTTCTTGGAGAAGCGCTGGGTGAAATCTTCGTGGGCCGCTTCGGCCGCCGCTTCATCGTGATAACGGGCGATGATCTCTTTGGCCAGCCAGATCTTCACGTCGCGCGGGTTGAGAGTACCGGCAGCGATGCCCGCCTTAAACTCTTCGATTTCGGCCAGCGGACGGAAGGAGAGCAGCTCGTAGTAGTTCCACATCAGATCGTCGGTGATGGACATGATCTTGCCGAACATCTCGCCCGGAGCGTCGTGAACGCCGATGTAGTTGCCTGCGGACTTGGACATCTTCTTGACGCCATCCAGACCCACCAACAGCGGCATCATCAGCACGCACTGGGTCGCCATGCCGGCATCTTTTTGCAGCTCGCGGCCCATCAGCAGGTTGAACTTCTGGTCGGTACCGCCGAGCTCAACGTCCGCCTTCAGCGCGACCGAGTCATAGCCTTGCAGCAGCGGATAGAGGAATTCGTGAATCGCGATGGATTGGCCGCCGGTGTAGCGCTTTTTGAAATCGTCGCGCTCCATCATGCGGGCCACGGTCTGCTTGGCCGCCAGCTTGATCATGCCGGTCGCACCCAGCTCGCTCAGCCAGGTCGAGTTGTACTCGATGCGGGTCTTGGCCGGGTCGAGGATCTTGAACGCCTGCTCCGCATAGGTGAGGGCGTTGTGCTTGATGGCCTCTTCGGAGAGCGGCGGACGGGTGGCGTTCTTGCCGGAGGGATCACCCACCATGGCAGTGAAGTCACCGATCAGCAGGATCACTTCATGGCCCAGATCCTGGAAGGTCTTCAGCTTGTTGAGGATCACGGTATGACCCAGGTGAATGTCGGGGGCGGTCGGGTCCATGCCCAACTTGATGCGCAGCGGGCGCCCTTCCTTCAACTTGGCGACAAGTTCTTCTTCAACCAGAATTTCTTCCGCTCCGCGCTTGATCTCGGCTAGCGCCACCTCGAGCTGGGACATTTTTTGACTCTCCATCACGATTCCACAGGGCCAAACATATTACTGGAATGGCGGGCCAATTGGAAAGGCTGTAAAATCCGTCCATTCTGCCCGACTTCATCTGCTTCTCATGGTTATTTGGCACGCCTTCAACGCACTCCCCCACTGGCACCGCAAGATGGTGCTGATCTTGAGCATCATGATCATGATGCTGGCTGCCTGGCCAAGCGAACAGGCGGTGGCAACACGGGTCGATGAAAACGGCAACGAGATTGCCCTGCGGGAACCGGCCAACGACAACGCGCTGAACGATGAGCTGCCGGCCGAGGCCGCCCAGCCCGTTACCCCGCCCAAGCCGCGCTATATCACCAAGCAGGTGAAGGTACGCCGTGGCGACAACATGGGAGTCATCTTCCAGCGCATTGGCCTGAGCACCACGGATCTGCACCTGATCGATCAGCTCGAGGGCAGCGATCCCCTGCGGATGCTGCAACCTGGGCAGGAACTCACCTTCAAGCTCACCGAGAACGGCGAGCTGCACAGCCTCTATTACCCCCACAGTCTGGAGCAGGCGCTCAAGGTGAGCCGCAAGGAGGAGACCTTTGTCGCCCGCAACGTCAAGATCGCCCTCGACACCCGCGAACAGGTGAGTAAGGGCGAGATCCGCTCCAGCTTCTGGGGCGCCGCGGTGGATGCGGGGATGACCGAAGATCAGATCATGGACTTGGCCGCCATCTTCGGCTGGGACATCGACTTTGCCCAGGACTTGCAGCCGGGGGACAGCTTCCGGGTGGTCTATGAAGACAAGTTCCGCGACGACGAGCGGGTCGCCTCCGGCGATATTCTGGCGGCGGAGTTCGTCAACCAGGGCACCGCCTACCGCGCCGTGCTCAATGAAGATGGCAACTACTACACCCCGGAAGGGAAGGCGATGCGCAAGAGCTTCCTGCGGGCGCCGGTCAACTTCAAATACATCAGCTCCAACTTCAACCCGCGCCGCCTCCATCCGGTGACCGGCAAGATCCGCCCCCATAACGGCATCGACTATGTGGCGCCGGTGGGCACCCCCATCATGGCGGCGGGCTCCGGCAGCGTTGTGGCCGCCGGTTACAACCAGTTCAACGGCAACTACGTCTTTATCAAGCATGCCGGCAACTATGTGACCAAGTACCTGCACCTCTCCAAGCGCACCGTCAACAAGGGACAGCGGGTGAAGCAGGGGCAGACCATCGGTACTCTGGGTGGCACCGGCCGCGTCACCGGCCCGCACCTGCACTACGAATTCGTGGTGGGCGGCATTCACAAGAACCCGCGCACCCTCACCCTGCCACAGGCAGAGACCCTGAGCGGACGCGAGCTGGCCAACTTCAAAAAGCTGGCGATGCCGCAACTGGCCAAGCTCGACAACCCCGAGCTGCAGCTGGCCCAGAACAAGCGGGATAGTCGCGGCAACTAAGCCATCAGGGCTGGCAGGGTGAAGGCCCTGCCAGCCCATTTTATTGAGCTCGCGCCAGGTGACCAGATTGAAATGAGTCCACCTTCGGACATAAGATGAGATGGATCACCGGGAGCGGCATGTGGCACGGAAGCAAGGGCTTATCTATCCTGTCTCTCTCACTCTTTTTCCGGTCCGCATTGAGGATGCAACATGGTTGAGCGTTATATCGGTCTGATGTCAAAGACCACGCCATGTGGCATGGGATGAAAGCCGTTCCCCTCTTCACCCTCTCTGCACACCGCATTTTCGAACAGCAATGTAAGGAGACACCATGGCTGAGCGCTATATCGGTCTGATGTCGGGAACCAGCATGGACGGCATTGATGCCGTGCTGGTGATGATCGCCGGGGATGAACTGCGGGTCGAAGCGGCGCTTTGTCACCCCTGGCCGCAAGAGACCGCCCGCACGCTGCATGCTCTCTGCACCCCGGGCGACAACGAAATCGACCGCATGGGGGGGGCCGATAATCTGGTGGCGCGAGAGTTTGCCGCCGCCACCCACGCGCTGCTGACCAAGGCGAAGCTTGAGCCCAAAGATATTCGCGCCATCGGCAGCCACGGCCAGACCATCCGCCACCGTCCCCAGCTCGGCTTTACCCTGCAGATCGGCAATGCCGCCCTGCTGGCCGCCCTGACTGGCATCGACGTTATCGCCGATTTTCGCACCATGGATATGGCCCTCGGCGGTCAGGGGGCGCCGCTGGTGCCCGCCTTCCATCAAGCACTGTTTGCCAAACCCGGCGCCCTGCGAGTGGTACTGAACCTCGGCGGCATCGCCAATATCTCGGTGCTGCCGGGCAATCCGGGCGGGGTATATGGTTTTGATACCGGCCCGGCCAACACTCTGCTCGATGGCTGGTATCGCCGCCATCAGCCCCACGGCGGCAGCTATGACGCCGGTGGCAAATGGGCCGCCAGTGGCAAGCCCATCCCGGCCCTGCTGGAAAAACTGCTGGCTCACCCCTATTTCGCAGCCCCCGCCCCCAAGAGCACCGGACGGGAGATGTTTACCCTCGATTGGCTCAATGGGGAGCTGGCAGGCACTTCATACGCCCCCGTGGATGTGCAGCGCACCCTGCAGGCGCTCACCTGCCACAGCATCGCCCGCCAACTGCCCGCCCGGCCCGAATCAGTCGGTGCCAGCCAGCCGAAAGCCGAGCTGTTTGTCTGCGGCGGCGGCGCCCATAACGCCCCCTTGCTGAAGGAGCTGGCCAGCCTGCTGCCTGCATGGCGCATCGCCAGCACAGCCGAGCTGGGCCTTGCCCCCGACTGGGTGGAAGGCGCTGCCTTTGCCTGGCTGGCCATGTGCTTTGTTCACCGCAAGCCGGGTAACCTGCCCGCCGTCACCGGCGCCAGCCGTCCGGCTGTGCTGGGGGCGCTTTATCCCGCCTGAGTGATGACAAGGGGGCTGCGGATCAGTGTGCCCCCTTGAACAGACGCACAACCTGTTGCCGGATCGGTGCAAACAGCGGGGGCTTTGGCGGCTCCAGATTGATATGGCGCCGCCCGGCACGGGTTTCACAACGAAGCAGATTCTGGATGTAGTGATGGTGGGTGCGATGGATCAGCTGTGAAGCCTGATACGCCCACTGTCTGGGCACGCCCCACAGGGTGCTGGCAATCGCCCCGACGATACAGAAGAAAGCGGGCTCCTTAATTCCCATCCGGCTGGCATTCTCCAGCGCCTCCTTGAGCGAGTTGGAGTGGGCAATACAGGTCATGATATTGACCATGAAGGCGTCGTAATCATCCTCCCCACCCTTGCCAACGCGCGCCGTCAGGGTCGCCGAGGGCTGATAACCAAACTGATGGCCGATATTTTCCAACACCGTATTCCGCTGGCGGATCACCTTGCCATAAAACATCAGCATCACCATGCAGTCGATCGCCTTGCACAGCGCCTCGTAGTGGGGATGGCTCTTCTTGGGACGCGGCGCCGTGGCGAGGGCCAGCTCTTCAGAGATGGCCAGCAGGCCCACAGGTACGGCGGTGCTGACAAACGAGAGATCAATCGACAGCTCCAGCCCCTCCTCCCCTTCCATGCGGGCCACAATGACATGTTCACCAAACAGCCGACGCTGGCGCTCGATAAAGGCGCCAAAGACCAGATCACGAAACTGCTTTTGCGGATAAGGGGTATCGAGCAGGCTCTCGATGGTCATGATGGCGGCAGATACCCGGCCGCGCAGTCGGTAATCGGCAGGAATGGGAAAACTCTTTCCCAGGCGAGGAGGTAACCGCTGCCCAGATGTTTGACAATACATATCGCCCAGAACGAAACCCAGCATAAATCCTCCACAGTCAGGTAATGATGATCGCGATGCGATCTCGCTTGCCAATCCTGGGCAATGGCCTGCCGGTGCATCGATGCTCTCCGTCAGGGCTCCTTGATTACCTTATTAATCATACGATTAATAGCGAGTGAAAAAAGCGACCTGACTCGCAATCACGCCACTAATTAACAGTTTCATCAAGAAACCATAAAAAGCGGTCGATAAATCCATTTTTTGACACATTTCCCTTTAAAAACAGCATATTGAAATTTATGCCTGCGAAATCATCTGAACTGTTCCCGAGCCCTGAAAACCATCCCAATCATCACAACCAGCCACAGATAAGAGGGAGCTCGGACAAAGCCACAGAAAAGTGGAAAAAGCGACGACGCGGGGCAACCCCACCCATCGGGGGATGCAACCGGCGTGAAGAGACTCGTATTGCCACCACCGCCCCTCATCCAACGCCACCTCTCATCCAGCACCACAGCTCCTGCAAACCGTCACGCCAATGCCATGCTCCCCACTCCTGTGCAGCAGGAGCAGATCCGCCGTGCAAATTCATGGCATAGAATTTTATGGCGCTAATAACAGATCCAGGCTGCCAGCAAGGCGTCATCGAGTATGCCGGAATAATCGTTAACAGAGAGGAATGCAAAAGCCGTGAATTATATTCCAGAGGTATCTTTAATAAGGTGGATATGCATATTAACGGGAGTTTTCATAGCCCCTTAAAAGAGCTGAAAACAGATATCCATGCACCATAATATGCATTATTTGCACATCAGCGCATAATATTAACCCTTTATTCACACGCCAATATCCCGAAGAGGGGAAGAGCAAACCCAGTCAGGGCAAGGCTGTTCGCCGGTTCGGCACCATTTGCGCACGAATTGGCTACGATTTCGGGTGAATTGAATAGCAATATGATTAAATTTGCGCCCATTGAGCCATCTCATAGAAATGCAATCAGCGGTTTGCAACCCCTGATAGCCACTCATAGAATCGCAGCGTCTGAAATATCTACCCTGTCCTCTTCTCCCTTATTTCTCTCAGTAATTGAGTGGATCACAAATAATAACCGGGGATGCCGCCGCTGGCGCAGTGGCCGTGGCGTACAACAAGATGGGGTAAACCTGTACCTGAATGAACAACAAATATTAAAAAGAGGCATATCTATGAGTGGCACCATCATCAAGTCGGCAAGAAATACCCCCCATGCACCCCAGGATCTGGGCCCCTGCACCCAAACGGTGGCGTTTTCTCATTACAACAATATCTCGGCCCAGCTGCCGGTCGATCCCGCCACCGGCAAGATGGTGAGTGGCGATGTCACCGCGCAGGCCAGACAGTGCCTGAGCAACCTCAAGGCGATCATCGAGAGCATCGGCCATGTGATGGACGATATGGTCAAAGCGACCATCTTCCTGAAAGAGATGGCGGATCTGGAGGCGGTCAACGCCGTCTATCGCGAATTCTTCCCGGGCTATCTGCCGACCCGCACCACCCTCGCCGTCGCCGCCCTGCCGCTGGGCGCGCTGGTGCAGATCGATGCCATCATCTCCAACGGCGAAGGTACCTTCCCACAAGATCCTTGCCCGCTGGTGAAGCTCGCCCGCAACAGTGACAAGGCGCCGCACAATCCGTTCTCCACCCATACCGTGGCCTTCTCCCACTACAACAATATCGGCGCCCAACTGCCGGTGGATGCGGCCTCTGGCCAGCTGGTTGCCGGTGGCATCAAGGAGCAGGCGGGTCAGAGCCTGCGCAATATCAAGGCGGTGCTGGAGAGCATCGACGTGCCGTTTGACGATATCGTCAAGGTTACCGTCTATCTGACCGATCTGGCCGATCTGGAGGCCGTCAACGAGGTCTACACCACCTTCTTCCCCGACTCCGCCATCGCCCGCGCCGTCGCCTATCTGCCCGCCCGCTCTGTGGTCAGTGCCGCTGCCCTGCCCATGGGGGCACGGGTGCAAATGGATGCGGTCATCTCCCACGGTGACGGCACCCCGCCACAACTGGTGGAAGACCGTCACAATCTGGTGATCCGTGCCCGCAATACCGACAAGGCACCGCGCAGCCCCTTGCACACCCAGACCGTCGCCTTCTCCCACTACAACCATCTCTCTGCCCAACTGCCGATTGACCCCGCAACCGGCAAGATCCTGGCTGGCTGCATCAAGGAGCAGACCGCCCAGTGCCTGAGCAATATCAAGGCGATTGTGGAGAGCATCGGCCATGTGATGGACGATATCGTCAAGGTCAATATCCAGCTCGCCAATATCGCGGATCTGGATGCGGTCAACGCCGTCTACACCAAATACTTCCCGGGTTATCTGCCTGCCCGCACCGTGATTGGCGTGAGCGAGCTGCCCGCTGGCGTCCTGGTGCAAATTGATGCGGTAATGTCCAATGCGGAAAGCACCCCGCCGCAGGTGTAATGTTGCGGGAAATAAAAAAGAGACCGGCTGATGGCCGGTCTCTTTTTACATGCCAGACAAAGGGATGGCCCCTCAGCCCTCGATATCGCGGTTCCTGATCGCCACTCTGACCGCCTCTGCCGTGGTGGCTACACCGAGTCGACGACGGGCACTGCGCAGATGGTTCTCGACCGTGCGCACCGAGAGTTTCAGGGTGGTGGCGATATCGGCATGGCGCCAACCCCGGGAGACCCACTCCAGCACTTCGCGCTCGCGCCCAGTGAGGCCACGCTCGTGGCCCTCTACAGGCATCTCCATCAGCCGACGAGCTGCATGAAAAGCCGCAGCCGCGATCAGCGCAAGGCCAACCCGAGCGGGAGCGCTGGCATCGATCTGATCGCCGCCAAAGCTCATCGCCCCTTCCAACCCCAGCGGCCCATAGACGGGCACCTGCAAGCCATGTCGGCCCGGCCCCTCAGGCTGGCGAACGATACGGTACTGCTCGCCAACGGCACCAACCGTTTTGCTCCAGAAGAAGGGCTGGTCTCGCTCCCTGATATGCATCGCCATCGGGCACTCGCGCATATAGGAATGCAGGTCGACCGCCTCGCCGCTCTCCAGCCACTCCCCCTCCAGCCAGTAGAGATGCTCGACCACCCCCTCCTCGCTGGCACTGATGGAGAAGAGCGCAAAGCGGTGATACCCCAGCGGGGTGGCAAAGGCGCGCACCAGCTGCTGGATCTCCTCCAGCCGCTGACACCCTTCCAGCGCCACCGCGACCTGCAACGCATTCGCTGGCGATGACGACAACCTCATCGCTTGGCAACCGCCTCCAGCAAGGTGGTAGCGGCCAGCTTGCCGAGGTTATTGCCCGCCAGCGGGCTGTCACCGGTCAGCAGATTGCGATCCCGGCACACCTCTCCCGAGATGCCGTTGTTGACGATCTCGAAGCCAATCTCTTTGAGCTTCTCGCCAAACTTCCAGGTAAGGTGGCCAGGCATATAGCCAATTGCCGGGGTCTGGGCATCCAACTCATCGGGGAAGGCGCAGATCTTGTAGCCCGCGAAGGTCTCTGGATTGGCCACCGCCAGCAGCGCAGCAGGCCCGTGACAGAGGGAGATGATGAAGCGATCGTTGGCCATCGCCCACTCCAGCAGCGCTTTCACCTCGGCACTCTGCGGCAGCCCCATCAGGGCGCCGTGGCCACCGGGAATAAAGACGCCGATATAGTCCGAGTCGGCGGCCAGCGCCTCTTTCAGCAGATCGGCCAGCTTGGCCGGTTGGCGGAACTGCGACTGATATTTGGCAAAGAGCCCCAGCACCTCTTCATCTTCGCCGGGCATGGCCCACCACTCGAACTTGACCGGATTGCCGGAAAGGGTAGCCACATCAAAGGCAAAGCCCGCCTTGTCGAGGTGATACATGGGCAGCAGGGTTTCGACCGGATGGTTACCGGTAGAAAACAGGGTGCCGTTGTCGGTGGGCAGATAGCGCTCATCGGCCCCGATCAGCAGGATCTTCCAGCGCCCCTCCCGATAGGGAGCGGGATAGTCAGCCCCGGCAAGGTCAGATTTGCGCGAGGTGAACTGGCTCAGGGAGTAGGGCGACGGAAAGAAGGCATTCTGCTCTGCCGGATCCGGGGTCGGTTGTTTATCGTCAACAAGCATATCGGTCATGGGTCAAGCTCCAGTAGTGGTGGACTCGGTCTCACAGTATTGACTGTCAGAGACCAAGTAAATGAGGGTTTTCCCTCAACCGCTATGACTATGGCAAGAGGTGTGACCACGCTGCGACAAAACCTGAACAGAATCCCCGCCAGACTTAGGCCATCGCGGCAAATGCCCTGACGATGGCATCCATGACCGCCCTGACCCGCGCGGCATGCTGCACATCCTGATGGGTCACCAGCCACACATCGTAGGATTGCTGTAACTGCCGCTCGGGCCAGACCCGCACCAACCCGGCTTGCTCGGCAAGCGGAACCGCTACCTCGCCAAGTCCCAGCCCCATCAACAGGGCCTGACGCAGCATCAGGCTGGTATTGACCCCCGCGGCGACCGTGGCCCCCTCGGCCGCCTCTTCGAGCATCATTGGCGAGCGAGCACTCTGCCAGTGGGGCTCATACACCACCAGCGAATGGCCCGCAAAACCGGTGCCCGCTTCGGGAATGCCATGGCGAGCCAGATAGTCGGCGGAGGCATACAACCCGACCGGCCAGGAGGCCAGCTTGCGAATAATCAGGTCGGGATTGTCCGGCTTCACCGTCCGGATCGCGATATCCGCTTCCCGCAAGGACAGATTGACCACCTGGGTCGAGGTATTGAGGATGACCCTGATATCGGGATAACGCTGATGCAGCTCGGTCAGGGCCGGTATCAGAAAATCCATCCCCAGGGTGTCTGTAGTCGCCACGCTGACCTCCCCGACCAGACGGTTGTCGACCCCTTGCGCCGCCCGTACGAAATCAATGGCCGCCAGCTCCATCTGCTGAGCGCTGGCCAGCACTATCTCTCCGACATGAGTCAGCACATACCCTTTGGATGTGCGGAGAAACAGCGTGGCCGCCAGACGATGCTCCAGTGCAGCAATCCGTCTGCCAATGGTTGCCTGATCGACCCCGACCACACGGGCGGCGCCCCTCAGGCTACCTTCACGATGCAACGCCAGAAAAATTTTCGCATCATCCCAGTTCATCACGACTCCCGGTTGAAATGCATTTTTGCATTACAGGTGAGGAATAATACTGCGTTTATTCATCAGCAATCTCCACTATCTTGGTGCTCATCCCACTCGGGGAACCTCATATCACCTCGTTACAAGGAGCCGCTGATGCCTAACGCCTATTCCATTCCCGCCACCATGAGCGCGGTAGAAATTACCCAACCCGGTGGCCCCGATGTCTTGCAACTGACCACCCGCGCCACACCAGAGCCCAAGCCCGATGAGGTCTTGATCCGGCACTATGCGATCGGCATCAATGGGCCGGATGTGATGCAGCGCAAAGGGCTCTACCCGCCTCCGGCAGGAGCATCGGATATTCCCGGGCTGGAGGTCGCCGGGGTCGTGGTCGCCAAGGGGGAGCAGGTGACTCATCTCAAGATTGGCGACAAGGTCGCCGCGCTGATTTCGGGTGGCGGCTATGCCGAGTACAGCGTCGCCCACCAGAGCAATGTCCTGCCCCTGCCGCCCGGATTGAGCTTTGTCGAAGCCGCGGCACTGCCGGAAACCTTTATGACGGTCTGGTCAAATATGTTTGAACGGGGCCAGTTCAAAAAAGGGGACATTATCTTGATCCATGGCGGCGCCTCCGGTATCGGCACGACCGCCACCATGCTGGCCAAGGCATTTGGCGCCGCAAAAATCATCACCACGGTCGGCTCACCCGAGCAGCAGGCCGCCAGCATCAAGCTGGGCGCGGATGTGGCCGTGCTCTACAAGGAGGAAGATTTTGTCGAGGCCGTGCATGCCGCCACCGATGGCCATGGCGCCGACATCATTCTCGATATCATTGGCGGGGAGTATGTCGCGCGCAACTATGCGGCGGCCGCCATCAATGGCCGCATAGTCCAGATCGGCATTATTGCGGGCGCCGCCCCCAATCTGGATCTGTTTCCCATGCTGCAAAAGCGGCTGACCCATATCGGCTCCACCCTGCGCTCGCGTACTCCGCAGGCAAAAGCCGAGCTGATTGCCCAGCTGCAAACTCATGTCTGGCCATTTATCGAACGTGGCGAGGTCAAACCCCAGGTTTACCAGACCTTCCCGCTGCATGAGGCGGCGGCCGCTCACCATTTGCTGGATTCAGGCCGCCATATCGGCAAGCTGGTGTTAACCATGGCGCCGTTGTAGTCAGATTGATAAAGCCCATAGTGAAGCAGGCCGAGGTGGATGCGGTGATGTCCAACGCGGAAAGTACCCCGCCGCAGATGTAAGGCATGCTCTGAATAATAAAAAAGAGACCGGATGATGGCTGGTCTCTTTTTACATGTTTATGATTTTCATTTTTAAATAAATGCAGAGGGGCGAGATCTTTATTAATTACAATCACATCACACCGCACATCACCAACCCAAGAACAATAGTTAACTCCCAAAGATAACTGTAATGCCAGCACCGACTGCACCACCAAAAACAGAAGCTAAGAAGATAATTACCAACTCCATTGACTTACTACTTTTACTTTCAAAATAACTTATTATTTCAGCCGTTTCTGCAATAGGATAAGATGGCCAGTTATTTATTAAATCATCAACAAAATGCATTAGATAATTACTATATTTTCCACTTTTATATATTGATGAGTAGTGTTGCTGACATGTATTTTTAAATTGAATTTCTTGACCTTTATAAAGACCAATATCTCGATATAAGCCACTTAATAGTTTCGGCTTATATGACATTCGATCCTTCAATGTCTTTTTATATCCATCATCTTCCAGCCTCATTATATCATGCAACTTATCTTGTATAACACACCAATCCAAAAACCGCTTACGATTCATCGCCTCCAGTTCATAATAAAAACCAACCTCACTAGACAACTCAAAAACAAACTCATCAAAAGCAATGTCTTCAGACTCAAACACATTCTTAGAATAAGAGAAACTTAAATCATCATAACCAGGAACCTTCGTGTGATTTAATTCAAACACTTTGAATTCATCAATATTTTCTTGCGATGACTCACTAAAGAAAAAATCAGCATGAAATGGTGATGGGCCAATGTAATCAAGTTGCAAAATAGAACTAACTAAACCGATCTCCTTTTTTAAATACTCCCTAACTACTTGTATTGCTGTTGATGGAGATGAACTTCTGCCTGCGCCAATGCTTTCAACGATAGTAAAAGGTCCATGCCAGTCATGTATGAATAAAATTTTGAAATTATCTGAGTCAGTATCTATATTATCTCGTTCTTTACCAATAAGCTCACCTTGAACTCTTTTTGGCAAATAAAGATTAAATGAGAGTTTATATAATGGAATAAGAGGGTGACATGGCTCACCATTCTTCATTTTGGTGGATTCACATGTCTGAATCTTTTCATTTCCTACGTCATAATCAAAAAATATTTCAACGTCACTTACGGTGGATAGCTTTTCTAAAGAATTTTTAACCTCATCAATATACTCTTGAACTGTAATTTCTCTAGTCATTCCCTCTTTAAAAGAAAAGTTTAGGCAACCCACACCAAATGCTTTCATTCCACCCCCCTAAAGCTAAATTCACCTTTCCACCTGATGTTTAAATTTCACTAGAACAGACAAGGAACACTATGATACTCAAAATAAATTATCAGTAACTAAAAAATACCAAAAATTCATTTAAAAATATCCATTGTTGCAAAAACGCCCCCCATCTTGCGATGGAGGGCGTTTTATTTTCCGGCTATTGGGCCAGAGTGGCCCAATGGTCAGCTATTACAGGGACTCAGCGGTCGCAACCACGTTTTCCACGGTAAAGCCGAATTCCTTGAACAGCAGCTCGGCCGGTGCGGACTCACCGAAGGTGGTCATACCAATGATCTTGCCGCCAAAGCCCACGTACTTGTACCAGTAGTCGGCGATGCCGGCTTCGATGGCCACACGCTTGGTGACGGAGGACGGCAGGACAGACTCTTTGTACTCGGCAGACTGGGCATCGAACACGTCGGTAGACGGCAGAGAGACCACGCGCACGGCACGGCCCTTGGCAGTCAGCTGCTCATAGGCGGCAACGGCCAGTTCCACTTCGGAACCGGTGGCGATCAGGATCAGCTCCGGAGTACCGGCGCAATCCTTCAGCACGTAACCACCCTTGGCGGTGTCGGCCAGCTGCTGGGCAGTACGGTCCATCTGGGCCAGGTTCTGACGAGAGAAGATCAGAGAGGTCGGGCCGTCGGTACGCTCGATGGCGTGTTTCCAGGCGATGGCAGATTCAACCTGGTCACACGGACGCCAGGTGCTCATGTTCGGAGTCAGACGCAGGGAGGCGATCTGCTCAACCGGCTGGTGAGTCGGGCCATCTTCACCCAGACCGATGGAGTCGTGGGTGTAAACGAAGATAGCGCGCTGCTTCATCAGGGCGGCCATGCGCAGGGCGTTGCGAGCGTACTCCATAAACATCAGGAAGGTCGCGCCGTAGGGGATGAAACCACCGTGCAGGGCGATACCGTTCATGATGGCGGACATGCCGAACTCACGGACACCGTAGTGGATGTAGTTGCCGGAGGCATCGTCGTTGGTCAGGGACTTGGAGCCGGACCACATGGTCAGGTTGGACGGAGCCAGGTCAGCGGAGCCGCCCATGAATTCCGGCAGCAGCTTGCCGAACGCTTCCAGAGAGTTCTGGGACGCTTTACGGGTTGCGATCTTGGCCGGGTTGGCTTGCAGGGTTTCGATGATCTTGGCGGATTCAGCAGCCCAGTTGGCCGGCAGTTCGCCAGCGGTGCGGCGCTTGAATTCGACAGCCAGCGTCGGGTGAGCGGCTTCATAGGCGGCGAACTTGGCAGCCCAGTCAGCTTCCAGTGCAGCGCCCTTCTCCTGAGCGTTCCACTCGGCAGCGATATCGGCCGGGATAACGAACGGCGCGTGGTCCCACTTCAGGAAGGCGCGAGCAGCGGCGATCTCGTCGTTGCCCAGCGGTGAGCCGTGGCAGTCGTGAGAACCGGATTTGTTCGGGGAGCCGTAACCGATGATGGTGCGGCAGCAGATCAGGGTCGGCTTGCCGGTCTCGGCCTTGGCGGCTTCGATGGCGGCATTGATGGCTTCCGGGCTGTGACCGTCAACAGCCGGGATAACGTGCCAGCCGTAGGCTTCGAAACGCTTGACGGTGTCGTCGGTGAACCAGCCTTCTACGTGACCGTCGATGGAGATACCGTTGTCATCCCAGAACGCGATCAGTTTGCCCAGTTGCAGGGTACCTGCCAGGGAGCACGCTTCGTGGGAGATACCTTCCATCAGGCAGCCGTCGCCCATAAAGGCGTAGGTGTAGTGGTCAACGATGTCGTGGCCCGGCTGGTTGAACTGCTCAGCCATGGCTTTTTCGGCGATCGCCATACCAACGGCGTTGGTGATGCCCTGACCCAGCGGGCCAGTGGTGGTTTCAACGCCCGGTGCATAGCCGTACTCCGGGTGACCCGGGGTGCGAGAGTGCAGTTGGCGGAAGTTTTTCAGATCGTCGATGGAGAGGTCATAACCGGAGAGGTGCAGCAGGGAGTACAGCAGCATGGAGCCGTGGCCGTTGGAGAGAATGAAACGGTCGCGGTCGGCCCACTTGGGGTTGTTCGGGTTATGTCTGAGGTGGCTACGCCACAGCACTTCGGCGATATCCGCCATTCCCATGGGGGCGCCCGGGTGACCGGAGTTGGCTTTTTGAACGGCATCCATACTCAATGCACGAATGGCATTGGCAAGCTCTTTACGAGAAGGCATCTGAATCTCCTGCGATTGCTTCATTTGATGGCCAAGATTAAGGCGCGTTATTGTCCCAGCAGGGCGCGCGGCGTGCAAATATTATCTGGATGAATAAAGTGGCTTTGGGAGGACAATCGCTTTTCTTGCCCTCTATTGACCAATGCAGCCAGAGAAAAACGTTTGATTTCCATCCCTTTCGGGATAGGAGAGCACCGCTTGTGACCCATTGGACACTGCGCGACAAAATAGTGCTGGCAATCACGGGGGGCGCTAATTAAAATAGACGTCCAGATGTAGATACCTCTACACCATCCTATTCATCCGGTTATTGCCGTGGCGATAACCCAGACAAGCTGAGACTCTTATCATGGCAAAGCTGTTTACTTCCGAGTCGGTCTCCGAAGGCCATCCCGACAAGATTGCGGACCAGATCTCCGATGCGGTACTGGACGCCATCCTCAAGCAAGATACCAAGGCACGCGTTGCCTGCGAGACCCTGGTCAAGACCGGTATGGTCATGGTGGCCGGCGAAGTAACCACCTCTGCCTGGGTTGATATCGAAGAGATCGTGCGTGATACCGTACGTGAAATCGGCTACACCCACTCCGACATGGGCTTCGATGCTGACTCCTGCGCCGTGCTGAACGCCATCGGCAAGCAGTCCCCGGACATCAACCAGGGCGTTGACCGCAGCGATCCGCTGGAGCAGGGCGCGGGCGACCAGGGCCTGATGTTCGGCTACGCCACCAACGAAACCGACGTGCTGATGCCGGCCCCCATCACCTACTCTCACCTGCTGGTGAAGCGTCAGGCTGAAGTGCGCAAGAACGGCACCCTGCCGTGGCTGCGTCCGGATGCCAAGAGCCAGCTGACCTTCGCCTACGACGACGCAGGCAAGATCATCGGTGTGGATGCCGTAGTGCTCTCTACCCAGCACGCCGAATCCATCAGCCACAAAGATCTGGTTGAAGCGGTACGCGAAGAGATCATCAAGCCGGTGCTGCCGGCCGAGTGGGTCAACAAGGACACCAAATACTTCATCAACCCGACCGGCCGTTTCGTTATCGGCGGCCCGATGGGTGACTGCGGTCTGACCGGTCGCAAGATCATCGTCGACACCTACGGTGGCATGGCTCGTCACGGTGGTGGCGCCTTCTCCGGTAAGGATCCGTCCAAGGTTGACCGCTCCGCTGCCTACGCCGCCCGCTACGTTGCCAAGAACATCGTTGCCGCCGGTCTGGCCGATCGCTGTGAAATCCAGATCTCCTACGCCATCGGCGTGGCCGAGCCGACCTCCATCAGCGTCGAGACCTTCGGTACCGCCAAAGTCGCCGAAGAGCTGCTGGTCAAGCTGGTGCGCGAGCACTTCGAACTGCGCCCGTATGGCCTGATCGAAATGCTGGATCTGAAGCGCCCGATCTACCAGGCTACCGCAGCCTACGGTCACTTCGGTCGCGACGAGTTCCCGTGGGAGCAGACCGACAAGGCCGAACTGCTGCGTTCCGCCGCTGGCCTGTAAGGCTCGCTGTTGTGATAAAAGGGGAGCCTGGCTCCCCTTTTGCTTATCCGCCATTTGACGAGATGTTGATGTCTGCCACTCCTGCCCAGCTTGTCGCCCTGCTGCAACAACGTGTAGAAGCCTGCTTTGTGCAGGCCGAGGCGCGCCTTGGCCGCACCTTCCCCCGTCCGCGGATCTACTGCAATATGCGGGGCCGGGCGGCGGGATCGGCGCGACTGCAAACCTGGGAGCTACGCTTCAATCCCGCCCTCTATCAGGCCAACCAGCAGGCGTTTCTGGATGAGGTGGTGCCCCACGAGGTGGCCCATCTGCTGGTTTATGCCCTGTGGGGTGAAGGACGCGGCAAAAACCGGGTGCTACCCCACGGCCGCCAGTGGCAATCGGTGATGCGGGAGGTATTCGGCCTTGAGCCCAGAACCACCCACAGCTTCGATCTGGCGGTTTTGGCCCAGCGCACCGTGCCCTATCGCTGCCTCTGCCAGCAGCATCAGCTCTCTATTCGCCGTCACAACAAGGTGGTGCGTGGCGAGGCCCGCTATCACTGCCGCCGCTGCAAGCAACCGCTGGAGCGGGAACGGCCGGAGCCAGAGCAGTAAGCCAGCTTGTGTCGCGCCCCTGTGGTAGGGTGCCCGCCATCGTTCGTCAATCACCCCGTTTGCAAGGAATCCCATGCGTTTCATCTCCTCCCTCGCCCTGACCCTGCTGGCCGGTTTGCCGCTGCTCAGCGCCCCCCTGCACGCCCAGACCTTTCGCGAAGCCAAGCAGGATCTGGTGAAGCTCTATCGCAGTCAGCCTGCGGTCACCACCTTCTACTGCGGCTGCGACATCGACTATCAGGGCAAGAAAATGAGCCCGGATCTCGCCAGTTGCGGCTATGAGCCGCGCAAGCAGGCCAAGCGCGCCGCCCGCATCGAGTGGGAACACGTGGTACCGGCCTGGGAGTTCGGCCACCAGTTGCAGTGCTGGCAGGATGGCGGTCGCAAAAACTGCGAAAAAGCGAGCCCCGAGTTCAACAAGATGGAGGGGGACATGCACAACCTCTTCCCCGCCATTGGCGAAGTGAACGGCGATCGCGCCAACTACCGCTTCTCCGACTGGAACGGCAAGCCGGATCAGTACGGCCAGTGCCAGATGCTGGTGGATTTCAAGGATCGTCGGGTGCAGCCGCCCAAGGGGCCGGTACGGGGCCAGATTGCCCGCGCCTACCTCTACATGAGCCAGCAGTATGGGCTGCGCCTGGCAGCGCAACAGCGTAAACTGTTTGAAGCCTGGGATCGCCAGTACCCGGCAGAGGGCTGGGAGTGCGAGCGCAACCGCCGCATCGGCAAACTGCAGGGCAATACCAATCCCTTTATTGAAAAGCAGTGCCAATAACCCCATTTGACCAGGGAGGGGGATCGCCCCTCCTATCATGAAGCCCTTCCCCACTGCCGCGTGAGCCTTGCTTGCCGCCTCGCAGCAGGATATGAAGGGTTTCCAAGCAAGAGACTGACAAGCAGCCATGCGCATTCCACGTATCTATGAACCGGCCACCCTGCAAGTTGGCCAGACCATCGCCCTGTCGGAAGACGGCGCCAACCATATCGGCCGGGTACTGCGCATGCAGCCGGGCCAGCAGCTCGAGCTGTTCAACGGCGATGGCAATCAATATCCCGCCACCATCGCCAGCGTCGGCAAGAAGTCGGTGGAAGTGACCATCGACAGTTGTGACGCCCAATCGGTGGAGTCACCGCTGGCCATCCACCTCGGTCAGGTGATCAGCCGTGGCGACAAGATGGACTTCACCATCCAGAAATCGGTGGAGCTGGGCGTCACCTGCATCACCCCGCTCTTCTCCGAGCGCTGCGGCGTCAAGCTGCCGGCCGATCGGCTGGAGAAGAAGCGCGAGCAGTGGCAGAAGGTGGTGATCAGCGCCTGCGAACAGTGCGGCCGCAACGTGGTGCCCGAAGTGCGCATGCCGATGGAGCTGGATGACTGGCTGGCGGAAGAGACCAAGGAGCTCAAGCTCAACCTGCACCCGCGTGCCGAGTACAGCATCAACACCCTGCCCGTTCCCGAGCATGGCGTGCGCCTGCTGATTGGCCCGGAAGGGGGATTGTCGAGCGACGAGATCGCCCGTACCGTGCAGGAAGATTTCAAAGAGATGCTGCTGGGGCCGCGGGTGCTGCGTACCGAAACTGCCGCCCTGACTGCGATCACTGCGCTGCAATGCCGCTTTGGCGATCTCGCTTGATACTATCGGCCGCATCAATCAGCCTCATGGCTGCATCGACGCAGCCGCAAGCGGCCGATTACGCTGCGCTAATCGACCCTACAACCCTATCGAGCCATTAAAAAGGAACAGCGGATGACCATTAAACTCGGCATCGTGATGGACCCCATCTCGGCCATCAATATCAAGAAAGATTCCAGCTTTGCCATGCTCGAAGAGGCGCAAAAGCGCGGCTATGAGCTCTTCTATCTGGAGATGAAGGATCTCTACATGGAAGCCGGTCGCGCCTTTGGCACCATGCGCCCGCTGACCGTCAAATATGACTATGCCGACTGGTACAGCTTGGGCGAGGTGGTGGATCAGCCCCTCTCCAACCTCGATGTGATCCTGATGCGCAAGGATCCGCCGTTCGACACCGAATTTATCTACGCCACCTACATGCTGGAGCGGGCCGAGGATGAGGGTTGCCTCATCGTCAACAAGCCGCAGAGCCTGCGCGACGCCAACGAGAAGCTCTACACCGCCTGGTTTGCCGAGCACACCCCGACCACGCTGGTGACTCGCCGCGCTGACAAGCTGCGCGCCTTCCACGCGAAGCACAAAGACGTGATCTTGAAGCCCTTGGACGGCATGGGCGGTGCCTCCATCTTCCGCATGAAGGAAGATGACGCCAACGTCGGCGTGATTATCGAGACACTGACCGCCCACGGCAGCCAGTACTGCATGGCGCAGACCTATCTGCCCGCCATCAAGGATGGCGACAAGCGGGTACTGGTAGTGGACGGTGAACCGGTTCCCTACTGCCTCGCCCGTATTCCGGCGCAGGGGGAGACCCGCGGCAATCTGGCGGCCGGTGGCCGTGGTGAAGCACGCCCCCTGAGCGAAGCCGACTGGGCCATCGCCCGTGCGGTGGGCCCGACGTTGAAAGAGAAAGGCCTCATCTTCGTCGGCCTCGACATCATCGGCGATCGCCTGACCGAGATTAACGTCACCAGCCCGACCTGCATTCGCGAGATTGAAGCAGCGTTCGATGTACACATCACAGGCATGCTGATGGATGCCATCGAGCGTCGACTGGGCAAATAATCGCTAGGCAGGCTAACCGGCCTGTTCAGGGGTAACCGCCCCCGACAAGCCCGGAAACAGAGAGGGTGGCCCGGCGCCACCCTCTCTGTTTCAAGACAATCCGGAAAGGGGCGGGATCTCGCCCAGCCCAAAAAGCGGTTTTTCCCATGGGGATCAACTGCCATAATTGACCTCAA
The DNA here is from genome assembly GCF_040908375.1 of Aeromonas sp. R2-3. Classification (NCBI taxonomy): domain Bacteria; kingdom Pseudomonadati; phylum Pseudomonadota; class Gammaproteobacteria; order Aeromonadales; family Aeromonadaceae; genus Aeromonas; species Aeromonas sp. R2-3. The sequence continues at coordinate 107,495 of NZ_JBFODP010000030.1, read as the reverse complement.
ATACCTTTGCACTATTTGGCCTCTATGCAAACACTGCAAAATCACTTCCTGCTTGCCATGCCAAGCCTGACGGATCCCTACTTCGAGCGCTCGCTGGTCTATCTGTGCGAGCACAACGAAGAGGGCGCCATGGGACTGGTCGTCAACATTCCGGTCGAGATGTCGCTGGAAACCATGCTGACCCAGCTCCAGCTCAATCCGCCCAACAACCCGGAGCTCAAGCAGCCGGTGCTGCAAGGGGGACCGGTTCACGCCGATCGCGGCTTCGTGCTGCACAGCTTCCGCCCCGGTTTCAACTCCACCCTGCAGGTGGGGGATGAGATGATGGTGACCACCTCCAAGGATATTCTGGAAACCCTGGGTACGAGCGAAGCCCCTGCCCATTGGCTGGTGGCCCTTGGCTATGCCGGCTGGAGCGCCGGTCAGCTGGAGCAGGAGCTGGTGGACGGCGCCTGGCTGGTGATCCCCCCCAATCCGGCTCTGGTGTTCAAGACCCCCATTCACAAACGTTGGCAGCAAGCTGCCGCCAGCATAGGGGTGAACCCAGTTCACCTCTCCAGCGATATCGGCCACAGCTGATCGGCTGGCCCGCTCTGCTCTCTATTTCGAGGATTTATCAGTTATGTCATCACGCAGCATCATGGGCTTTGACTATGGCACCAAGAGCATTGGCGTCGCCATCGGTCAGGAGCTGACTGGCACAGCCCAGCCTCTGCGCGCCCTCAAGGCCAACGACGGCATCCCCAACTGGGACGAGATTGAGAAGCTGCTCAAGGAGTGGCAACCGGACCTGCTGGTGGTCGGCCTGCCGCTGAACATGGATGGTTCCGATCAGGAGATCACGGTACGGGCCCGCAAATTCGGCAACCGGCTGCATGGCCGTTTCGGCAAACCGGTGGAGTTCAAGGATGAGCGACTCACCACCACAGATGCCCGCGCCCGGCTGTTTGAGCGAGGCGGCTATCGCGCGCTGGAAAAAGGCAGTGTGGACGGGGTATCGGCGCAGCTGATCGTCGAAGCCTGGATGGAAGAGCAGTACATCTAAATCATCAACAGCAAGGCAAGGGTCGCCGCCCTTGCCTTGTCTCGCACTATCCTCCCCTCATTACGCCTGTGATTGACCCGCGACCAGCCCCTCGGCCTCTGTCGGCGTCGCATTCATCATCCGGTTGAGCCAGGGCACCATCAGCCCCATCACCACCGCAATCAGCAGGGTCGCCATCCCGATCTTGCCAAATACGCCGGTGTAAATGGGCAAAGTTTGCAGCGGATCCGTCATCCCTTGCGGCACGGCGGTAAAGGTCGCCACATAGCCTCCCAACAGGGACGCCATCGCTTGAGTCAGGAACCACATGCCGAGAATGAAGCCCATCAGGCGTTGCGGCACCAGCGCGGCGACCATCGCCAGTCCCAGGGCACTGATCATCAGCTCGCCCAGACTCTGGAACAGGTAGATAAGCACCATAAACCAGGGGGAGGTCAGCCCCTGCTCATCGGCAAACCACCAGCCGGATGCCGCCGCCGTCAGAAAGCCCAGCGAGCAGAAGAACATCCCGAGGGTGAACTTTAGCGGCATGGTGAGATCCCGCCCCTTGCTGCCCATCCGGGTATAGATCATCGCGAGTACCGGGCTACCCACCACCACCCAGAAGGGGTTGAGCGCCTGGAAGCTGATGGGGTTGACGCTCATGCCCAGCATTTCGTGGTGCATGTTGTTGATGGCAAAGAAGTTCAGAGACGTCGGCATCTGGGCGTAAAGCACGTAGAAGAGCACCGCCTCCAGCATCAGCACGAAGGCCACATACATCTTGTTGCGGCCCACTGTGTCGAGCCTGAACGCCTCGCGAAAGAAGAAGATCACCACGGCGATGGTTACCGTCATCAGCACCATGTTGGCGATCACCACGTGGTGCATCAGCCAGGCGCAGAAGAAGACCATGGCTACCGAACCCAATATAACCAGCAGTAGTTTGCTGTAATCGAGCGGCAGGTGATCCGGCTCGGAGCCAATATCCTTGACCATATTGCGGCAGGCAAAGAAGGTGAGCAGCGCAATAATCAGCCCCACCCCGCACAGGTTATAGGTCACGGTATAGCCGTAGTGATCGGCAATCACCGGCGCGAGCGAGAGGGAAATAAGGGAGCCAATATTGATCGACATATAGAACAGGGTAAAAGCCCCATCCAGCCGCGGATCTTTTGGCTGGTAGCATTTTGAAAGCAGGCTGGCCGGATTGGCCTTGAACAGACAGTTACCGACCGCGATGGTGCCTAGCGCATAGAAAATCAGGTCGGGATTGTAGATCGACAGGCCGGTCATAAAATAACCGATCACCAACACGATAGCCCCGAGCACCATGGTGCGCTTGGTGCCAAGCACATGGTCGCCGACATAGCCGCCGACCGAGATCAGGCCATATACCAGCGCCGAGAAGGCACCGAAAGTAATAAAGGATTGCTCTTGGGAAAATCCCAGTTGTTGCACAAAGAAAACAGCCAATATCCCCTGCACGCCGTAATAACCGAAGCGCTCCCAGAGTTCGACGAAAAATATCATAAAGAAGGGTTTGGGTTGTTGTAACAACCCTGTGGGTGCTGTTGCTGGACGCATATCAACCTGCCTTTGCTGAGATTTATTTTTATTAATCTGGTGGTGGCTGCCGCACTATTTTTTGCCCGCCATTGCTATAACGGATAACACGGTCAGCCTGCCAATCTGGCTATTTTCGGGTGCACGCGCCCCGTTCGATGAAAGGTGTTTTTCATCTAGCCGGTTTCAATTACGGGTTATCGGGGGATGGTGAGTGGCGTCTCCCAGTACAGTTAGCGGCTCCGGGTTCTACCTTTGCTGCATCCCTTCACTCAAGCCGGTTTATCAACCTTGATGCTTATTCCCCTCTGCTCCGTCACTCATGGCTGGTGGCTAGATAGCTGGGGCATGACACGGCCACAGACGACCTGTGGGGCTGGCTCAAGCCGCGCTCTAATGGCAGTCACCTACGCAGGCGCTATCTAACCCCACCATTCCAAGGGGAGTCATGCTATATCACTGCAAATACAGGAACTTAATGGTCGATCACACTTTAAAAGTGAAAGTCAGTGAAGTTTTCTAATGAAACCACATGAATTTTTTTCGTGAAAAGAGTTTCACTCGAGACGTGCAACCAAGGCCAATCTGTGCATAAAGAGAGTTGAATGAAACACCATATGAACCCGTGAACCCGCACTCGGCACTTCAGTCGTGCAAAAGTCCGTTCATCCGGTCGATGCAACAACAAAAAGCCGGAGCAGATGGCTCCGGCTGATCGATGGGCACCGTCACGGCCACATTAGCGTGGCGATTCGTCGTTGTAGAGCCGCCGGATCTCGTTGCGCAGCCACATCACCTTGGCATCCTGATTGTGCCGCTTGTGCCACAGCAGGATGAAGGCGATCTCCAGCTGGGCGTAGAGCTTCTCGGGTAGCGGCAGCGGCATGGCGATCAGATTGCCGTGATGCCGACTGGCATAACCACCGCAGTAGGAAGGCGCCACCGCGATCAGCTCGTGGCTCGACTGGGAGGCAATATGCAGCGCCTGCTCGAAGCTGGAGACCGTGATGGGCACCTCCCGCTTCAGCCCCTCGTCCTCCAGCAGACTGTCGAGAGCCCAGGTATCGTTCGCTTCCCACACCATGCTGATCTGGGGGCAGGCCAGAAAGTTCTCCAGCGACCACTTCTGCTTGAGCAATGGGTGATCCTTGCGCAAAAAAACCACCGGGCGATCGGTGAACAGCACCTCGTGATCGATGTAATAAGGCAAGCGGTTGACCTTGGCCTGAGAGCGGCCATGAGTCTCGCGGGCACAAAAGCCGAGATCCGCATCGCCATTGACGATATCGTTGAGGGAGTGGTGATCCCACCCCAGCATCCTGACCACCGAGTTGGGGTACTTCTGGTAGATGGTCATGGGCAGATCGCTCAGGAAGCTGATGTAGAAGGGGGACTCCATCACCAGCGTGAAGCGGGCACCATCGGGGATCGCCTCGCTATTGAGCGAGGTGATGCTGTCGGTGAGCTGGAACCAGACCTTCAGCTCCTCCTCCAGGGTCAGGGAGAGGTTGGTGGGCTGCAACCCCTGCCGTACCCGCACAAACAGGGGATCGTCAAACCACTCCCGCAACTTGGCCAGAGACTTGCTCACCGCCGACGGAGTGACACAGAGCTTTTTCGCCGCCCCTGCCACACTGCGCTCCTGCATCAGGTACTTGAACACCACCAGCAGGTTCAAATCGAGTTCACCCAGATTGCGCATATCCCCTCTCATCTTCCATCAGCCCTGCGACCGCGCTTCACGAAGCGCGAGCCATGGTAACAGCCCTTTGACAGCCAGGTAACTGAGCAATGCCAGCAGCAGGGCGCAGATCAGCATCTCGGACGGAGTAAAGCCAAGTTGACCCAGCAGCCAGATATAGAGGCCGGAGAGGCTGATCTGCATGATGCAGAGCACGGCGCTGGCAAAGGCCACGTTGTGCTGACAACCATCGAGCGCCTCCCCCATCGCCACCCCGAAGCCACAGGAGAAGCCGACACAGACCAGCGCAAACCCCGGTAGTAACTGATGGATATCGCCCCCCGTCTGCCAGCTGCCGAGCAGTGAGCACACCGCCAGCAGATAGGAGAGATGAGACACCGCCAGCACCTTCTGTTTGCCCAGCCAGCGCAACAGCAACGGCGTCAGGAAGGAGGTGGACATACTCACGCCAGCCATCACCATCATCACGATGGAGTACTGCTCGGTAGTGAAGCCAAACTCCTTCATCAGGATCAGCGGCGAGACGCTGACATAGACCAGAATGGCGGTCACGCTGGCACTGGTCAGCAGGGAGAGCAGCATAAAGCGCGGCGAGCGCAGCAGGGCAAAAGGCAGCGCCGCGCCACTGCCCGGTTGCCGCGCCGGGCGGGTCTCCTTGAGCAGAAGCAAGTTCACCAGACCGCTAACGGCCGCCACCAGCGCCATCGCCACGAAGATCCCGCGCCAATCAAAATGTGACAGGATGAGGTAACCGAGCACCGGCGCCAGCACCGGGATCACGCAGATGACCCCGTTGATCATCGAGAGCGCCATCGCCAGCCGCTCCTGACACAGCACGTCCCGCAGCACGGTAAAGGTCATGATATAGAGCGCACCGGCCCCGACCCCCTGCCAGAAACGACCGAAATAGAACTGACTTATCCCCTCTGCGCTGCCTGCCACCAGCGAGGCGAGGACAAAAATCAGGGCGCCCCCGAGCACCACCCAGCGTCGCCCGTAGCGATCGGCAATCATCCCGCCCAGCAGCACGGTCGCCGCCATGCCGAACAGATAGATGGAGAAGGCAGTGTGGATCTGCGCCTCGCTCGCCTGCAGGGCATCGGCAATCTTGGGCACGGCGACCAGATAGAGATCGATCCCGACCGGATAGAGAATGATCATCAGAAAAGTGCACAACAGGAAAACAGGCATGGATGCTCCATAACAGATTGGCGTGCCGATGCCTGCCAGATCACAGCGACAGGCGAACAGTGGCGGGACCAAGATGGCCACAAAGGCAGCAACACAGCGCGTCGCAATGGGGGCAACTATATGGGCGCCAACCGCTCTCACCTAGTGAAGATATGGCGATCGGTACATTCCAATCAGGAAATATTGTATTGAGCTGCGTGCCTGGGCGGCCATATTTAATCGACCAGAGGCCGTAAGAAACCGGGTCACCTCCCGCTCATAGCCATCCCTGCGCAGCACTTTTACCGCCCGTCTGTTATCTGCCTTCACCCTTGCGGGCGTATAAGCTGTAGGTGCGACGCAATACAGGGAATGTGTATGAAGGGAATGAAGAGAGAAGAGCAGATTGCCGGGCTGCTGGCAGCACTGGAGCAAGTCATTCTGGGCAAGCCGCTGCAACTGAAAATCGCGCTGGTGACCCTGCTGGCGCGCGGTCATCTGCTGATCGAGGATCTGCCCGGCATGGGCAAAACCACCCTGGCCCACGCGCTGGCGCAGGTGCTGGGGCTGGCATGCAGGCGGATGCAGTTCACCGCAGATCTGCTCCCCGCCGACCTGCTGGGGTTGCAGATCTTTGACCCCCAGCAGCAAACATTTCACTTTCACCCCGGCCCCATCTTCACCCAGGTGTTGCTGGCGGACGAGATCAATCGCGCCAGCCCCAAAGTACAAAGCGCCCTGCTGGAGGCGATGGCCGAGGGCAAGGTGAGCATTGAGGGGAATACGCATCCCCTCCCCGATCCGTTTTTCGTCATCGCCACCCAGAATCCGGCGGATCAGGCGGGCACCTATCCGCTGCCGGAGTCCCAACTCGACCGCTTCGCCGTGCGACTCTCGCTGGGTTTTCCGCCGCGAGGGGCGGAGCGCCAGCTACTGAGGGGCCACCAGCCGAGCGGCCCACTGCCCGCCATGCTGGATGCCGCCGAGCTGGCTGCCCTGCAAGCGGAAGGTGATGCTATCCATGTTTCCGATGCCACCCTCGACTACCTGCTGGCGCTGGTGCACCAGAGCCGCTTTGATGGGGATCTGCCACAGTCCCTCTCCCCCCGTGCAGCCCAGACCTTGCTGGCGGTGAGCCGGGCCTGGGCGCTGGTTGCGGGACGGCGCTTTGTCACGGTAGAGGATGTGCAGGCGGTCTTCCCCTATGTGGCCGAACACCGGCTACGGGGCAGCTTTGGCGTGCAGCACGGCGAAGCCTGTCCCCTGAGCCAGCGGTTGCTGGCCCGGGTCGATCCGGACAATCCCTGATGAGCAAATTGCTAAACCGTTGGCAACAGTGGCGAGCCCGCTGGCAGCAGCGTTGGCTCGATCGCCGCATTCCCCCGGCCCGCCAGATCACGCTGGGTACCCGCAGCCTCTTTATCCTCCCCACCCGCATGGGGCTGCTCTATCTGCTGGTGCTGCTCGCCATCTATCTGCTAGGCACCAACTACCAGAACAATCTGGTGCTGCTGGTGGCCTACTGCCTCGGCAGCCTGTTTATGGCCGCCATGTGGCTCACCCACCGCAACCTGCTGGGGTTGGAGCTGCTGAGTGGCCCGCTGGTGCTGGGGGAAGCGGGTAGCCAGCTTCCTATCCGCATCTTGGTGCAGAGCCCGCGCCCGGTACAGGCACTTCACTTTAGCCTCAACGAAGGCACCCTCTGGCTGGCACAGGCCGACGCTGTGCCCAGCTCAGTTATCCTGCCAGTATCGGCCTCTCGCCGCGGGCCACTGCCCCTTGGCCGATTGCGGGTCGAGAGCCGCTACCCTCTCGGTCTGTTTCGCTGCTGGTCCCTACTGGACTTGCAGCTGGAGGGCTGGCTTTCCCCCAAACCGGCATTCGGGGCGCTAAGAGGGGAACATGCGACCGAAAGCGAAAGACATCAGGGCCAGCCCGCTCCAGCGCCCCTCGGTGACTTTGATACCCTGCGGACACATCAGGCCGGTGAACCACTGAGCCGGGTCGCCTGGAAGCAACTTGCCCAGGGGCGCGGCCTGCTGACCAAGCAGTTCCATGAACCGCAGCAGGATGACACTCACCTCACCTTGCAGCGGGTCGCGGGCGGGGATCTGGAGCAGCGGTTGGCGGTACTGGCCTGGTGGTGCGCCGATTACGGCAAGCGGGGCATCCCCTTTACCCTGACACTGGCAAACCAGACGCTGGGGCCCGATAGCGGTGCCGCCTTTGTGCAGCGCTGCCTGCTGGCACTGGCCCAGTTCGATGCCACACCACCGAAGAGCACGCCCGATGCTGCTCGATAACCGCCGCCTGCTGCCACTCATCGCCCTGCAACAGCTGCTGCTGGTCGCGGCGCTCTGGCCCCAGTTGCAACTCTGGGTAGTAACAGTGGGCGCCATCACCCTAGGCGTCCGGGCCATGATGCTATGGCGTGGCTGGCCGCCCCTGCCTGCCCGCGGGTTGGCGCTGCTGGCCATCACTACTGTGCTGTTGCTGGGACTACAGTGGCGTGGCTTGGGCACCCTGCCCGCCCTGATCAATCTGCTCTGGCTCGGCTATAGCCTCAAGATGATCGAGGTACGGCGCGAGCGGGATATCGAGCTGGTGCTTCTGCTCGCCTTCTTTCTTATCGCGCTGGCGCTGGTGCAGCGACAGAGCATCGGCTGGACGGCCGGAATGACAGTAGCGCTCTGGCTGGCAGTGACCGCGCTGGTGGCCGCCATCGCTCCCGAGCAGAAACGGCCTTGGCGCAGCGCGGGCGGCGCCCTGCTGCTGGCGCTTCCCCTGCTCATCACTCTGTTTCTGCTGCTGCCAAGGCTGCCGCCCCTCTGGCAGATGCCCACCACCAGCCGCGCCCTGTCGGGGCTCTCGGAAGAGCTGGCCCTCGGCGATATCAGCGAACTGGTCAACTCCTCCGAACTGGCCTTTCGGGTCACCTTTGCCGATGGCCCGCCCCCTGTCCGCGAGCGCTATTTTCCGGTGATGCGCCAAGAAGTTTTCGATGGTCAGCGCTGGTTGCTGAGCCCCGAGGTCAAAGCATGGCAGCAGACAGTGCCGGTGCAGACCGGGCTCACCCTTCTGGCATCCTCTTCACAAGGCAGTACTCAACTGGCAGATAACCCGTTACCCGCCGGGAGCTACGAGGTGATCGCCGAGCCCCAGCGCCACCGCTGGGCCTTTGCCCTGAGTGAACCGCGTCTGCTGGCGGGCCAGGTGCTGCTTACCCCTCTCGACACCCTCTATCGGCAGGGGAGCGGCGAGGTGGCGATCCGCTATCGCATTGGCCGCGGTGAAGCGCAGCCCGAGGATGACCACCAAGCTGCCCAGCGCAACCTGCAACTGCCAGCCGGAGGCAACCCGAGAGCGCGCGCCTATGGCCAAGGGCTGGCTGTGCGCTATCCGGATCGCGCAAAGCTGGTCGCCGCCCTGCTCGCGCAGTTTCGCAGCCAATCCTATTACTACACTCTGACCCCGCCACGACTTGACCGTGACGGGGTGGATGAGTTCCTGTTCGATACCAAGCGCGGCTTTTGCGGCCACTACGCCATGGCAACCGCTTTCGTACTGCGCGCTGCCGGTATTCCGGCACGGCTGGTCACCGGTTATCTCGGCGGTGAGTGGAATCCAAGGGGCAACTATCTGGCGGTACACCAGTTCGATGCTCATGCCTGGGTGGAGTATCTCGATGAAGGAGGAACATGGCGGCGAATCGACCCCACGGCGGCAGTGGCACCGGAGCGTATTGAAGGCGGCGTGAGGGAAGCGCTGAGCGACGAGTTTACCGCTGCCGACCCCCTCGCTTTGCAGCGTTATCGCAACTGGGCCCTGCTCAATCAGCTGCGCTGGTGGGGCAACAATATCGACTACCAGTGGAGTCGCTGGGTGATTGGTTACGATGCGGGTCAGATCTGGCAACAAATCGGCCTGCGCTGGCCCGCACTGGCGGGACACACACCCTGGTTGATCCTCGCCAGCCTGATGCTGGTCGCCCTGCTGGTGAGCCTGCCCCTGCTGTTGCCCGCCCGCCTGCCGCCAGAGCGGCGTATCTGGCAGCCCCTGCTCAAACGGGGCAAACGCAGTGGCTATCCACCCCAGCCCGCCGAGAGCATGGGGGCATGGTGCGAGCGGCTGGCACGGCTGCGTCCCGACCTTGCCCACCCCCTGCTAAAGAGTGCGTGGCTCTATCGACTCTGGCGTTATGCCCCCCTCAGCGACCGGCAACAAGGGCGCTGCTGGCGCCAGTTGCAACGGCGTATCAGGCAACTCGTTTGGCGCTGGGATAAGCAACCGAAAAGCGCGCCATAAAAGAAGGGGGAGCCACCGGCTCCCCCTTCAGGTTTTAATCAAGAGGTCTGACTCACCGCTTGTTACTTTTTGGTCGGATTGTCCCAGATCCCCTCTTCCAGCTGGGAGCGGATCTCGGGGTATTTGTTGGCATCGAAGGTGGGTACCTTGCCCAGCCGGAGCTGGTCGTTGTAATCCTTCGCCAGCTTGATGGCAACGCTGGAGAGCAGCAGGATCGCCACCAGGTTGACGATGGCCATCAGACCCATGGAGACATCCGCCATCGCCCACACGATCGGCAACTCACCCACGGCACCGAACATCACCATCCCCAGTACGAACACCCGGAACAGCATCAGGCCACCCTTGTGGTTGTGCTCGAGGAACACCAGATTGGTCTCGGCATAGGAGTAGTTCGCCACGATAGAGGTGAAGGCGAAGAAGAAGATGGCCGCCGCGATAAAGATGTTGCCACCGCTGCCAATCTGGGAAGAGAGCGCCCGCTGGGTCAGCTCGACACCGGTCACGCCGGAGCCCGGCTCAAACTGACCTGACATCAGGATGATGGCGGCGGTACAGCTGCAGATGACGATGGTATCCATAAAGACCCCCAGCATCTGCACATAACCCTGGGAGGCCGGGTGCGGCGGATAGGGAGTGGCAGTCGCTGCAGCGTTGGGCGCAGAGCCCATGCCCGCTTCGTTGGAGAAGAGACCACGTTTGATACCGTTGATCATCGCCTGGGAGATGGCATAACCGAGCGCACCCGAGCCAGCCTGCTCAATCCCGAAGGCGGACTTGATGATCAGCATGAAGACATGGGGCAACTCGGTGATGTTCATCGCCACGATCACCAGCGCCAGCAGGATGTAGGCCAGCGCCATAAAGGGCACCACCAGCTCGGCAAAACGGGCAATGCCACGAATGCCGCCGAAGATAATCAGGCCGGAGAGCGCCACCAGCGCCAGACCGCTGACCCAGTCAGGAATGCCAAACGCCACCTTCATCGCCAGACTGATGGAGTTGGCCTGCACCGCGTTGAACACCAGACCAAATGCCAGGATCAGGCAGAGCGAAAACACCACCCCCATCCAGCGCATGCCAAGGCCTTTCTCCATGTAGTAGGCCGGGCCACCACGGTAGTTGCCATCCTCATCCTTGACCTTGTAGAGCTGGGCCAGGGTGCTTTCGACGAAGGCAGTCGCCATGCCGATAAAGGCAATCAGCCACATCCAGAAGATGGCGCCGGGGCCGCCCAGATAGATGGCGACAGCCACACCGGCCAGGTTGCCGGTGCCGACACGGGCGGCAAGGCTGGTACAGAGGGCCTGGAAGGAGGAGATGCCCGCGTTGTCCGATTTACGGCTGTTTTTCAGCACGGAAAACATGTGGCCAAAGTGACGGATCTGGATAAAACCCAGGCGGAAGGTGAAAAAGATACCGACCCCGATGAGCAGGTAGATGAGCACGGCTCCCCACATCAGGTCGTTTAGCATCGCAATCAAGGTGTCCATAATTCTCTCGTTGTTATTCACATCCATGGTCAGTCTGCGCTGACCGTTTTCTGTCTGTCGTTTAATTAGCGTTTCGCTAAAGGGGCGGAATCTAGCACAGCGGGAGAGCCCGGAATAGTGATCCCGGTCACGCGAGACACAAAAAACGAACGGTAAAAGCCCATAAAGCTCCATTTAAATCGCAAACTTTCAACAAACTCAATAATTCAATCAAACAGGCCACCATTAAGCCCCATAAGAGAACCATTTTGATATATCCCTGATGAGCTATCCGAAAACGCAAACGCTTGCATGAAATGGCTTTCAAACGGCGATATTTCGCCAAACGTTTTCGCTGTAATTAAATTTCAAGTACGTAGCGAGATAATTTATGTGATCGACGACACAAATATGGATATTGGCTAAAAAAGTTCAGCTGAAAGCAAACCGGAGCGAGGTCGAAGGGAAATATAAAAAACCTTACTAATCATATAGTTTCACGCCATAAAGTGGGATAACTCAACAGCCTGAATGTTTAACAACCAAGCGCCCCTATTGCAGGATGCACTACATCAGTATTAATTAGGCAGGCAATGACGATGGGCCGCCCCCATCGCGCTTTTCTGAGCCTGAGGCACCAAGATCCTGTAATTTTATTTCAGAACCACCGTCTCAAGCCCGCAACCCAGGGATTACTCCCTCATTAAGAGATGATATTCGCTATGGCCGATAAATTAACCCAGCTGAAAGCCCTGACCACTGTTGTTGCCGACACCGGTGATATCGAAGCCATCAAACGCTATCAGCCCATCGATGCCACCACCAACCCCTCTCTGGTTCTGAAGGCCTCCGAGATCCCCGAGTACGCTCCGCTGATCGAAGACGCCATCAACTGGGCCAAAGCCCAGAGCCAGGACAAGGCACAGCAAATCATCGACGCGGGCGACAAGCTGGCCGTCAACATCGGTCTGGAAGTGCTGAAGATCGTTCCGGGCCGCATCTCCACCGAAGTGGATGCCCGTCTCTCCTTCGATACCGAAGCCAGCATCGCCAAGGCCCGCAAGCTGATCCGTCTCTACAACGAAGCCGGCATCAGCAACGACCGCATTCTGATCAAGCTGGCCTCCACCTGGGAAGGGATCCGTGCCGCCGAGGTTCTGGAGAAAGAGGGTATCCAGTGCAACCTGACCCTGCTGTTCTCCTTCGCCCAGGCCCGTGCCTGTGCCGAAGCCGGTGCCTTCCTGATCTCCCCGTTCGTGGGTCGTATCCTCGACTGGTACAAGGCCAAAAATGGCCGTGATTACACCGCCAGCGAAGATCCGGGCGTGGTCTCCGTCACCTCCATCTACAACTACTACAAGCAGCACGACTACCCGACCGTGGTGATGGGCGCCAGCTTCCGCAATACCGGCGAGATCCTGGAACTGGCCGGTTGCGACCGCCTGACCATTGGCCCGGCCCTGCTGGAAGAGCTGAGCAAGACCGAAGGCGCCGTGGTACGCAAACTGGACTACACCGGTGAACGCAAGGCCAAACCGACCCCGATGACCGAAGCCGAATTCCGCTGGGAACTGAACCAGGATGCCATGGCTCACGAGAAGCTGGGCGAAGGTATCCGTATGTTCGCCATCGACCAGGGCAAGCTGGAAACCATGCTGGCAAGCCGCCTGTAATCAGTTCTTTTTTCTGATAAAAACCGGGCCCCCACCAAGGGGCCCGGTTTTTTTTCATGGGCTTTTTTAGCGCTGTCATAGAGTCGTCACGAAAACGTTTTAATTTCGGATTCGTTATGTTATACGGGTGGTGAAAACGATAAAAACCAAGGAGGGAGCCATGGAAATGTTCAACTTCGATTATGACGAGGTGGTTGAACTCGGTTCGCGTAGCCGCGGGACAACGGGAAAAAAACGTAAATGGCGTGAAATCGAGGCGTTGAAAGACAAACATCGCCTGCAGAAGGAGCTGCAATCCATCGATATCGCCTATGAAGGTCTTACAGACGAGATTGAACTGTAATACCGCCAGACACCTGTAAAAGCGCTCCGCACAGCCGGGGCGCTTTTTTATGCCGCTATCGGATGATCAAGCGGCTTGTCATGCCATCGCTAGCGATGCCAAAGGATGCTGCAGGCTACTGACAGCCATCACCAACGGCATGGCATACCGACCATGCACCTCACCCGCGAAGACTGAACTGCGCCGTTTCAGGGCGCGTTGGGGCAATCACCTGAATGGCAGATCAACCGCAATAAAAAGCCCCCGTCGCTGACGGGGGCCTGAATACTCGGGATTGACGGCTGCGCTTAGCAGTAGCCGTAGCCCAGCAGACGCTGGTAACGCTGCTCCAGCAGTTGCTCGGTATCGAGCGGACGCAAGGCGTCCAGATCCTGCTTGATGCGAGCCTTGAGGTTTTTGGCCATCTTCTCCACATCGCGGTGGGCACCACCGAGAGGCTCGTCGATCACGTGGTCTATCAGCTTGAGCTCTTTCAGACGCTGGGCAGTGATGCCCATCGCTTCGGCAGCCACAGAAGCCTTGTCGGCACTCTTCCACAGGATGGAGGCACACCCTTCCGGCGAGATGACGGAGTAGGTGGAGTACTGCAGCATGTTGACGCGGTCACCCACGCCAATGGCCAGCGCACCACCTGAACCGCCCTCACCAATCACGGTGCAGACCACCGGCACGGTCAGACCGGCCATCACTTTCAGGTTGCGGGCAATCGCTTCGGACTGGCCACGCTCTTCGGCACCGACGCCAGGGTAAGCACCCGGGGTGTCGATAAAGGTGATGATCGGCATCTTGAAGCGCTCGGCCATCTCCATCAGACGCAGGGCCTTGCGGTATCCTTCCGGACGCGGCATGCCGAAGTTGCGCTTGATCTTCTCTTTGGTCTCGCGACCCTTCTGGTGACCAATCACCATCACCGGCTCACCGTCGAGACGGGCGATGCCGCCGACGATAGCCTTGTCATCGGCATAGGCGCGATCGCCAGCCAACTCGTCGAAATCGGTGAAGATATGCTCGATATAGTCAAAGGTGTAGGGGCGCTGGGGATGACGCGCCATCTGGGATACCTGCCAGGCACCCAGATCACCGAAGATCTTTTTGGTCAGCTCTTCGTTTTTCTTCTCCAGCCGGCGGATCTCGTCTTTCAGATCCACGGCGTGATTGCCTTCACTCACATGTTTGAGTTCATCAATCTGCGCCTGCAACTCGGCAATCGGCTGTTCAAAATCCAGAAAAAGACTCATAGGGCCTTAGAACCTCTAATCAAAAACCAATTCAACCCGCTCTCGTCCAAGCAGGACTCGCAAGTCATCTATCAGTTGATCGGTGGGCGTCACCCGCCACTCGGTACCGAGCGTCAATCGCACCCGGGAGCCGGGGCGACGATAGTTTACCTGAACCGGACAGACTCCGGCACGGGCGGGCTCCAAAATCTCGCACAAACGCGGGAAAAAGCGATCATCAATCCGCTGTTCATCGAGGGAGATGCGGATTGCTCTGGCAAAACGCTCCCTCGCATCGTTGATATCCAGTAATTCTCGAGCCGACATTTTAAGGCCACCGGAGAAGTCATCAAAGCTGACCTGTCCAGAAACCACCAAAATGCGGTCTTTTTGCATCAATTCTTCATATTTTTCCAGCGCTTCACTGAACAGGGTCACATCGAGGCGACCGGAACGGTCGTCCAGGGTGAAGATCCCCATCTTGTTGCCACGCTTGGTCACCATGCTGCGAGCCGCAATCACCAGCCCCGCCGCCGTGGTCACGGTATCGCGGGAGGTGGGATGCAGATCGCACAGGCGACCCGAGGTATAACGACGCAATTCGCTGCTGTACTGGTTGATGGGGTGGCCGGTGAGATAGAGCCCGAGGGTCTCGCGCTCCCCTTCCAACCACACCTTGTCAGGCCAGTGCGGCACGTTGGCAAACGCCTTCTTGACGTCGTCAATCTCTTCGGTGAGCACGCCGAACATGTCGACCTGCCCCACCGCCTGCGCCTTGGCGTGCTGCTCGGCGGCACGCATCGCCTCCTCCAGGGTCGCCATCAGGGCGGCGCGGTGGGGGCCGAGCCGATCCATGGCGCCGGAGAGGATCAGCTTCTCCATCACCCGCTTGTTGAGCTTCTTGATGTCGACCCGGTTACAGAAGTCGAACAGATCGCGGAACGGGCCGTCCTGATCCCGGGCGCTCAAGATCGCATCGATAGGGCCTTCACCCACCCCTTTCACTGCCCCGATCCCGTAGACAATATGACCATCTTCGTTGACCGAGAAGCGATAGCGACCGGTGTTCACATCCGGTGGGATCACGGTGAGCCCCATCCGCTGACACTCATCCACCAGAGTCACGATCTTGTCGGTGTTGTCCATATCGGCGGTCATCACCGCCGCCATGAACTCGGCCGGGAAGTGGGTCTTGAGCCAGAGGGTCTGGTAGGAGACCAACGCATAGGCGGCGGAGTGGGATTTGTTGAAGCCGTAGCCCGCAAACTTCTCCACCAGATCGAAGATCTTCATCGCCAGTTCGCCGTCGACGCCATTTTTGACGGCGCCCTCCTCGAAACCGGCTCGCTGCTTGGCCATCTCCTCGGGCTTTTTCTTACCCATCGCCCGGCGCAGCATGTCTGCGCCACCGAGCGTGTAGCCAGCCAGGGTCTGGGCGATCTGCATCACCTGCTCCTGATAGAGGATGATGCCGTAGGTCGGTTCCAGAATCGGTTTCAGGCTCTCGTGCTGCCACTTCTCGTCCGGATAGGAGATCGCTTCATTACCGTGCTTGCGGTCGATGAAGTTATCCACCATGCCTGACTGGAGCGGGCCCGGTCGGAACAGGGCCACCAGTGCGATCATGTCTTCGAAGCAGTCGGGGCGCAGCCGCTTGATGAGATCCTTCATGCCGCGGGATTCCAGCTGGAATACCGCCGTGGTCTCGTAGCGCTGCAGCAGGTCGAACGACTTCTTGTCATCGATGGGGATGGCGGCGATGTCCACCGGCGGCTTGCCCTCTTTGGCAAGACGCGGGTTTATCATGCCGAGCGCCCAGTCGATGATGGTGAGGGTGCGCAGACCCAGGAAGTCAAACTTCACCAGACCCGCGTATTCCACGTCGTTCTTGTCGAACTGGGTGACCGGGTGATGGCCTTCGTCATCGCAGTAGAGCGGCGCAAAGTCGGTGATCTTGGTGGGTGCGATCACCACGCCACCGGCGTGTTTACCGGCGTTGCGCACTACCCCTTCCAAGCGACGGGCCATGTCGATGAGGTCTTTGACCTCCTCATCCTGCTCGTAGAGCTCGGGCAGCTTGGGCTCGGCCTCGAATGCCTTGGCAAGCGTCATGCCCGGATCCGGCGGGATCAGCTTGGAGATGCGATCCACAAAGCCGTAAGCGTGGCCCAGCACCCGGCCCACATCCCGCACCACCGCCTTGGCCGCCATGCTGCCGAAGGTGATGATCTGGGAGACCGCATCCCGGCCATACATGTCGGAGACGTGCTCGATCACCTCGTCGCGTCGGTCCATGCAGAAGTCGACGTCGAAGTCGGGCATGGATACCCGCTCGGGGTTCAGGAAACGTTCGAACAGCAGGTCAAATTCCAGCGGGTCGAGGTCGGTGATCTTGAGGGCGTAAGCCACCAGAGAGCCCGCACCCGAGCCCCGGCCCGGGCCAACGGGAATGCCGTTGTCCTTGGACCACTGGATAAACTCCATCACGATGAGGAAGTAACCCGGGAAGCCCATCTGGTTGATCACTTTCAACTCGATGTCGAGACGCTCGTCATACTCGGGACGGCGCTCGGCCCGCACTTGCGGATCCGGGAACAGGAACTCGAGACGCTCCTCCAGACCCTCTTTCGACTTGGCCACCAGAAAATCTTCTGTGGTCATGTCGCCGGTCGGGAAGTTGGGCAGGAAGTACTCGCCGAGACGCACCGTCACGTTGCAGCGCTTGGCGATCTCCACCGTGTTTACCAGCGCCTCGGGAATGTCGGCAAACAGCTCCGCCATCTCCTCCTGGCTGCGCAGGTACTGCTGGGGGCTGTAGCGACGGGGGCGGCGTTTGTCCATCAAGGTATAGCCATCGTGGATGGCAACCCGGATCTCGTGGGCGTCGAAGTCATCGGCGTTGAGGAACACCACCTCGTTGGTGGCGACCACTGGCAGCTCGAACTCGGTGGCGATGGCCACCGCCATGTGCAGATAGACCTCTTCGTCGGGTCGACCGGTGCGCAGCAGCTCGAGGTAGTAGGCATCGGGGAAGTGGGTCTGATAGAAGGCGACGCACTGCTCGGTCATCTGTCGGTTTCCCTTGAGCAGGAACTTGCCCACATCCCCCTCGCGCCCGCCGGAGAGGACGATCACCCCCTTGGCGTGTTCGGCGAGCCAGCTCTTGTCGATAACCGGCCGCCCCTGCAC
Organism: Aeromonas sp. R2-3; assembly: GCF_040908375.1. Classification (NCBI taxonomy): domain Bacteria; kingdom Pseudomonadati; phylum Pseudomonadota; class Gammaproteobacteria; order Aeromonadales; family Aeromonadaceae; genus Aeromonas; species Aeromonas sp. R2-3. Next base: position 89,834 of record NZ_JBFODP010000030.1, on the reverse strand, counting down.
GTGGCCGCGCTGGTAACCGCGGGAAATAAGCAGGGTGATGTTCTGGTAGCCGTCGTTATCCATGGCGAGCAGGGTGAGACGGAACTGCTCGTCGCCGAGCTCATCGCTCTGCACCCAGAAGTCTGCCCCGACGATGGGTTTGATCCCCTTGCCGTGGGCTGCGCCATAGAAGCGCACCAGACCACACATGTTCATCTGATCGGTCAGCGCCAGCGCCGGCATGTTGTTGGCCGCAGCCGCCCCGACGATGGGATTGATCTTCTGCAGGCCATCGACCATGGAGAAGTCGGAGTGGACTCGCAGGTGGATAAAACGGGGTTCAGCCATCGTCATCTCCTCTCGCTGCTCAAACTAAATGGCATGGTCTACTCGATCCCCAATGCGCGGCGCACTGGTTTGAAGCTCTTGCGATACTCCGGCAACGGGCCGCGCTCGGCCAGAATGGCGAGGTGCTCAGGCGTAGGGTAACCCTTGTGACGGGCAAAACCATACTCGGGATGGCAACTGTCCAGCTCGGTCATCTCCGCATCTCGGGTCACCTTGGCGAGGATAGAGGCGGCGCTGATGGCGGCCACCAGGCTATCGCCCTTGACCACGGCACGCGCTTCCATCGGCAGCGCCGGACAGCGGTTGCCATCGATAAAGACCAGCTCGGGGGTGACCTTCAACCCCGCCACGGCTCGCTGCATCGCCAGCATGGTGGCATGCAGGATGTTGAGCTCGTCGATCTCCTCCGGAGTGGCGCGACCGATGGCCCAGGCGAGCGCCTTCTCTTTGATCTCGTCAAACAGGGCGAGGCGCTTCTTCTCGGAGAGCTTCTTGGAGTCGTTGAGCCCCGCGATCGGATTGGCGGGATCGAGAATGACCGCAGCGGTGACCACGTCACCCACCAGCGGGCCACGGCCCACTTCGTCCACACCGGCAACCAGCTTGTCGTCAGGAATATCGATCATCATCTTGTAGCCTTGAATCAAAACAGGCCCCGTGGGGCCTGACAGGGGTCGACTGACGCGGCATCACCGCTCGGAAAACGGATTAACGGGCTGCGCGGCGCAATCGACGGTCCGAAATAGCGTTATCTGCCGAGCAGATCCGCCACCGCATCGGCGGCCTGCGAGTCGGCATTACAGCGGATCAGCTGGTGCAGCTCGGTGAAGGTGTTGACCAGCGCACTGTTGTCGTGCTCGAAATATTTGCTCACCTCTTCCACCAGATTCTCCGGAGTGCACTCGTGCTGGATAAGCTCCGGCACCAGCATGCGACCGGCAAGCAGGTTTGGCAGAGAGACAAATTCGGTCTTCACCAGCCGCTGGGCCAGCCAATAGCTGAAGGGCTTGAGCTTGTAACCCACCACCATCGGCTTTTTCACCAGCATGGCTTCAAGCGCCGCGGTACCGGAGGCCAGCATCACCACGTCGGCGGCGATCATCGCCTCGCGGCCCTGCCCTTCCAGCAGCACCATGTCGAGACCCGGCGCTACCTCGGCCTTGATGGTCATAAACTGCTCGCGCCGTTTCTGGTTGACCAGCGGCACAATGAAGCCGAGATCCGGATAGCGCACCGTCAGGTGTTTGCACGCCTCGAGAAACAGGGGGGACATAAAGCCCACTTCTGCGGTGCGGCTGCCCGGCAGCACCGCCAGCCAGCGGCGATTGGCATCGATACCGAGATTGCGACGTACGGCGGCCTGATCCGGCACCAACGGAATATCGTCCGCCATGGTGTGACCGACAAAACGGCAAGGGGCATCGAAACGGTCGTAAAAGGCTTTCTCGAACGGCAGGAAGGCGAGCACCATGTCGGTGGCGGCCTTGATCTTGTGAATGCGGTTCTGGCGCCAAGCCCACACCGAGGGGCTGACGTAGTGAACCGTCTTGATACCGGCGCGGCGCAGTTTCAGCTCCACTCCGATATTGAAATCCGGTGCATCCACACCGATGAAGATATCGGGCGGATTGGCAATAAAGTGGCGCAACAGTTCGCGACGGACCTTGAGGATGCGCGGCAGACGGCCCAGCACCTCGGTGATCCCCATGACGGAGAGCTCTTCCATCTCGAACAGGGCCTTGACGCCGAGGGCCTGCATCCGCGGCCCTGCGATCCCTTCAAACTGCGCATCCGGGTAGCGGGCTTGCAGCTCGCACACCAGACCGGCAGCCAGAATGTCGCCGGAGACCTCTCCGGCGACGATACCGATACGAACCGGATCAGGCACGGATGATCCCGCGCTCGTTATCTTTGAGGAAGTCCACATAGAGCTGGACGGCCGGTTCGGCTTGCGCCATCTCGATCAGCACAGGCAGCACCTCTTCGATGGTCTTGCCGGAACGGAAGATCTCTTTGTAGGCACGCTTGACGGCAGAGATGGCCTCGGCGCTGAAACCGCGGCGACGCAGACCTTCAGAGTTGACCCCGAACGGCTTGGCGTAGTTGCCGGCGGCCATCACGTAAGGCGGCACGTCCTTGTTCAGGGCGGCGCAGCCACCGACGAAGGCGTGGGAACCGACGCGGCCGAACTGGTGAATGGCGGAGAGACCACCAAAGATCACGAAGTCACCGATCACCACGTGGCCCGCCAGGGTCGCGTTGTTGGCGAAGATGCAGTTGTCACCGATGATGCAGTCGTGGGCAACGTGAACGTTGACCATGAACAGGTTGCCGCTGCCCACCTTGGTCAGGGATTGATCCTGAATGGTGCCACGGTGGAAAGTGCAGTTCTCGCGAATGACGTTGTTGTCGCCAATCTCGAGGAAGGTGCGCTCACCGGCGTACTTCTTGTCCTGGCAATCCTCACCGATGGAGGTGTGCTGGAAGATCTTGTTGCCGCAACCAATCTTGGTCGGGCCCTTGATCACCACATGGGAACCTACCCAGGTGTTGTCACCGATTTCCACCTCGGCGCCGATGACAGAAAAGGGGCCGATTTCAACCCCTTTACCGATCACGGCAGACTCATGGACGATGGCAGTATCGTGAATGATGGCAGTCTGGTCGATCACGTGTGTTAAACCTCGCGTTTGGCGCACATCAGCTCGGCGGTACAGACCACTTCACCGTCGACGGTGGCGACACCGGTGAACTTGGCAATACCGCGACGCTCTTTCAGGAACTCCACGTCGAGCACCAGTTGGTCACCGGGGCCGACCGGACGCTTGAAGCGAGCGTTGTCGATTGAGGCAAAATAGTAGAGTTCGTTGGGAGACGGCTTGCCCACCATGGTAAAGGCCAGGATACCGGTGGCCTGTGCCATCGCTTCCAGGATCAGTACGCCCGGGAACACCGGCTTGGCCGGGAAGTGCCCCTGGAAGATCGGCTCGTTGAACGAGACGTTCTTGATGGCACGCAGAGTTTTGCGTTCATCGCTGATCTCGTAGTCGTCTACACGATCCACCATCAGAAACGGATAACGGTGGGGCAGCAGATCCATGATTTCCTGGATACCCAGGCTCTTCTTTTCAGTAGTCAAAACAGTACCCTATACCAATCGTGATTATTCTTGATCCAGCTTCTTCTCAAGCTTGCTTAACCGCTTGTGCATCTCTTCGATACGCATCACCCGGGCGGCGGTCTTGCGCCACTCTTTATTGGTTTGCAGAGGGATGCCGGAAGAGTAGACACCGGGCTCGGTAATGGGTCGCATCACCATGGCCATACCGGTGACGGTGGCCTGGTCGCAGATCTCCATATGCCCGTTAAAGACGGAAGCGCCGCCAATGATACAGTATTTGCCGACCTTGAGACTACCAGCCATCACGGTGGAGCCCGCCACGGCGGTGCCGTAGCCGATCTCCACGTTGTGGGCGATCTGGCACTGGTTGTCGATGATGACGTTGTCAGCGATGCGGGTATCTTCCAGCGCACCGCGATCAATGGTGGTACAGGCACCGATCTCGACCCGGTTGCCAATGGTCACACCGCCGAGCTGGGGGATCTTGATCCACTCGCCACGCTCGTTGGCATAACCGAAACCATCGGCCCCGATCACTGTGCCGGATTGAACCAGACAGTCGGAGCCCATGGTCACATTGTGATAGAGGGTGACGTTGGCCCACAGCCGGGAGCGGGCTCCCAGCCGGGTATTTTTGCCAACAAAACAGCCCGGGCCAATGCGTACATCGTCACCCAGCACGACACCGGATTCGATCACTGCATTGGCGCCGATGGCCACTCTCTCGCCCAGTTGCACGTCAGCCGCGATAACGGCACTCGGATGAATATCCGTGGCCGGCTGCGGGGTGGTGTCCAGCAGTTGGGCTACCCGGGCAAAGCCCACATAGGGGTCTTTGAGCACCAGGGCATTGGTGGGACAAAATGGCAGATCCGCTTCTGTAATGAGCACGGCGGTCGCCTTGCTCTGCTCCAGATAGTGCCGGTACTTCTTGTTGGACAGGAAGGTGATATCCCCCTCCCCGGCCTTTTCCAGTGTCGCTACCTTGCGGATTTCCAGGGTTCCGTCGCCATGGACCTGGGCCCCCAGTTGCTGGGCCAGCTGTGCGAGAGTGAATGCCATCAATTAGTTGCTCTTGCTTACCTGAGAAATAACCTGGCCGGAGATGTCCAGCTTGCTGGCGGCATACGGGGCGGCATTGCGCTCCAGCACCAGATCGTAACCATTGCTCTTGGCGATGGAATCGATGGCTGCCTGCACCTTGGTCAGGATCTTGTTGCGCTCTTCGGACTGACGGCGGCCGTTGTCCTGCTCAAAGGCTTGACGCTTCTGGTTGAACTCCATCTGCAGCTTGGCCAGCTTCTCCTGATTCTGCTTCTTCTGCTCGGCGCTCATAAAGGCTTCATCCTTGCGGAACTTTTCGACCAGCTTCTGGCCTTCCTGTTCCAGCTTCTGCAGCTCACGCATGCGCGGCTCGAATTCACCTTTCAGCTTGGCTGCAACGGCTTCACGCTGGGGCAGCTTTTGGAAGACTTCGCCCATATCAACCACGGCGATCTTGGTCTCAGCGAAGGCAGAACCCATGCCGGCAGCCATCAGTGCAAAGCTCAAACCAGCTACTTTCAACGCTTTATTCACACTTACTCCTTGTTCCCTCATGGCGAGGGCTACCTGATTTACCCGATTATGCAAGCGGCGTTAGGACCGTCTTGTTACCTGGTGAGGCACGCATACCGCGCGTCCCATCATTGAAGACCCCCACCGCATGGGTGGGGGCGAAACTCTGCTTAGAAAGTACGACCGATGTTGAAGGAGAAGAACTCGGTGCGATCCCCTTCGTATTTCTTGATCGGCTTGGCCAAGGCGAACACCAGCGGGCCCATCGGCGAGAGCCACTGCAGGGAGACACCGGCAGAGACCCGGATATTGCCCGGGCTGGAGTAGTCCTGGCTCAGATAGTTGCAATCAGAACCGGCGGCGCAAGGATATGCTCCGTTGGCAAAATCAGTGCTCCAGACGGTACCTGCATCCATAAAGACGGTGGAACGGATCTGCGGACGATAGGTCTCGGAGACGAACGGGGTCGGGAAGACCAGCTCCAGTGTTGCAACGGCCAGAGCGTTACCGCCCACCGAGGTGTCGGAACCTTCATAACTGCCGGTCTCACAAGGTTGACTGCCAGTACAAGTGCCAACCCCCGGTTTGTTGTAGGTCTTGTAAATCGCCTTGGGACCAATGGTGTTGCTCTTGAAGCCACGTACCGTATCGAAACCACCGGCATAGTAGTTCTCGAAGAACGGCAGCATGGGGTCATCGCCATAGCCGTTACCGTAGGAGACGCGCCCCTTGCCAATCATCACCCAGTTATGATCCGCATCGAGCGGGAAGTAATGGGCATCTTCAGCGGAGAGCTTGTAGTACTGCAGTTCCATGCCCGGTACAGTCACCTTGGCGTTGACACGCTGGCGGTCACCGGCGGTCGGGAACATCCCCTTGTTCAGGGTGGAGCGGGTCCAGCCAGCAGTGACATCGACGGTCACAAAGTCGAGGTTGGAACCATCCTGTGAATAGAGATTCCAGAACTGATCCATCTGCACCGACTGGCGGTTATCGTTCCACTGATCCCAGCAATAGGTATTGCCGTCAGTATCCGGATTGTCCTTTAGACATTCCTGATAGTTCTGGCTATTGAATGAGGGACGACTCAGCTTGGTGCTCTCGATACCGGTACTGAAGTCGAGACGGTTGAACTCGTTGACCGGGAAGCCGCTGGAGAGACGGAAACCGATGGTTTCGTTCTCGTAATCGACGATATCGGCATCATCGGCGCGGAACTGGTTGTAGTAGACCCGACCACCCAAGCTGACACCATCTACGGTGAAGTAGGGGTCGTTGTAGCTCAGGTCAACGTTCTTGGAGTAGTCGTTGGTGCTGGCGTTGATGGAGACCGTTTTACCGGTACCCATAAAGTTATTCTGAGAGATCCCCGCCTGCAGGCTCAGACCCGATTCGGTACCATAACCGATACCGGCGTTGATGGAGCCGGCTGGCTGCTCCTTGACCTTGAAGTCGAGGTCAACCAGATCATCGTTGCCCGGCACCCGCTTGGTGTCCACTTCGACGCTCTCGAAATAACCAAGACGGTTGAGACGGCTCTTGGACTGCTCGATGTTGTCGGAGGAGAGCCAGGTACCCTCCATCTGGCGCATCTCGCGACGCAGCACCTGATCTTCGGTGGTGGCGTTACCGCTGAAGTTGATGTTGCGCACATAGACACGGGGGCCAGGCTCAACGTTGACGATCAGCTCCACTTCTTTGGTCTTGTCATTGACCTGCGGGAAGGTGACCACTTTCGGATAGGCGTAGCCGTAACGGCCGAGGAACTTGGAGAGCACCTCTTCGGTATGAGTCACCTGACTGGCGGAGTAGGTGCTGCCGGCAGCGATCGGGATCAACCCCTTCATCTCGCCACCGCGGTCGATCAGGTCACCCTTGAGCTGGACACCGGAGACCTTGTACTGATCCCCTTCCTTGATGTTGAGGGTGACGTAGACGCCCTTCTTGTCGGGAGTCATGGAGACCTGGGTAGACTCCTGCTGGAAGCGGATATAGCCGCGGTCCATGTAGTAGGAGCGCAGGGTCTCGATATCACCGGCCAGTTTCTGCTTCTGATAGCGCTGGTCGGCGGTAAAGTTCCACCAGGGCACTTCGTCGCGCAGGGAGAGCTGGGCAATCAGCTTCTCTTCAGGGAAGACGCTGTTGCCGACGATGTTGATCTGCTGGATCTTGGCCGCTTCCCCTTCCACGAAGGTGAACTTGAGGTCGACCCGGTTGCGCGGCAACGGGGTGACGATGGCCTTGACCTTGGCGGAGTATTTACCCACGCCATAGTAGAAATCTTCCAGCCCCTTCTCGAGGGAGGTGAGCACGGTGCGATCCAGCGGATCACCCACACGAATACCTGAGGACTCCAGACTCTGGGTCAGTTGCTCCTCTTTGATATCCTTGTTGCCGGCAAACTCGATGCTGGAGATGGTCGGCCGCTCCTTGACCATCACCTGCAGCACCTGGCCGTCACGGTAAACCTTCACATCCTCGAAGTTACCCGAGGCATAGAGCTTTTTGATGGCGCTGGCCAGAGCCACGGAATCGACGGTATCACCGACCCGGATCGGCAGGTTCAACAGTGCGGCACCCAGGGTCACCCGTTGCAGACCTTCGACCTGGATATCTTGCACCACAAAAGAGGCAGGGGCCGCCTGGGCCAGGAAACTGGCACCCAGCAGGCAACTCAACACCAATGCTTTTTTAACAGCCATTTTGTTCTTATGTGTCCTTGTTGATGCTCTGGCCTCAGAGGCGAGCGAAATCGTTAAACAGCGCAATGCCCATCAATAACATCAGAATGGCGGCGCCGATCCTGAAACCCACTTCCTGTATTTTCTCTGATACCGGCTTGCCGGTGACCGCTTCGATCAGGAAATAGACCAGATGGCCACCATCGAGCACCGGCAGGGGGAACAGATTGATAATTCCCAGGTTGACGCTGATCAGCGCCAGAAAACTCAAGAAATAGACCAGACCATAGTCGGCACTGCTGCCGGCGCCCTTGGCAATGGAGATGGGGCCACTCAGGTTGTCCAGCGACACGATGCCACCGATCAACTTGCCAATCATGTCAAAGGTGAGCGTGATCAGGCTCCAGGTCTTGTCCGCGCCATGCCACAGCGCCTGCAAAGGCCCATACTGTAACAGAATTCGATATTCATCCGGTAATGGAACCAGTTGTGGCGAGAGACCGACGAATCCTACCAGCTTGCCCTGCACCTTGCGGCTATCCGGGGTCAGAGTCACGTTGAGAGCGCTGTTGTTGCGCTCAACCACCACTTGCAGGGGTTCGCCCGGTGCCTGTTGCACCAACTCGACAAACTGGGCCCACGCGGTAATAGGCTGATCGCCGACCTGTTTGATACGGTCACCGACCTGCAGCCCCGCCTTTTCACTGGCACTCTTGGCCACCACGGCAGCCACGACTGGCAGCACTTTGCCACTCAGGGGGACGATCCCCAAGCTACCGATAGGCGACTCTTTATCCGGATCGAAGGTCCAGCCGGTCAGCGACAAGGTTTTATCGGTGGCATAGCTGGTATTGGGTGCCTGCACTTTCAGGGTGACTGCATCATCACCCAGATGGCTGATAAGGGCGTAAGTGACGCTCTCCCAGTCACCGGTCTGCTCATCGCCGACCCCGACAATCTCCATCCCCGGCAGCACACCCGCCTCGGCCACGATGGATGCCGGACGCACTTCACCGATCACCGGCTTGACGCTCGGCACCCCGATGATAAACATCAGCCAGAGGGCGAACAGGGCAAAGACAAAGTTGGCCATGGGGCCTGCGGCGACAATCGCCATCCGCGCCCAGACACTCTTGTGGTTGAAGGCATACTGCTCGTCACCGGGCTTGAGTTCATCGACCCGGCCATCGAGCATCTTGACGTAACCACCGAGCGGGATCAGCGCCAGCACATATTCGGTGCCATCTTTACCCATCCGGCGCCAGATCGCCTTGCCAAAACCGATGGAGAAGCGCTCAACCTTGACGCCACAACGACGGGCCACCCAGAAGTGACCAAACTCGTGCACTGCGACCAGCAGGCCCAGCGCAACAACAAAGGCACCGATATTCCACAACACACCGCCCATCAGCCAAGCTCCTCAATCAAAATGTGAGCACGGGCTCTTGCCGCACCGTCCAGGGCAAACAGATCATCGAGTGAGCCGACTGCGCTGCTCTCCAGCGCCAGCATCACTGCCTCGTTGACCCGGGCAATATCCATAAAGCCGATGCGCCCGGCCAAGAAGGCGGCAACCGCCTCCTCGTTGGCCGCATTGAGCGCAGTGGTCGCCGCTTGTCCCTTCTGGCAGGCATAGATGGCCAACGCCAGACAGGGGTAGCGATCGTAATCAGGCCGGATAAAGCTGAACTCTCCGACACTGAAGAAATCCAAAGGTTCCACACCGGAAGGGATGCGATTGGGATAAGCCAGCGCATGGGCGATGGGGGTACACATATCCGGATTACCAAGCTGGGCCAGTACAGAGCCATCCTTGTACTGCACCATGGAGTGGATCACCGACTGCGGGTGGATCACCACCTGGATCTGCTCGGGCGCCGCATTGAACAGCCAGCGCGCCTCAATGTACTCCAGCCCTTTGTTGATCATGGTGGCGGAGTCGACCGAAATCTTGGCCCCCATCGACCAGTTGGGATGGGCGATGGCCTGCGCCGGCGTCACCTTGGCCAGCTCGCTGATCTCGGTGTAACGGAACGGGCCGCCAGAACCGGTCAGCAAAATCTTGCTGATCCCCGCCGCCGCCAGATCGCAAAAACCGGGCTGGCGCTGCACGGCGGTCGGCAGACACTGGAAGATGGCATTGTGTTCGCTGTCGATGGGCAGCAGCTCGGCACCATGCTCGCGAACGGCCTCCATGAAGAAAGCACCGGACATCACCAGCGCCTCCTTGTTGGCCAGCAAAATACGCTTGCCGGCACGTACCGCGGCCATGGTCGGGGCCAGTCCGGCCGCACCGACGATGGCGGCCATCACGCTATGGGCGTCGGGGTGAGCGGCAACCTCGCAGAGGGCTGCTGCACCAGACATGACCCGAGTTGTACTACCGTGCGCTTTCAGACGGGCAGCCAGTTCACGGGCGGCATCCTCATCGACCATCACGGCAAAACGGGGGGAGAATTCGAGGCAGTCCCGCAACATGGCATCCACGTTGCGGGCGGCGGTCAACGCCAACACTTGCCAACTGCCCGGGTTATGGCGCAGCACTTTCAAGGTACTCTGACCGATGGAGCCGGAGGCTCCCAGAATAACCAGTGACTTGTGCATCAAAACTCCTGACTGAGTAGCAGATAACTGAGCAGAAACACCGGCAGGGCGGCGGTCAGGCTGTCAATCCGGTCGAGAATGCCGCCATGACCAGGCAGCAGGGTGCCGGAGTCCTTGATGCCCGCTTCGCGCTTGAACATGCTCTCGGTCAGATCACCGAGTACGGAAGCAAGCACCGCCAGCAGAGAGCAAAACAGCACGGTGATCATCTTGGCAGGAACAAATCCCATCGACCAGGTAACGCCGATGGCCAGCAGGCTGGCGGTAAAGAGGCCGCCACACATTCCTTCGATGGTTTTGCCCGGACTGACGGCGGGGGCAAGCTTGTGCTTACCGAACGCCTTGCCGAAAAAATACGCGCCAGAATCTGCCGCCCAGACCAGTCCCATCACGAACAACAGGATCCAGGCCCCCATCATGGGGTCATGGTAAAAGTTGTAACCACGGATGGCGACCAGCGACCAGAAGAAGGGAACCAGGGTCACCAGACCAAACAGCGACTTGAGCCAGATAGACTCTTTCCACAGCTTGGCGCTCTGGGGATAACGCAGCACCAGCAGCAGACCCAGCAGCCACCAGCTTACCGCAGTCCAGAGCACGCCCATCACGAGAGGGTGCAGGTGGGGCGTCCAGAGTTGCTCCACTGGCAGCCAAAAGAGGCTGGCACCGAGCAACAGACAAAATACGATGGGCAACCATTGCTGCGGAGCAGCAGAGACAAACCCGCTCCATTCTCGACTGGCCAACAAAAACACCAGCGCTGCCAACAGGGCAAAAAATTTCAATGGCAGAAAGAAGAGCGCCCCCAACACCAGGGGGATCAACATCAAAGCAGTAATAATTCGTTGTTTTAGCAAAAGAAACCTCTCTCTTGGGAGCGGGGTTTAGCCGGTCTGCTGCTCGGCGATCAATTCCCGTATCTGTTCACCCGTGCAACCGAAGCGACGCTCGCGGGCAACGAAAGAGGCGACCGCCTCACTGAACTCGGCCTCGTTGAAATCGGGCCACAATACCGGGGTAAAATAGAGCTCGGCATAGGCGAGCTGCCATAACACAAAGTTGCTGATGCGATGATCGCCACCAGTGCGGATCAACAGGTCCACAGGTGGCAGATCGGCCATGCAAACCTCGCGGGTCAACATGGATTCATCAATGTCGTCAGCGGCCAGTTCACCGGCCGCCACTGCTTTGGCCAGCTTGCGGGCCGCCTGGGCGATATCCCACTGGCCGCCATAGTTGGCCGCAATGTTCAGGGTCAACCCCTTGTTATTGGCGGTCAAGGCCTCCGCCTTGGCGATTTTGGCCTGCAACCGCTCACTAAAGCGAGCAGTATCGCCAATCACCTTGAGCCGGATCCCGTTGTTGTGCAGTTTCTGCACCTCACGACCCAGCACTGTGATGAACAGTTCCATCAAGGCACTGACCTCCCCTTCCGGGCGGCGCCAGTTCTCGCTGGAGAATGCAAACAGGGTCAATGCCTCGATCTTGGCACGCGCAGCAAAGGTAACGGCCTCGCGCACTGACTTGACGCCCGCCTTGTGGCCATAAACCCGCATCTTGCCTCGGTTCTGGGCCCAGCGACCGTTACCATCCATGATGATGGCGACGTGACGGGGTAAAGACGAGTTGGCACAATCACCCAACGCAGCCAAAAGCGACATGTAATTCTCCCACAAAGACAAAAGCGCCGTGCAGGGGCACTACACGGCGCTCGTAATATACCTTTCAGACGGTTAGATTTCCATTAGCTCCTTCTCCTTTACGGCAAGGGCCTCATCGACCAGCTTGACGTAGGAGTCGGTCAGTTTCTGGATCTCTTCCTGAGCGCGACGGTCGTCGTCTTCGGAGATCTCTTTGTCCTTCAGCAGCGCTTTCAGATCAGCGTTGGCGTCACGACGGATGTTGCGCACGGCAACACGAGCGTTTTCCGCTTCGGCACGGACGATCTTGGTCAGGTCACGACGACGCTCTTCAGTCAGCGGCGGCAACGGCACGCGCAGGGTCTGGCCATTGCTGGACGGGTTCAGGCCCAGATCGGAGGTCAGGATCGCCTTCTCTACCGCCTGGATCATGGAGCGGTCAAAAATGGAGATGGAGAGGGTGCGAGCATCTTCTGCCACGACGTTGGCCAACTGTTTCAGCGGAGTGGCAGCACCGTAATACTCAACCTGGATGCCGTCGAGCAGGCTCGGGTGAGCGCGGCCGGTACGGATCTTGGACATTTGAGTCTTGAGCGCTTCTACGCTCTTGCCCATACGGTCCTTGGCGTCGTTTTTAATCTCGTTGATCACAGTGGTTTTCCTTTTGGCGAACGAGCCGCTACACGGCCCGTGTCTATCTTATTTACTGACGTGATGGATAGGATAAGAGCGCCAGGTGGCTCACTTTTATCTTATTTACCAACGTGGTGGATCAGAGTGCCTTCCGGTTCACCCATGACAACCCGGCGCAGAGCACCCGGTTTGTTCATGTTGAACACGCGGATCGGCAGATCATGGTCACGTGCCAGGGTAAAGGCAGCAAGATCCATCACCTTGAGCTCTTTTTCAAGAACTTCATCATAACTCAGTTCATGATACAGCACGGCATCCGGATTCTTGACCGGATCTTCGTTGTATACACCATCAACCTTGGTGGCTTTGAGCACCACGTCAGCTTCGATCTCGATCCCGCGCAGGCAAGCCGCAGAATCGGTAGTAAAGAAGGGGTTGCCGGTACCGGCAGAGAAGATAACGACTTTGCCAGCACGCAGCTGGCTGATTGCCTCGGCCCAGCTGTAGGAGTCACAGACCCCCTGCAGGGAGATGGCAGACATCAGACGGGCATTCACATAAGCACGATGCAGGGCATCACGCATGGCCAGACCGTTCATCACGGTTGCCAGCATACCCATGTGGTCGCCCACCACGCGGTTCATGCCCGCTTTGGCAAGACCGGCACCACGGAACAGGTTGCCGCCACCGATGACCAGACCGACCTGAACACCCAACTCAACCAGTTCTTTGATCTCTTGGGCCATCCGCTCCAGCACCGCGGGATCAATGCCGAAACCCTCGGATCCTTGCAGGGCTTCACCACTCAACTTCAGAAGAACACGTCTGTATGCAGGTTTGGGATTGGTACTCATGTCACTGATTCCTGGTCATATAAAGACCGCGACATAAGTCGCGGTCTGGGGAAACGGAAAAACCGGTTCGATTAGGCCTTTTGAGCGGCCGCGATTTGGGCTGCAACTTCAGCAGCGAAATCGGTCTCTTGCTTCTCGATGCCTTCGCCCACTTCGAAACGGGTGAAGGAAACAACGTCAGCGCCTTCTTTCTTCAGCAGTTCGGCAACGGTCATGGAAGGATCTTTCACGAACGGTTGACCAGTCAGGGAAACCTCACCGGTGAACTTCTTCATGCGGCCTTCAACCATCTTCTCGGCGATCTCTTTCGGCTTACCGGAGTTGATGGCGATGTCGATCTGGATTTCGCGCTCTTTGGCAACGACTTCAGCAGACACGTCTTCAGGCTTGACGAATTGCGGGCTGTTGGCAGCAACGTGCATGGCCAGATCTTTGGCCAGCTCGGCAGAACCACCGGTCAGCTTGGTGATAACACCAATGCGGGAACCGTGAACGTAGGTACCCAGGTTGTCACCTTCAACCAGCATCACGCGACGCAGGTTCATGTTCTCACCGATCTTGGCGATCAGGTTGGTGATGGTCAGCTCGACGGATTCGCCGTTACCGAAGTCAGCGGCTTTCAGCGCGTCAACGTCAGCAATTTTCTGGGTCGCAGCGATGTCAGCGATCTTCTGGCCCATTGCCATGAAGCTGGCATCTTTGGCGACGAAGTCGGTTTCGCTGTTCAGCTCGATCATGACGGCAACGTTGCCTTCGGTGCGAGCAAAGATAACGCCTTCAGCGGCAATACGGCCAGCTTTCTTGGCGGCTTTGGCCTGACCGGATTTGCGCATGTTCTCAATTGCCAGCTCGATATCACCAGCAGCTTCTTCCAGTGCTTTTTTGCAATCCATCATGCCAGCGGCAGTGCGCTCGCGCAGTTCTTTTACCAGGGCGGCAGTAACGTTAGCCATGTCCAGTATCCTCGGTCTTGAATTGACAAGAAACAGGGGCCACAAGGGCCCCTGCTAACCAATTACATCAGCTTGGTTAATAAGGGCTTTACAGTCCTTATCAATTACTCAGCTTCAACGAAGCCATCTTGTTCGGCTTGAACAACGATGTCCTGAGCGCGAGCTTCCAGTACGGTGTCAGCAGCAGCATTCAGGTACAGCTGTACGGCACGGATAGCGTCGTCGTTACCCGGGATGACGTAATCAACGCCGTCCGGGTTGGAGTTGGTATCAACGATGGAAACTACCGGGATACCCAGGTTGTTGGCTTCTTTGATAGCGATGTGCTCGTGGTCGGCATCGACAACGAACAGAACGTCAGGCAGGCCGCCCATGTTCTTGATACCACCCAGGCTCTTCTCCAGCTTTTCCATTTCGCGAGTACGCATCAGCGCCTCTTTCTTGGTCAGCTTGTCGAAGGTACCGTCCTGGCTCTGGGTTTCCAGATCTTTCAGGCGCTTGATAGACTGACGAACGGTTTTCCAGTTGGTCAGCATACCGCCCAGCCAGCGGTGGTTTACATAGAACTGGTCGCAACGCTCAGCGGCTTCTTTTACGGCTTCAGACGCGGCACGCTTGGTACCAACGAACAGTACCTTGCCTTTCTTGGCAGCTACGGAGCTGATGAAGTTCATGGCATCGTCAAACATCGGAACGGTTTTTTCCAGGTTGATGATGTGAACTTTGCTGCGAGCACCGAAGATGTAGGATTTCATTTTCGGGTTCCAGTAACGAGTCTGGTGACCGAAGTGAACGCCGGCTTGCAGCATGTCGCGCATAGAAACTTTAGCCATTTTATACCTCTGTATTGGGGTTAGGCCTCCACACATCCCATATAACCGACCCGTTAAGGCACCCCGGCATATGTGTCGATGTGTGTGTGTTGTTTAAGTAAGGGTGATGAAATCGGGACGCAAGTTCCCCATTCCGGCGCGCTTTATACCATAACTTTGTTCAGGACACCACCGGCCGACACCCTAAACCGGTGTAAATATGGATCCCGCCAGAGGATGCTGCGACGTTGATTTGACGTTGTGATGACAATCACACTGGAAGTACGAGGGGGTTGCGGATAAAATTTTGCCCTGATTGCAAACGCATCTATTTTTCATTACCTGTCCTGTCTGCCCTCACAGGCCCAGCGGCAGGCCGCAAGAGAGATCCCATGTCCATTAAAATCAAGACACCGGAAGAGATTGAAAAGATGCGCGTTGCCGGCCAATTGGCCGCCGATGTGCTGGTCATGATTGCGCCCCATGTCAAAGCTGGCGTCACCACTGACGAACTGAACACCCTCTGCCACGACTATATTGTCGACGTACAACAGGCGGTTCCAGCTCCGCTCAACTACCACGGCTTCCCCAAATCCATCTGCACCTCGGTGAACGATGTGATCTGCCACGGTATCCCGAATCACAAGAAGCTGCGCGATGGCGACATCATTAATCTGGATATCACCGTCATCAAGGATGGCTACCACGGCGATACCTCGGCCATGTTCATCGTGGGCGATACCACCCCGCTGCGCCGCCAGCTCTGCAAAGTTGCGCAAGAGAGCCTCTACGCTGCTATCAAGAAGGTGCGTCCGGGTGCCTGCATTACCGAGATTGGCGCCGTCATTCAGCCCATCGTCGAGAAGGCCGGTTTCTCCGTGGTGCGTGACTACTGCGGTCACGGCATCGGCGCCGAATTCCACGAAGAGCCGCAGATCCTCCACTACCGCAACAGTGGCAAGCTGGAGCTGAAAGCGGGCATGTGCTTCACCATCGAGCCGATGGTCAACAGCAAGAAGTATCACTGCAAGGTCAATCCGAAGGATGGCTGGACCGTGACCACCAAGGATGGCGGCGACTCCGCCCAGTGGGAGCACACCCTGCTGGTGACCGAGGATGGCTGCGAGGTGCTTACCCTGCGCCCCGATGACACTATCGACCGCTTCATCAAACACAGCTAACATCGAACCCCGGCCCTGAACTTCCAAAGCGCCGGGGTTTTTACTTCTGTTTCAGCCGTTTGCCTGCCACTGTGTGTGAGATGCCATGGACGCCAGCCTGCTTTCCCCCCATTTGTTACCCGATGACCAGCTCACTCGCGACAACTGCAAAGAGTACCTGAGCCGCTTTCTCGGCTGGCTGCACGCCCGTTTTGATGCCGGCGACAACATCATCGAGCTGGTCGCCACCCGCTCCGAGTACATGGATCAGTTGCTCTGCCGGTTGTGGCAGAAGTTCGGCTTTGACAAGAGCGATCTGACCCTGATCGCGGTGGGGGGCTATGGCCGCGGCGAGCTGCACCCCCACTCCGATATCGACCTGCTGATCCTCTATGATGGCGATGAACTGGACGAGGTGTTGGGACTGCGCATCGGCGAGTTCATCACCTTGCTGTGGGACCTCAAGCTGGAGGTGGGTCAGGCGGTGCGCAACGTGGCGGAGTGCCTCGAGCAGGGGCGCGCCGATATCACGGTCGCCACCAACCTCATTGAGGCCCGCTACATCACAGGTCGCCAGGAGGGCTTCCGGCAACTGAAAGAGGCCACCGGCCCCCAGCACTTCTGGCCGAGCGAAGCCTTCTTTCGCGCCAAGCGCCAGGAGCAGGCGGAGCGGCACCAGCAGTTTCTCGGCACCGCCTACAAGCTGGAGCCAGATCTTAAGAGCAATCCGGGCGGCCTGCGGGATATTCAAACCCTCGCCTGGGTCGCCCGCCGCCACTTTGGCGCCACCACCTTGTTCGAGATGACCAGCCACGGCTTTCTCAATCGCGCCGAGTATCGCGAACTACTCGACTGCCAGAATTTTCTCTGGAAGGTACGCTTTGCCCTGCACATGGCCATCAACAAGGGAGATAACCGCCTGCTGTTCGATCGCCAGCGCACCGTGGCCCAGATGCTGGGGTTCGAAGGGGAAGGCAACACCCCGGTCGAGCAGATGATGAAGCGCTTCTATCAGACGGTGCGTCGGGTCTCCGAACTCAACGAGATGCTGCTGCAGCTGTTTGACGAGGCGATCCTCGGCAACACCGCCATGGATGTGCGCCGCCTCTCCGACGAGTTCCAGCTTCGTGGCCGCCTCATCGATGCGGTGGATGCGGAGCTGTTTAGCCGTGAACCGGCAGCTATCCTGCGCCTCTTCTATCAGATGGCCCAGCATCCCGAGATTGCCGGCATCCACTCGGCAACCCTGCGCCAACTGCGCGAGGCACGCCGCAAACTCAACTGCTGGCTGCAGGACTTGCCTGACTGCCGTCGCCTCTTTATGGCGCTGCTGCGCCACCCCAACGGCATCGGCCTGCCGCTCACCCTGATGCACAAGTACGGCATTCTGGCGGCCTATCTGCCCCAGTGGAACCTGATCGTCGGCCAGATGCAGTTCGACATGTTCCACGCCTACACGGTGGATGAACACACCCACCGGCTGCTCAAGAACATTCACCAGTTCCCCAATCCGGCCAGTCGCCAGAGCCACCCGCTCTGCCACGAGGTGTTCACCCGGCTGCGCAAACCAGAGCTGCTCAGCATCGCCGCCCTGTTCCACGACATCGCCAAGGGACGGCGCGGCGATCACTCGGAACTCGGCGCCGTCGATGCGCTGGAGTTCTGCCAGCTGCACGGCCTCGATCGCTACGAGAGTCGGCTGGTTGCCTGGCTGGTGCGCCACCACCTGTTGATGTCGGTCACCGCCCAGCGCCGCGATATCTACGATCCCGACGTGGTCACCGACTTTGCCCAGAAGGTGCGCGACGAGCAGCATCTCGACTTGCTCTACTGCCTCACAGTGGCCGATATCTGCGCCACCAACGATACCCTGTGGAACGACTGGAAGGGCACCCTGCTGCGGGAGCTCTACTTCGCGACCCAGAAGGCGCTGCGCCAAGGGCTGGAGAACCCGCCCGACATGCGGCTGCGCATTCGCGAAAACCAGCGTCAGGCCAAGCAACTGCTGGCACAACGGGATGTATCGGAAGAGGCGATCAACCAGCTCTGGGCCGATTTCAAGGCCGACTACTTCCTGCGCCACAGCCCGGAGCAGATCGCCTGGCACTGCCGCCATATCATCGAGCATGGCGACAATCCGGCACCGCTGGTGATCATCGGCAAACATCCGACCCGCGGCGGCAGCGAGGTATTTATCTACTGCCGCGATACCCCGAATCTGTTTGCCACCGTCGCCTCGGCGCTGGATCAGAAGAACCTCAACATCCACGACGCCCAGATCATGAACTCGCGCAGCAACTATGTGCTCGATACCTTCGTGGTACTGGAGCCAAGCGGCGAACCCATCAGCCCCAACCGTACCGCCACCATCAAGAAGGCGCTGGAGAAGGCGCTGCAGGAGCCGGGCAAGCTGGTGCTGCGCAACAAGCCGCTGTCGCGGCGCCACCGTCAGTTCAGCGTGCCGACCCGGGTGGTCTTCCTGCCCCGCTCTTCGCCCACTAAAGGGGAGAGCCGTCACACCCTGATGGAGCTGACTGCCCTCGATACTCCCGGCCTGCTGGCGCGGATCGGTGCCGTTTTCCAGCAGTGCGGACTATCGCTGCACGCCGCCAAAATTGCCACTTTCGGTGAGAGGGTCGAGGACTTTTTCAGCCTGACCAGCCTTGATGGCGAGCCATTGACCGCCGAGCAGCAAAAACAGCTGGAAGAGCGACTGGTACACCAGCTCAATCCCCAGCAGTCGGTACTTGATTAAGCGAAGAGTGATTCGAAAGAGGCTGATTGTCGGGCGTTTTTTGCCATACCAAACAACTGGTTGGCGCACACCGGATGAAGAAATGGCCGCAGGCCGGAAGAATTCCGGTCAACCCCTTAAAAACAGTCGGAAAAGTGTGATACAACAAACAGAATTTTTTAAAGGAAACCTGTCATGACCGAGTTGCAACAGATCATTGAAGCGGCCTTCGAGCGCCGCGACACCATTACTCCGGGCTCCGTGGATAGCGCCACCAAGTCCGCCATCCTGCAAGCCATCGACCTGCTGGACTCTGGCAAGGCACGGGTTGCCGAGAAGATCGCCGGTGAGTGGGTTGTCCATCAGTGGTTGAAGAAAGCGGTACTGCTCTACTTCCGCATCAACGACAACGCCATCATCAAGGGCGACGATGCCCAGTACTACGACAAGGTTCCCCTCAAGTTTTCCAACTACACCGCCGAGCAGTTCAAGGAAGCGGGTGTGCGCGTGGTGCCGCCGGCGACCGCCCGCAAAGGCTCCTTTATCGCCCCCAATACCGTGCTGATGCCCTCCTATGTCAACATCGGCGCCTTCGTTGACGAAGGTACCATGGTCGATACCTGGGCCACTGTCGGCTCTTGCGCCCAGATCGGTAAAAACGTCCACCTCTCCGGCGGCGTCGGCATCGGTGGCGTACTGGAACCACTGCAGGCCAACCCGACCATCATCGAAGACAACTGCTTTATCGGTGCCCGCTCCGAAGTGGTTGAAGGGGTCATCGTCGAGGAAGGTTCCGTCATCTCCATGGGCGTCTTCATCGGCCAGTCCACCCGCATCTATGACCGCGAAACCGGCGAAATCCACTACGGCCGCGTACCGGCTGGCTCCGTGGTCGTCTCCGGCTCCCTGCCCTCCAAGTGCGGCAAGTACAGCCTCTACGCGGCGGTGATCGTCAAGAAGGTCGATGCCAAGACTCGCGCCAAAGTCGGCATCAACGCCCTGCTGCGCTCCATCGACGAGTAATCAGCATTGCGGTGATGCAAAGGGCGCCTGATGGCGCCCTTTTGATTTTGGCGCCCCTGTCACAGGCAAGCCATGAGGCATCGGTTAAGATGGATGGGACAGGATCGTTTCAAACCGAGGAAGCCTGATGTACGAGAATCTGAAGAGCCTGGGGATCCAGGATCCCGCCTCCGTCGACAGCTATACCCTGCGCCAGGAGGCCAACCACGACATCCTCAAGATCTACTTCAAGAAGCAGAAGGGCGAGTTCTTCGCCAAGAGTGTCAAATTCAAGTATCCCCGCCAGCGCAAGACCATGCTGGTCGACTCCGGTACCCATGAGTACAAGGATGTCACCGAGATCAACGCCAACCTCAAGTATGTGGTGGATGAGCTGGACAACCTGACCCAGGGCGTTCATCAGCAGGCCGACCCGGACATCAAGCAGAAGATCCTGCGCGACCTGCGCCATCTGGAAAAAGTGGTACAGAACAAGATCAGCGAAATCGAGCGGGATCTGGAGAAACTCTAATCCCCCCGACTCGACAAAAGAGCGCCCAGGTGGCGCTCTTTTTATTGGCTGGCTTTATGGGACTATGGGGTTATCTGGCAATGCCGTGCGATAAGGTGAGCGGAGCACACCACCTTGTGCTGTTGGGCCACCATTGGGCAACCCGTTACATATCGCCCCTTGGAAAACACAACCCCTGCCAAGCCCCGAGACACGCTACAAGCAACCACAAATAGCAAGAGGGAGGCTTTCGCCTCCCTCTTCAAACACGCTGATATTCAGGCAACAGAATTAGTTGCTCTTCATCCAGATGTCCATGTCGGTTTTCAGGTTGTCGGACTTGGTACCGAAGATGGCTTGAACGCCGGAACCAGCCACTACCACACCGGCAGCACCCAGTTTCTTCAGACCAGCCTGGTCAACCTTGGCAACATCTTTCACACCAACACGCAGACGGGTGATGCAGGCATCCAGAGAAGCGATGTTCTCTTTACCACCGAAGGCGGCAACCAGAGCAGCAGACATCTCGTCTTTGCCTTGGCCAATGGCCTCTTCAGCAGTCTCGTCTTCACGACCCGGGGTTTTCAGGTTCATGGCACGGATAACGAAGCTGAATACCACGTAGTAGATGGCCGCGTAAACCAGACCCAGACCTACCAGCAGCAGCATGTTGTCGGCACGCGGTGATTGCACCACGAAGTCGATGAAGCCGTTGGAGAAAGTGTGACCGTGTACGATACCCAGAGAGTTGGTCAGCACATAAGCCAGACCAGCCAGTACAGCGTGGATGGCGTACAGAACCGGAGCGATGAACAGGAAGGAGAATTCAATCGGCTCGGTGATACCGGTCAGGAAAGAGGTCAGGGCTGCAGAGGCCATGATACCAACGATCTTGGCACGGTTTTCCGGCTTGGCAGCGTGAGCAATGGCGAACGCAGCAGCAGGCAGACCGAACATTTTGAACAGGTAGCCACCAGCCAGCTGACCGAAGCCGTTACCGGCAGCGCGGGACGCGTCATCAGCAGTCAGGAAGCAGGTCATGATACCGTGAACAGTTTCACCGGCACCGTTGACGCAGGTACCAGCCTGATAGAAGAACGGTACGTTCCAGATGTGGTGCAGACCGAACGGGATCAGGGAGCGCTCAACCACGCCGTAGATACCGAAGGCCAGTACCGGGTTCTGGTTGGCAGCCCAGTCAGAGAAGGCACCGATGGCGCCACCCACTGGCGGCCAAATCACGGACAGGATCACACCCAGACCGATGGAGAGGAAACCGGTGATGATGGGTACGGCACGTTTGCCCGCGAAGAAGCCCAGGTACTCTGGCAGCTGGATCTTGTAGAAACGGTTGAACGCCCAGGCAGCGATACCACCGGCCAGGATACCACCCAGCACGCCGGTTTCGATGGTTTCAACACCCATCACAGGTGCCATGACCTTCAGGGTTGCGACCATGATGCCGTAGCCAACGATGGCTGACAGACCGGATACACCGTCGTTATTGGTAAAGCCCAGAGCAACACCCACTGCGAACAGCAGGGCCATCTGGCCAAATACGGAACCACCGGCTTGCTCCATCAATTGGGAGACAATTTCCGGCATCCAGCTGAAGTGGGCAGCCCCCACCCCCAGCAGAATACCTGCGACTGGCAAGACTGATACTGGCAGCATCAGCGCCTTACCAACCTTTTGCAGATTAGAGAAAGCATTTTTGAACATTGTGTGCGCTCCTGAATGGATTGTCGTCCCTGAACGATCTATCTGGATGAAATAAGCACTGATTCATTCAGATATCTTCGAGTCGGGCTTGTTTATTTTGACCATCAGAATATAACCCAGCGGGTCATAAATTGCTGCTTTCGAAGGCGGGGGAATATTGAATTTGGAGGGAAGATCACAACTTGTTTAGCGGCTAAAAAACGCATCTGATATAAGTTAATAATCTGCATTATCACTCTATTACAAAGACATATAAATAGCAGTTTCACTTTGTATTTTAATAATGCCATTTACATCAAACGGCAACTCATTGTAACTCAATGTAACGGCGTGATTTTTATTTATTACAGTCTACCGATTAAAAAGGCCTCCAACAAGGGAGGCCTCAATAAATATATCTGACCAGTAAATGGTCGTATTACTCTATTTTTGCGAGCGCTTGACCGCATCAATAAACACGCTTTTTGCCTTGGTTGAACCGGCCCGTTCGGCCTCGTTCACCAGCTTCATCGCCTTGTCGATATCCCCCGCCTTGACCGCTTTTTCGATCTGGCTCTGGTAGAAGGCTTCTGTTTCACTCAACATGGCAGGAGCAGGTTTGGCTGCGGTTGCCACTGCAGTTGCTGCGGTAGCAACTGGCACAACCAGCTTGTTAGGGGTCGCATCCACGATCGGTGTATTGGCATCGATCGCTTCCTGGTAAACCGGCTTGTAGAAGTTATCCCCCAGCGCACTGGCACTCATATCTTCCACATCAATCTTGACCACACCCCATGCAGAGTGCGGGATCAACGGATCCTTGGCACCATAATCCTGCACGCTCAAGGACTTGGCCATCATCTTGGAAGGACTCATGGCTTGGGTGGTCTGGCTCAAGGTAGCCTGAGTGGTGTAAATCACCATATAGGTTTCATTGTTCGGGTTGCCGACATAGGAGCGGTCGATGGTAAAAACGCCTTCAACTCGATCGCCATCCAACATACGCGCAGGTTTGTAGGTAATGATGTCGGCACCAATGGTGCGGGTCGGCTTGAACTGGGAATCCAGCAGCAACACAGTGGGGTTAAACAATGTCTTGTCAATCAGCCCAGCAACTGTGATCTTGAGATCACCGGAATTGGTCGGCAATTTGAAGGCGGCGTAATAGCTCTTGCCTTCCGGGAAGTTGAATGCCGGAGAGCTGCCATCAATAGCAACCACTCTTTTCTGCTCAGCAGCCAACGGCTGATACTGCAACTCGTTGATACTAGTGCAACATACGGTGGCTGAGCCGAGCTGCTGAAGTGCGCTGGCACGGCTATCGAGGATGCTCTTGTACTCCTGAGTCGGAGCCACCGTTGCCTCAAGCGACGCACATGCCGTCATCAGAGTGGAACACAAAATCGTCAACGCTACCTTGCTATATTTCATCTGCATACCCTACACGCCATCTTGAAAAAAAGAGCCCCCGACAAGCGGGGGCGACTTGAAATCAGGTGATGGAGAGATTACCACCAAGCTTCGGCTTGTACACCGAAGTTCCAAGCATTGTCTTCTTTCAAACCACCAGTGGTGCTCGGACGGAAAGTATCATCCTGCTGCACATAGGAGGCAAACACACGGATTTCCGGACGAGCCCAGAAGCTGGAACCAGCAGACCAAGCCTGAGCCAGAGTATATTTGGCACCATCAGTACTGGTTTTCACACCATTCAGCGTTTCGTTGTCTTTGTAGTAGCCAACTTCTGCGATGGTTTTCATCACATCGTTCCACTTGTACATCGGACGAACAACAATGGAGAAGGTGTCTGCATCTGAATCTTTATACTTCACACCATTCTTTTCAATGACAACATTATCTGACTGGCCGTAAACAATCTGATGACCAAATTCAACCTTGTCACCAACCGGCAGCACACCCCAGTTGATCAAGCGGAAACCATTACCACCATCACCATTTTGACTAGTCCAACCACCAGCGCCATAGTACACAGCATTGGTGCTGTAACTATCGGTGAAGTACTGAGCAACTGTCTTGTTGAACCCACCAAGCATTGATTGAGTCAACTCAGCCGTTAACATTGCGCCGTCAGAACTTCCACCTGCCTGAGCGCCAGTCGAAGTATTAATGGCAGTTTTTTGCTCACCAGTGTCATTAGCAAGGGCATAGTCCACACCCAGTTCCAGTGAAGCATCAGTCCAGAGAGGTATGCCGGCATAACGGGCATCGAGAATATTGGTGTTTACACCACCTTCATCACTACGAACCCAAGCAAAAGAAGCTTTACCAGGTCCCATCTCGATGTTTTCTACACCAGCACCTGGGCCAGATACGTTCCAGTAGTAAAAGTCTGAGATATGAATGTCATGACGCTGGTAGTAGCGTTTACCCGCCCACAGGGTTTCATTGCCACCAAACATGCCCTTGGCTTGGGCATTAAACTGGGCAACAACAAATTGTGCAGAATCACCGTTGGTAGACTCCCAGCCAGTTTTCTGGTTTGCAGTCATGGCAACCATTGAATCTACATAGAAAGTCTGGTTGTTCTTGTTGTAAACCTCTTGGCCCAGCTGAACTTCACCGTAGGTATCGTTCTCGTTACCCAAACGACCGACTTTCTGTTTGCTGACATCAGTCTGCATGTCACCGTTATCGGAAACACCGACACCGGAACGCATATAACCGTGGAAATCTACGGCAAAGGCGGCTTGGGAAGCCAGGGCGGCAGTAACAGCTGCTGCAATCGGGAGCCACTTCATTTTCATTGTCATATTCCTTATTTCCCGCAGTGAGGAGTGTGATCCTGAATATTCAACTTCTTATCACCATGTAATCCTGTTGGTGATAACCGAGGTTGATTATAGGGAGCGTATTTCACGACAAATATGAAGCGACTCACAAAATGGCGACAAATCGCTCGGCAAACGATCGTCACAACACCCATCAGCAAAAAAACGACCAACAAGGCAACAGTTAACCAATAAAAACGCTAAATAAGCAATCACACCAAACCTGAAAGCGTTACCAGCAATTAATTCGCGACTGAACTAAAGTCGTTATTTTACGATCGAATGACAAAAACATGACTGAGATCGCTTTCAAGATTGAACTTTTATTTGGATGACGGGTCTGCGGTGCACTTGAAACCATTACGCCGATGGAATGCCAAAAGGGGAAAATATCCCTCCGCCACTATCGACAATAAGCGTGGGAAATATGCTTGCTGAGTGAGATGACATTTGTGCAAATAACAATCCCCTGCCGGTTAAGGATCAGGGGATTGATATGGCTCTATTTCAAAGAATATTCAGGGCTGAATATCCCACTTTTTCAGCCAGCTGAGTGCCACCTGTTCGGGTTCATCGTGCACGGTGGCATCCAGCTCCAGCGGGGGCATCACTCGCGTGGCCCCCAGCTCTTGCAGCAACCCGTCCAGCCGACGGCCCGCGCCACAAAAATGGTCATAGCTGCTGTCGCCCATGGCAATCAGGGCATAACGCAATCCATTGAGCCAGGGCGCCTTGTCAGCCAGCTCGCTGGCAAAGGGCTGCAGATTGGGAGGAATGTCCCCCTGCCCGGTGGTGGCACTGACCAGCAATAAAAAACGGCCGGGGTCGATGTCCGCCAGCCGTGCTTCTTCGTGCAGAGAACAGTGATGCCCCTTGCGTTCCAGTTCATCTGCCAAGGTCTCGGCCACCAGCATGGCTGCGCCGTAGACAGTTCCTACCACGATATCGATCTGCGCCATTCTCCTCTCCCTGCTTGAGTCACTCTTTTGAGCAACTCTATCAGCAAGCTGGCGTCAGATGCCACCGGTTCAGGACTGAGGATCAGGCGCTTAGTAGTCGCTCTCGCTGGCGGGCCAACCCAGCTCGGCAAACAGGCGCAACACATCCTGACCGAGTGGCGCCTGGATCCGCATCGGTACCTTGAGTACTGGATGGGTAAAGCTCAGGGTGCGGGCCACCAGCAGCAGCCGTTCGCAGCCAAAGTGCTCGCGAAAGAAACGGTTGTGGCGGCCATCCCCGTGGGTGGTATCCCCGACAATGGGGTGGAACAGGTGATCCATATGGCGGCGCAGCTGATGCTTGCGGCCGGTCTTCGGGAACAATCTGACCAGACTGTAGCGACTGGTGGGGTGCTTCTTGGAGACCGCGTGGGGCAGCTCGACCTGGTGCAGGCGACGGAAGGTGGTGACGGCATCCTGCGCCGGACGATCCGGGTTGCTCATGGCATCGGCAATCTTGTCCAGCTGCTCCTTGAGGGGATAGTCGATCACCCCCTGTTCGGGTGCCCAGCCACGCACCAATGCCAGATACTCCTTGTGCACCTGACGCTGGGTGAAGGCTTCGGTGAGTGCGCGGGCAATCACCGGATCGAGCGCAAACAGCAGCACACCGGAGGTGGGTCGGTCGAGGCGATGCACCGGATAGACATGGCGACCGCCGATGAGATCCCGGGTCATCTGCATGGCAAAACGGGTCTCGCCCTTGTCGAGCCAACTGCGATGCACCAGCAGACCGGACGGCTTGTTGACCGCCACCAGCCACTCATCCTGATAGAGCAGGGTCAGCTTCAGGTCACTCTCTTCTCGAGTTTGCGCAGGCATCATTGTTCGATCACTTTGCCGGAGAGCAGCAAGTCGAAGCGCGCGATCAGCCGCAGCAGCGCTTCTACCTCGGCCAGATCTTCTTTGTAGACTTCGCTGGCCATGGGATAGAGGGAGACGCTGGTCGGCAGCGGAGCCTGCAACATCACCAACTGCTCCATGCGCGGGATCAGCACGAACTGCAGCCACTGATCAAAGCTCAGGGTATCGACACAAAAAGGCAGGGTGCTTGCCAGGGCTTCGTCACCGGGATGGTCAGCTTGCCAGCGCTCAAGGCGCTGCAACTCGGCGGTGAGTTCCCCCAACAGGCCAGCTA
The DNA here is from genome assembly GCF_040908375.1 of Aeromonas sp. R2-3. Classification (NCBI taxonomy): domain Bacteria; kingdom Pseudomonadati; phylum Pseudomonadota; class Gammaproteobacteria; order Aeromonadales; family Aeromonadaceae; genus Aeromonas; species Aeromonas sp. R2-3. The sequence goes on along the minus strand of NZ_JBFODP010000030.1, from coordinate 62,619 downwards.
CCAGCAAATATTGATTCATCTCGCTCTCTTCCTCATAACCACAGATTGATCCGCTGACCCGACAGGGCCAGCCAGGATGCCGATACATTCGGTCGCGCAGCACCGGCGATTCAGCCGGCTCGTCGACATACACGGCAGCCAGCGCGGCCTGCCGCCGTTAAAAAAGGGCGATACTATACACTTCCCCCCGCATGGCTGCCATGTTGATATCTGCCGCAACACGCGTCTGCTGCCACTGGCTATCCTCGGCAAGGGCCTTATAATCGGCCCGCATCACCATTAGCCGGATCTCACCATGTCTGCGACGCCTACTGCCATCAATACCTTGACCGAATTTCTGACTCAGGCTGGCACCCAGTTCCAGCTGTTTGACATGGGCCGCCAGGTGCGGCCACTGGCAAGCGATACCTTTGTGCGCATCGAACAGCAGCAGGAGCCCTATCCCTGGCCGCTGCAACAGCACGCTTGGCTGGGTGTGCACTTCTTCCAGCCGAGCGAGTCTCGCCACTACCTCTGGTTCCTCAAGTTCGCCCTCGATGAGCGCGGCCTGCTGATGTCAAATGGCCCCAAGCTGTTCATGGATCAGGTGGTGGAGACCCTGGGCTACAAGCTCACCGGCGATCTGGACGAGGAAAAAGCCCAGCGCTTGGCCGACAATCCCTACACCTTCCGCCCGGCGGAGGCAAAAATGGCCAGTCTGCACGCCAAGCTGGCGCGCCAGCTGGAGCAGGCCCCTTCCGCCTATTTCGATGCCCTCTGCCACTATCTGGCCGCCCCCAACGACACCGGTTGGCAGACGCTGGGACTACAGGGCTTTGCCGATCTGGCCGAGCGACTGCATGATGAACGCAATCTGGCGCTGATCTGCAAGGCGCTGCCCAAACTGCCGCAAGAGCCGCTCTACGCCCTCTGCCAGAGCCTTGAAAACGCCCCGCTGCCGCCGGCAGTACAAGGCGCCCTGCTCGAGCGGATCGGCAAGGAGCAGGAGTGCGCCGCCCCCAACCCGGAGACCCTGGCCTATCTCTGCCGTGCCATGGCCTCCTGCCCCGGCAGCACTTTGCGCACCAACAAGCTGCTGACCCTGCTGCAAACCCAGCCAAGCCCGGCGCTGCTGCTCGCCATTGCGGGCCGGCTCTGGCCCGATCTGAAAGATGCCAATCTGCTCAGCCACTATCTGGAACAGCTGGCACTGCAACCGACCCAGTTCTTCAATCAGGTTTTTGCCGAGTTGGTCACTTTACCGGCCCTGCGCAATGATATGCTGGCCAGACTGCGTGACCCCGACCGCAGCGATGCGCTGGGCAAGGCCATCGGCCGTCTGTTTGCCTCGGCCTGATCCCTCGCCTCCCCCTCACGCCACGAGGCAACACGGCGGGAAATAGAAAAGGAGATCGGGAGTGCCGAGCAGGACTCCCGGTTATCGACATCACGATAAGGAAGCCCGCCTATGGGAGAGATGCTCGGAATTTTGTTGCTGATTGCCGTAGCCGGCCTGTTCTGGCTGCAACGCCAACAGGCAGAAGTGGCCTGGCAATACATGCGCCGCTATTGCCAGCACCATGACCTGCAACTGCTGTCGCTGGCCCGCAACCGGCGGGAGCTGGCCCGCAATCCCCTGCGGCTGCTGACCCACTATCAGTTTGAATTCTCCAGCGATGGCGAGAGCCACTATCAGGGCACCCTCAAGATGCAGGGGCTGCACGTCGTGGGCGTTGATTTGCCACCCCATCGAATCCCCTCAGCCTGACCCCCAATCTCGTCTCTGCGCCCGATGGCTGTGCCTGTCTATAATCTCAGGGATTAAACAAAGGGAGAGACGAGATGGAACCCCTTGTCCACGATCTGCCAGCCCTGTTTGCCCAGCTAGGGATGGCCAACGACGAGCTGAGCCTGCACCGCTTTGTGCACGACCATCACCTCGACAATGAAACCCTGTTGCCGGAGGCCGGTTTCTGGAACGCCGCCCAGGCCAGCTTTCTGCGCGATGCCCTGTGGAACGACTCCGACTGGTGCGAGGCGATCGACCAGCTCGATGTGATGCTGCGCCAGCCCCGCTAAGCCGCCCGCCCCTTTCCTCCCCTGCTGGCTTTGGTTAAGATCCCGCCCCGATATCGATCCCCCCTTCTCACCCAGAGCATGCTTATGTCCGCCCACGAGATCATCCGAATTGCCAACGAGCTGGCCGCCAAGGGCCTGACGCCCACCACCGCCATGATCAAGGCCCGCCTCACCCAGCCTGTGCCGATGGCCGAGCTGCTGAAAGTGCTGAGCCAGTGGAAGCAGCAGCCAGTTGCGACCGCCGAGAGCGAGATCCTGCCAGAGGCTGTGCCTCAGCCAGCACCGGAGCTCACCCTGCAGCAACTCGCCGAACAGCTCGCGCGCATCGAACAGAAGGTGGATCGCCTGACCGACCTGCTCCTCCAGCAGGGGCAAGGCTGAGCCATGTATATCGTCGAACTCTGCTTTGAGTGTTACCGCGATACCTCCCTTGGCGAAGCCGAGCGGGCCATCGTCAACTACCTCGACATGTTGCGTTATCAGGGTCAGATCCTCGGGCGGGAGTTCCCCACCAGCATGCATGACGGCTATTTCGTCAGTCGGGTAGTCTGCCCGGAGCAGGATAGCCTGCACCCCGACAACCAGAGCGAGCAGGTCAAACTGGCCGAACAGCAGCTCAATCAGGCCGGGCTGCTGGCGCCAAAACTCCAGCTGCAGGGGGCTGATCTGCTCTCCGACAGCACAGATCCTTGCGGCCAGCAGGGCGAGCGCCCCAGCTGGATGCTGCTCTATACCAGCTTTTTGCATACCTGCTCGCCGCTGCGCTGTGGCGACCACTTCGCCCCCATTCCGCTCTACCAACTGCCCGCAGTCGCCAACGGCGATCAGAAGCAGATCATCAAGTGGCAGGAGGATTGGGAGGCGTGCGATCAGTTGCAGATGAACGGCTCCATCGCCGAACATGCGGCGCTGCACGAAATCGGCGAAGTGGGCAGCCGCCTCTACCGGCGCGGCACCGACCTGGCCAAGCGGCTGGAAGTGCTGAGCGGCATCCCCACCTACTACTACCTCTATCGGGTGGGCGGGCTGAGCGCGGCCGAGGAGAAGGCGCGCCCCTGCCCCAGCTGTGGCGGTGAGTGGGCGCTGGCAGAGCCGCTGCACGAGATCTTCGACTTCAAGTGCGACAGCTGCCGTCTGGTCTCCAACCTCTCCTGGGATTTCAAGGATTAAGCGCGTTCCCTGTACGCGATGCCATAAAAAAGAGCCTTGCCGCATGGCAAGGCTCTTTTCGTTCCGATGAGTAACCTTGGCTCAAACAGGTGCTATTGCGGCAACGTCTCCAGCCGCTCCAGAAACGCCGGTAGGGAGGGAGCCAGCGTCAGACGGCGGCCGGAATCGAGCCACTCAAGCCACACCTGACCACTCTCGTTATCCAGCGAGATGAGCGTCATCTCGTTGCGGGTGGTGGCAATAAAGATGGAGGGGGTTCGTTTTAGCTTGCGCAGCATCAGCAGGTGGCCGATGAGGTTCTCCCTGAGCAGGTCGAGATCCCCGTCGTTCCACGGCAAGATCAGTTCAAGGCGCAGCCCCTTGAAAAGGCAGGGGATAGGGCGGCTGAACCAGTGGCCAAACAGGGTGGTCGCTGCGGGATGAAGCTCCAGCTCCAGCGCCTCGTTCATGGCGGTGAAATCGCCGGGCTCGGAGCGCTGGTGAGGGCGCCAGGCCACCCGACCATCGGCGGGCTCACCAAGCTGGCAGGGGGAACGCCAGTCCGCCTCCCACTCGCACAGGGGCAGGCCTCGTCTGGCCTCGCCATCCCGTTGCCAGCGGGCAAAAAAGTGCTCCAGGGCAGACAAAACTTGATCCGACATCGAAAATCCCCACAATTGCTGGCAAAGTCCGCTATTGCACCACCAAACCCGGTAACAGACAAGGTTGCCAGCCGACCTTGCGACCCGGGAAACAGAACACGGGATACAGAGAGGCCGACGCCCAAGCCAAACGGCTGCAACCATCCGGCCCTGCAATGGCCCGTTTCATTCAACTCATCATGAGCACATTACGTGAGCAACCCTGTGAGCAAACAAGATAGATACGCCGGGGCCAGCGCCCTGACCGGCCTGAGCCTGGGCCAGCAATCCGATTACATCAGCCAGTACTCCCCCTCCCTGCTGCAGCCGGTTCCACGTAGCCTGAACCGGGATGATCTCAAGCTGGGCGATGACCTGCCCTTTAGCGGTTGCGATGTCTGGACCCTCTATGAGCTCTCCTGGCTCAATGCCAAGGGCAAGCCGATGGTGGCGGTGGGTGAAGTGGCCATTCCGGCCACCAGTGCGAACCTGATCGAATCCAAATCCTTCAAGCTCTACCTCAACTCCTTCAACCAGACCCGTTGCGACTCTATCGAGGCAGTCGCCGCCATGCTGACCAAGGATCTGAGCGCCTGTGCGGGTGAGATCGTCAAGGTGACCCTGTTCCCCCTCGACAAGGCGCCGCACCAGATTGCCCAGCTGCCCGGCGAGTGCATCGATGAGCAGGATATCGAGGTAGACAATTACGAGTTTGATGCGTCCCTGCTGCAAGGGGCAGCCGGTAGCGAGCTGGTCGAGGAAACCCTGCACAGCCACCTGCTCAAATCCAACTGTCTGGTGACCAGCCAGCCGGACTGGGGCTCTGTAGTGATCCGCTACAAAGGGCCGAAACTCGATCGGGAGAAGCTGCTGCGCTATCTCATCTCGTTCCGCCAGCACAACGAGTTCCACGAGCAGTGCATCGAGCGGATCTTTATCGACCTCAAGCACTATTGCCAGCCTGAGCAGTTGACCGTCTATGCCCGCTATACCCGCCGCGGCGGCCTCGACATCAACCCGTTCCGCTCCGATTTCGAAGCGGTGCCCGCCAACCTGCGTCTGATCCGCCAATAAAGTCGAGTTGCGACGGAGAGGGCAGTCGCACTGCCCTCCATGAATGGCAAAAAGGTTTCAATCGATGCTTTATGCAGCTGGGATAAGGGGGCTGGATAATAAAATCCAGACGAAACCCACTTGCCGGCCACCAGCAAACCACAGTAAACGCTGGACTCGCAGGGGGGGGCTTGGATAACATGCCAACACCTCTGCGCCGTCCTTAATCCAATGAATCAACTGTTTTTTCTGGCCATGATGATGTCCTCCCTGTCAGCTCCGAATCTGGATCTGGACAAGGAGCAACTCTCTATCGATCTGCAACAAGCGCAATCGATGGTACTGACCGATCCTGCCAGATGCGTCCAGATCACCACAGCCTTCCTGACGCGCGCAGCCAACAATCCCCAGCAAATCATCAGCAATCGCCAGGAGTTCGGTTATCGCGAGCCCATCCTGAGCTACAGCACGGCGGCCCAGACCATAGGCGCCCATCTGCTCAAAGGGGAGTGTCTGCTGCAACTGGGCCAATATCAGGCCACCCAGCAAGCGCTCGACAAGGCGATGGCGCTGGCAGACAAAGAGCGGCAACCGGAACTCAAGGCCCACGGCCTCTATCTCAAGATCCGCAGTCAGGCCCTCAAACCGGATAACCAGAGCACCAGCCGCGCCCTGATGGATCAACTGGACGAGCAGCTGGCCGTCCCCACGCTCAAGCAGAGCCAGTTGCAGATTTATGGCCGCCTGCAACGCACCAGCTACGACATCGAGAACCAGCACTTCGATGATGCCAAGGCCCACTTGGCAGATGCGCGGATCTGGGCCGCCAAGACCCCCAATCCTCTCGCCAGTGCCTGGGTCAGCGCCATCAGCGGCGATCTTTATCGCGCGCTGCAGCAGCCGCAACTGGCGCTGGGGGAATATATCGATGCCCAGCAACAGGCCAAAAGCCTCAATGACCCGCTCTTTCTCGGCCTGCTGTCGAACCAGATAGTCAAACTCTACCAGCAGGAGCAGGAGCCACAGAAAGCGCTGCAGTATGCCAATGAGGCGGCCAACTACTTCCACTCCATCGGCAACCCCTCCCTGCTGTGCGACTCCCTGATGGTGCTGGCGCGACTCAACCGCGAGCAGGGCGACCTCAATATGGCGCTGGTCTACTTCTTCAATGCGCTGGATCTGCTCGATGAAGGGAGCAACCGACCACAAGCCTCCCTGCTCAAATACGAAATCGGCAAGACCTACCTGCAAAGCGGCAACCTCTCGCTGGCCAGCAACTACCTCAATGCGGCCCGTCAGTCCCATGAGCTGAGCGATGCCAAAGAGCCGCTGATCGATACTCTGCTGCTGCTCGGCGAGCTCTATCTGAAGAAGCAGGAGGCCGCCATCGCCATCCTGCAGTTGGAGAACGCCCGCGCACTGGCCAATCAGCTCGGCGATACCCGCCGCCAGTACGAGGTATTCCGCCTGTTGTCGCTGGCCTATGAGCAGAAGGGGTATCTGCGTCAGGCTCTCGACAGCTACAAGCGCTTCCACCGTCTTGGCGAAGAGGTGCGCCAGCAGGAGCAAGCCATGGAGCAGGCGGCGATCCGCGACAACTATGTCCAGGTCGAGCGGGTACAACATATCAAGGAGCTGGAGCAGCGGCTTAACAACAGCCAGCATCAGCAGGAGCGCTATCTCTGGTCGAGCATCACCACCAGCCTGCTGCTGGCGCTCTTTATCTACCTCTTCTTCACCCTCTGGCTCAAGCTGCGTACTGCCCGCCTGCAACTGAAACGGACCAATGAGGCCCTGCTGATCGAGCCACGCTCGGGGCTGGCCAACTGGCAGCGGCTGATGAACCGCTGGCCCCGGGAGATGGCAAAGCGCCAGCTCAAATCGGATCGCTGGTACCTCAGTGAACAGCCCTCCAGCGAGTTCGATGACAAGCTGCACTATCTGCTGTTCCGGGTGCCTTTCCTGGTCAACACGCTGGAGCGCCACGGCTATCAGGCCAGCAGAGAAATCGAGCAGGCCTTTGGTGCCTATATGGACACCCTGACTCCACAAGATGGCCGTATCTATGACTTGCGTGAAGGACACATGCTCTATGTGGTGCCACAGCGCCACGTCACCAACCTGCATCAACTGGCGGGAGACCTGCTGACCGCCATCGCCGCCTTCCCTTGCAACTATCCGCTGGATCGCCGGATCAGCCTCGGGATTGTCAGTCACCCCTTCCTGCCGAAAGCGGCGACCGCGCTCGATCACAATGGCCTGTTTGACCTCTGCTATCTCGCCCTGTCGGGAGCCATTCAGCTCAGTGAAAAATGCCAGCAAAACGCCTGGTTGGAGCTCGCGGCGATCGATTGCCAACAAGCGGCATTTTTTAATGGAGATGTGTGGCAATGCGGCCTGATGGCAATTGACAAGGGACTGGTAAAAGTCAATTCTTCTCATGAAAAGCAATGGGTTAATTGGCCCAGCCTTGCAAGGAAGCCGGCAGCCGATAACCACCAGGAAATAATGTAGATAACAGGCGAGGATCGAAACCAAGTTCGACCACTGTTGCTATCCAACACCAAAAACAATAATGACAACAGGGCGACCTGATAATGAATGACATCGCTGCCGTAGCAGGACAATTGGCAAGACTCAGGGAATCCCTTCAGCAGAAACAGCTGGAACTCGACGGCGTACTGTCGTTTTCCGATGCCGAGCGTGCCCGTGGTATCCAGTTTATCAACAAGTTGATGCTCTCCTGCCGTGGCTTCGACCGCGAGCTGGACAATCGCTTCGCCAAGCTCAAGCAGAAACTGGATAACAATCCCGCATTTACCGCGCTAGACGAGGATCTGCTGGCCATTGAAAAACTGCTGCAGCAGCACAGCAATGCGCTGGAAGAGTCGATCACCCTGACCCAAACTGCCATCGATCTTGGTTCCAAACAGCTGAAAACCATCAAGGGCTTCCCGGAAGAGACCCGCAAGTCCCTCAAGGAATTTCTGGCAAGTCCTGCCGGTTACGGCATTGCCGATCACCAGAAGAAGGTGATCAAGCTGCTGGAGTTCTACCAGCAGGCGATCAAGATCCAGCTGCTGCCAAGCCAACCCCTGTTGGCACCTTCAGGTGCAACTCAACAAGCAAGCGATACTGCCAGCAACGATGGCCAGCCCGATGTAGACCCGTTTGATCTAAAAGATCACGCTCGCATCGCCGATGAGTTGCAGCGGCTTATCACCGAACTCGACTTTGCCGGCGCCATCGGCGAGAGCCTGAGCGACATTCGCCGCCAACTGCTGATCGGGATCAACCCTGCCCTGCTGGCGGAAACCTGCCTGCAGGTGATCGAGCTCATCATCGAAGGCACCCGTGAGGAGCGCAAAGCCTCCCGCGCCTTCCTCAGCTCCCTCAACGAGAGTCTGTCCGCAGTACATGTCGGCTTTACCGAATCCCTCGATGAAGGGCGTGCACTGCAAAACGAAACCCGAGAGACCCGCGAAGCACTGGTCAACGAGTTGCAGGCGATCGATCACTCTCTGGCCAGCCATAACTCCATCGATGCGCTCAAGCGCGCCATCTCCGGCCATATGGGCGCCATCAACCTGCTGCTGCAAGAACGGGAAAGTACCGCAGCACGGGAACGTCACCTGCTCACCCGCCTCTCCACCATGGAGTCCAAGCTGCGCTTGATGAAGGAGGAGACCGCCGAGTACAAGAAGCGGCTGACCATTCAAAAACACAAGCTGTTCCTCGACAGCCTGACCCAGGTGCACAACCGGGCCGCCCTCGATGAACGGCTGGAGCAGGAGTACAAACGTTGGCTTCGTTACCGCACTCCGCTCTGCATGGCGATCATCGACATCGATCACTTCAAGAACATCAATGACAACTACGGCCATATGGCGGGTGACAAGGCACTGAAAGTAGTCGCCAAGGCGCTGCAGAGCGCGCTGCGTGACACCGACTTCATCGCCCGTTTTGGTGGGGAAGAGTTCGTGGTGTTGCTGCCCAACATCAACCCGGACAAGTTCCAGAAGCCGCTGGAGACCCTGCGCCAGACCATCAAGAGCATCCCGTTCCGTTTTCGCGATGCCAAGGTGGAGATCACCATCTCCATCGGTGCAACCCTGTTCAAGGATGGGGACAACCCATCAGATGTGTTCGAGCGGGCGGACAAGGCGCTCTACCACTCCAAGCACACCGGTCGGGATCAAGTGACTCTGGCCTGACAAGCGGCTAAAAAAACAGCGAACAGTCGTCGCCCTATTTCCCTCCCCCCTCTATTACCACTACTATCGATCTCAGGGGATGCAACATAGCGTCCCCTTTTCTCCCCAGGGAAAAGCACAACGATAACAAGTGAGTAAAGGGGAACCTATGATTACGCACATCAATCCCGTCGGCAGCATGGATTTGCTGTCACAGCTTGAGGTGGATCGCCTCAAGCAGACCGCCTCCAGCGATATCTATCAACTGTTTCGCAACTGCTCGCTGGCAGTGCTCAATTCCGGTAGCCATACCGACAGCTCCAAGGAGATCCTGGAGCGCTTCAAATCATTCGATATTCATGTGATCCGGCGCGAGCGCGGGGTCAAGCTGGAACTGTTCAATGCCCCCGAGCACGCCTTTGTCGATGGCGAGATCATTCGCGGCATTCAGGAGCACCTCTTCTCGGTGCTGCGCGACATTCTCTATGTCTCCAATCAGCTCGAGTCCAACCGCCAGGTCAATCTGACCAACTCCACTCATATCTCCAACGTGGTGTTCGCCATTCTGCGCAACGCCAAGGTGATCCTGCCCGGCGCCGACCCCAACCTGATCGTCTGCTGGGGTGGCCACTCCATCAACGAGATCGAATACCAGTACACCCGCGCCGTGGGCAGCGAACTGGGCTTGCGTGAGCTGAACATCTGTACCGGTTGCGGTCCGGGCGCCATGGAGGGCCCGATGAAGGGGGCCGCCGTCGGCCATGCCAAACAGCGGGTGCGCAACGGGCGCTACATCGGCCTCACGGAGCCTTCCATCATTGCGGCAGAACCGCCCAACCCCATCGTCAACGAGCTGGTGATCCTGCCGGATATCGAGAAGCGACTTGAAGCCTTCGTGCGTCTGGGCCACGGCATCATCATCTTCCCGGGCGGGGTGGGCACCGCCGAAGAGCTGCTCTATCTGCTCGGCATCATGATGCATCCGGCCAACGAGCGGCAGCCGATGCCCATCATCCTGACCGGCCCGAAAGAGAGTGCCGACTACTTCCGTGCCATCGACGACTTCATCAAGGCAACCCTCGGTGAACCTGCGACCAAGCTCTACCGGATCATTGTCGGCGATGCGCCGGAAGTGGCCCGGGTGATGAAAGAGGCGATGCCGAAAATCCGCGAATACCGCAAATCGGTCGGCGATGCCTACTCCTTCAACTGGTCCCTCAAGATTGAGCCGGAGTTCCAGCTCCCCTTCGAACCGGATCACGCCAGCATGGCCAGTCTGGATCTTCACCGCAACCAGCCGCCCCAGTTGCTGGCCGCCAACCTGCGTCGAGCCTTCTCCGGCATCGTCGCTGGCAACGTCAAGGAAGGGGGCATTCGCGCCATCGAGAAGAAAGGCCCCTTCAAGCTGCACGGCGACAAGGAGCTGATGCACCTGATGGACAAGCTGCTGGAGAGTTTCGTCAAGCAGCAGCGGATGAAGCTGCCGGGCAGCCAGTATGTGCCCTGCTACGAAATCGTCCGCTAGGGTACAGATAGATCATCGAAAGAGGGGCGCATCGGCGCCCCTCTTTATTGGTGCTATGCCTTCCCGACCGCCATCAATCCCCCATAAGGCGAGCGGTTTGTTACAATGGGGCGTCCCGACAGCCAAGAGTGCCCCATGTCAACTATCCGGCCACACCTGCTCATCATCGATGCCCTCAACCTCATTCGCCGTCTGCACGCGGTACAGGCCCAGCAGGCACTGACCCCTGCCCAGGCGCTGGTTGCATCCCGCGCCAACCTTATCAATACCTGCCGCAAGCTGCTGGCCAATAGCGAGCCGACCCATGTCATTGCCGTGTTTGATGGCGAGGTGCATAGCTGGCGCAAGGAGGTCTATCCGGCCTACAAGGAGGGGCGAACTCCCATGCCCCCCGAACTGCGTGAAGGGCTGGCGACCCTGCAGGATGCCTTTTGGGAGTGCGGGGTCGATGCCCTGCTCTCCGAGACCGATGAAGCGGATGATCTCATCGCCACCCTCGCCAGCGGCATCGCCAGCCATGGCCATCAGGCGACCATCATCTCCACCGACAAGGGGTTCTGCCAACTGATCTGCCCGCAGATCCGGGTGCGCGACTACTTCAACAAGCGCTGGCTGGATGCGGCCTTCGTCCAGCAGCAATATGGGGTAGCCCCTGCTCAGCTGGTCGACTTCTGGGCCCTGACCGGTATCAGCGGTTCCAATATCAAGGGGGTTCCGGGGATCGGCCCCAAGACCGCCACCCAACTGTTGCAGCAATATGGCAATCTGGCAGCCATGCTCGAAGCCTGTCAGCAAGAGGACGCCGCCAAGCCACTGCTCAAGCTGCGCCAACATAAGGATGAGGCCCTGCTGGCCCAGCGGCTGGTGCACTTGCAGCGGGATATTCCGCTGGGATTCAACCTGCGGGACATCCGCTACCCGCCCCAGCCAGACTAAAGTGCCGAACAAAAATGCAGGCAAGGGCGTGAACCATGACGAGACTCACCCTCGCTGTTGATAAAAGTGAGTAGAATGTAAAGGAATGTGGTTGGTTTGCTGAGTAAATGCTATAAAGCAGCCCCATCCTCCCCTATACCCTGGAAGTGGAACCCTCACATGTCCAAAAGAAAAATTACCGTGATCCCCGGCGACGGCATCGGCCCCAGCATCATTGAATCAGCCATCCAGATCCTGACCCATGCGGGCTGTGACTTTGAGTACGAATACGCTGATGCGGGTCTGGTTGCCCTCGAGAAGCATGGCGAGCTGCTGCCCCAGGCTACCCTGGATCTGATTGAGAAGAACAAGGTGAGCCTGAAAGGGCCATTGACCACACCGGTCGGCGGCGGTTTTACCTCCATCAACGTCTCCCTGCGCAAGAAGTTCAACCTCTACGCCAACGTGCGCCCGGTCATCTCCTTCAAGGGCACCAGAAGCCGTTACGACAACATCGACATCATCACGGTGCGTGAAAACACCGAAGGGATGTACTCGGGTGCAGGTCAGAAGCGCAGCGATGACAACAAGAGTGCAGAGGCGATGAGCATCATCACCCGTGAAGGGGCCGAGCGCATCGTCAAGTTCGCCTTCGAGCTGGCTCGTCAGGAAGGGCGCAAGAAGGTCACCATCATCCACAAGGCGAACATCCTCAAATCGACCTCCGGCCTGTTCCTCGAAGTGGCACGTGAAATCGCCAGCCACTATCCGGATATACAGAGCGAAGAGATGATCGTCGATGCCGCCTGCATGAATCTGGTGATGTACCCGGAGCGTTTCGATGTCATGGTCACCACCAACCTGTTCGGCGATATCCTCTCGGACCTGTGCGCCGGTCTGGTCGGCGGCCTTGGCATGGCACCTGGCGCCAACATCGGCGATGGCGCGGCCATCTTCGAAGCGGTCCACGGCTCTGCCCCCGACATCGCAGGCAAGAACATTGCCAACCCGACCTCGGTGATCCTCGCCTCCATTCAGATGCTGGAGTACCTCGGCATGCAGGATAAAGCAGAGCGGATCCGCGAGGCGGTGCGAGCTACCATCGAATCCGGTGATCGGGTCACCCGCGATCTGGGTGGCACGGCTTCCACCAGCGAATTCACCCAGGCCATCATCGATCGCCTGTGAGTTAATTCATTGATTTTAAAAGGGAGCTTCGGCTCCCTTTTTTATGTTTCCGAATCCTTTGCCACTCCCCAAACAGCAACTATGTTCAATAGAGAAGAAGAACAGGGAGTGTTTTTCATGAAGGGATACGGGTGCTATCTGGTGTCGGGTCTGCTGCTGGTGTGTGGCACTGCCAGTGCTTTCGAGCAGGATCAACAGACCCAAACCGCCAAACTGCCACAGCAGGAAAAACGGACTGCCACCGAGGTATGGCGCTCGAGCCTGAATACCAACGACCTGCTCAAGGCACCCAAACCCCTGTCGTTTGGTATTGAAGTCTCCACCGACAACTTTGGTAATCAAAAGATCACCTCCTACCCGCAGCTTAATCTGACCCCGGAAAAGAGCGTCAGTCTGTCGGTCGAACGCTTCAGACCCAAGGTCAAGTTTAAGGCTGGCGGAATGAACACCGCCCTCAGGCTGAGAGGAGACGGGATAAAGATGCAATTCAATCCGGTCGACAAAACCATCCCGCTGCAGATAGAGATCAAGGTGACCGACGACGAATCTTCCCTGCGCCTCGATTACCGTTTCTGATATTTTCCGGCAGCCGAATAGCAAAAGGCCGACAGGTTTCCCTGTCGGCCTTGGTATTTATCGTACGGGCTGAACGGCTACATCACGCCTTGGGCTCGAGTTTGGAGACCCAGTACTTGTTGTAAACATGCACGGTGATCTCTTCTCGATCGTGATAGAGCTGCTTGGCCTGGATCACGAACGCGTTGTCGATCTCCTTGAGCATCTCGCGCAGCACTTCGATATTGTGTACCGATTCGGCATAACGCTTCTTCATCGGCAGCTTGAGGTTGAACATCGCCTCCTGGCAGTCGCCCTCACGGAACCAGTCCGCAATCATGTGAACGACCCGCGCCGGTTTATCGACCATGTCGCACACCAGCCAGTAGGTGTTCTTCTTGCTCGGACGCCAGACGAAACCGTCATCCCGGATATGCTTGACCTGACCGGTATCCATCAGGGATTGGGCCATCATGCCGTTGTCGACCGCTGTCACCATCATGCCACGACGCACCAGCTGATAGGTCCAGCCACCCGGGCAGGCGCCCAGATCCACCGCCTTCATGCCTGAGCAGAGACGCACATCCCACTCTTCCCGCGGCACGAACACGTAAAACGCCTCCTCCAGCTTGAGGCTGGAGCGGCTCGGCGCATCGGCCGGGAAGCGCAGGCGCGGGATCCCCATGTGGAATCCGGAGTTGTTGAACGAATAGGAGTAGCCCAGCAAGACATGATCATTGGCCATGAAGAAGGCGTGGAACACCGGACGGTTTGGCGTCTCCTTCTTGGTCAGGATCTCGTTGCTGCGCAGCGCCTGACGCAGCGGCACGGTGAACTTGCGGCAGAAGGCCGACAGCTCTTTCGCTTCGTTGGTATCCGCGGTTTCGACACGCAGATCACCGCAAATGGTGTAGTCACTCACCGCCTCAAGGATGGGGGAGATCCTGTCCGCGACATCCAGCTCCTTCAGCTCATGGGTGACCACCAGCATCTGGCGGATGAAGATGAGCTCCCGGAATGGCAGCTTGCGAGCCAGCAGGTCCGCCTGCTCCTCGTCATACAGTTCGAAGATCACATAACCGCTGTCGTCCTTGACCCGGGCGAAACCGTAGCACTGCATGTTACCGGCACGCTCGGTGATCTCTGCAGCCGCCTCTTTCTCAAAACCGGGGCGGCAATAAAGCAGCAGATTATTCATTTTTTCCTCCAAGACGACAGCCAGCCCAGATCAGGGCCGCCCATCCCAACATAAAACAGAGGCCACCGGCCGGAGTAATCAACCCCAGCCCCTTGCTGCCAAGCAGCACCATGGCGTAAATACTGCCGGAGAATCCGATGATCCCCAGCACAAAAGCGGTGCCAGCCAGCTGGATCACCCTGCTGCGCACACCACACCAGCCCAGAACCAGCAGGGCCAATGCGTGAAAAAACTGATATTGCACGGCGGTATTGAATGCCGCCAGACGCTCGGGTGTAATGCCGGTCGCCGCCAATCCATGGGCGCCATAAGCCCCCAGCATGGTGGCCGTCAACCCGAAGAGACCGGCCAGTATCAGCCAATGTCGATGGATCTGCATCCTCACAATCCCTCTCTCATCACGGCTGGCAATAAAACCAACCCTCTCGTGCTATCCATGCCGGGCCACAAAATGGCTGATGGCCGCCGCTGCATGCTGCATATTATCCTGCTCACTCACGCCACTGGCTTTACGCGGTTTGAAACCATGATCACCATCGGTCAACCAATGGACCGATACGGCGGGTGAGAAGGGGAAATCGGCCAGTTCAGCGCGACTACCGAAGGTATCGCGCTCCCCCTGCAACAGCAGGGTTGGCACTGCAATATGCTTGAGTACCTCGCCTCGCCAGCTGTCGGGCTTGGCCGGAGGGTGGAAAGGATACCCGAGAATGAGCAATCCTGCAGCATTCATCTCACCCTCGCCGTCGCTATACAGTTCCGCCGCCATCCGCCCGCCCATCGACTTGCCCGCCAGAAACAGCCGTGGATGGGCAAACTCGCGGATCATGTCGCGCCAATGGGCGAGCAGTACAGGCGCCCTGTCCGGCGGGCGGCGCTTGCCATCCTGTGCTCGCTTGGTCATGTAGGGAAAGTTGAAGCGCACCACTTCGATGTCGGGGCCAGCCAGCAGGCGTGACAACTCGGCAAGAAAGACATGATCCATCCCCGCGCCTGCCCCGTGGGCCAGCAAAATGCGAACGGGGGCATCAATTGCCCCCTCGCGGATCACATCAGGCATCGGCGAGCCTTGCCCTGCGACGCGCCTCTTCCTGCTCCACCAGCTCCAGCATCCAGTCGCGGAAGGCCACGATCTTGCCCTGATCCGACTGTTGCTCCTGGCACACCAGATAGAAAGCATTCTTGCTCACCAGCACCTGCTCGAACGGGCAGATAAGGCGGCCGGCCTCAATCTCGGGTTGTGCCAGCACGCTATGGCCAAGCGCCACCCCCTGGCCGTGGATCGCCGCCTGGATCACCATGGTGGAGTGGCTGAAGATGGGCCCCTGATTGACGTTGGGTGCATCGATATCGAGCTGGCGGAACCAGGCCTTCCAGTCGCGGCGGGAGGTATCGTGCAGCAGGGTATGAAGAGTCAAATCTTGCGGCGTACGCAGCGGTTTGGGCCCGGTCAGCAGCAAGGGGGAACAGACCGGGATCAGGTATTCGGTATGCAGCTTGTCCGAGCGCAGACCCGGCCAGTTGCCGCGGCCGTAGTAGATGGCCACATCCACATCGTCGGTGAGCGACCCTTCGTCGAGATCAACCGCCTTGATCCGCACGTCGATATCGGGGTGGCGCTCGCTGAACTTGACCAACCGCGGCACCAGCCACTGGATGGCGAAACTCGGCTGCAAACTGACAGTCAACGCCCCCTTGGCACTGCGGGCCAGCAGCTTGTCGGTCGCCTCTGAGATAGAGGCAAAGATGTCCTTGATATCCAGGAAATAACCCTGCCCCTCTTCGGTCAGCAACAAGGAGCGATTTTTGCGGCGGAACAACTTGATGCCAAGATACTCCTCCAGCGCCTTGATCTGGTGACTGATGGCAGCCTGAGTCACAAACAACTCTTCTGCTGCGCGGGTAAAGCTTAAGTGACGAGCCGCTGCTTCAAAGGCCTTGAGGGCATTGAGCGGGGGTAAACGACGAGACATGACACCAGCCGACGATGAGTTTTTCTAATGGGGCGCATTATAATTTGTCGGTTGCGGGTCGACCAGTGAATAAACATAATTCGCCCAGCAATCAGTCGTCATATGGCTCACATTTTCTACTACGTGTTGGTTTACATGTGTTTTTAGTGAGTCTTTCGACTGCGATTGTGGTGTTGTGTTTCTTCCTCTGCGGGAAGAGGGGCTCAAATCTCACCGGTTTGACCCAGTCTGTCATCTGAATGTGTTTGGCGCCTCCAGCTGGATGGCGCCTTTTTTCATCCCTTCTATACCTTGAACTGCCCCACCAGCTGCTGCTGCTTGTCCGCCAGCGCAGAGAGCTCGCGACCATTTTCGGCGGAGGTCGCCGCCTCGGCCCGAATGGTGTGGCTCACATCGCGAATGTTGCTGACGTTGCGGTTGATCTCGTCCGCCACCCGGCTCTGCTCCTGCGCCGCCCGGGCAATCTGCTCGTTCATCTGATGGATGGTGGAGACCGACTGGATAATCTGCTCCAGCACCTGCACCGAGAGATCCACCTTGGCGAGGGTCTCGTCAGCCTGACCATGACCATCGCGGATCGCCTTGACCACGGCGCCGGTACCGGATTGCAGTTGGCTGATCAGGGTCTGGATCTCGACGATGGCATTCTGGGTGCGACCCGCCAGATTGCGCACCTCATCGGCCACCACGGCAAAGCCACGGCCCTGCTCACCGGCCCGCGCCGCTTCAATAGCTGCATTCAGCGCCAGCAAGTTGGTCTGCTCGGCAATCCCCTGGATCACGATGAGGATGTCATTGATGTTGTCGCTGTTGGCGGAGAGCCGTTCCACCACCGGCTGGGCATCGTTGATGATGGTCATCAGCTTGCGCATCGCCTCCTGGGTGTCGGCAACGACATATTTGCCCTCTTGCGCCGCAGCATCAGTGGTGTTGGCAGCCGCCACCGCCGAGCCGGCATTACCGGAGACCTGCAACGCCGTGGCGCTCAGCTCTTCAAATGCCGTCGCCACCAGATCGATCTCCTGATACTGGGCCTGCATGCCACTGCTGGTGCGCTCGGCCACTTGCGCGGCTCGCTCGGCACTGTTGCGCGTACCGGAGACGGTATCAATCACCTGACTGATGGTGGATTGCAACTTGTTGAGGAAGCTGTTGAACCACTTGGCCAGCTCGCCGATCTCGTCTTGCCGCTGGATCTCGATGCGCTGGGTCAAATCCCCCTCGCCGCTGGCGATATCCTTGAGACGGGCAACTACAGCGCGGATGGGCGCCACAATCTGGCGCGCCATCAACCAGATAAAGCTCAGGGCCACCAGCGAGATCAGCACTCCAATCGACAACTGCGAGACCACGCTGCGATTGGCCTCACTGGCCAGCTCATCTTGCAGTTGCTGAGCCGATGCCAGTACTACTGCCCGTGGCAATTCAATGTAGATGCCCCATTTACGGTCGGTGCCACGCATGGATACCGGGACAAAGGTCTGCAACAAGGTGCCATCGCTGCTCCAGCGAGTCAGCTCCTGCCCCTGACTGAGCCAGCCTTTCAGCTCGCTGGCCAGCCCCTGATACTTCTGATCCAGCCCACGCCCCATGGTCACATCGAACTCATCGGCTCCCGCCACGCGCCCCTCGTGACTGACCAGCAAGATTCTGCCCTTGCCGTCATAGAGCTCCTTGTCCATGGTACTGACCAGACTCTGCAAAGTGGCCAGCGAGATATCGACCCCGACCATCCCCAGCAAAGTCTCCTGCTCCAGTAGCGGGACCGTCACCGAGGTCATCAATATCTGTTTATCGCCCACATCGTCCAGATAGGGCTCCAGCAGGCAGAGGGAACGGGTGCGAATACTGCAGCGATACCACTCGTTTTCGATTCCACCAGCCTCGGTCGGGCTCTCATCGGCCAGTACATCCTCATTCTGCACTTCCGGCTCTATCTTGCCGTTGTCATAGGCCCAGTAACTGGAAAAACGCCCCTTGTCGTTGGAACCCAGTGCCGTGGAGCCCTGATAGTTGCTGTCTTCCCCATCAAGCTGGTCAGGCTCGAACACCGCATAGACACCAAGCAGATTGGTCGATGAGGCAACGGCATCATGCAGTTGCTGATTGACGGCGCTGCGCAGCGCCTCCGAATGGACAAAGTTCTCGGCCGCATTCTTGCGCTGGAACAACACACTCTCCGCCAGCAAACTGGCGCGGAAATAGGCCTCATCGAGATAGCTGGTCACCTTGGCCGCCTGCTCCGAGCCCATCGCCTTCATCCAGTTCTCGGCAGACTGCTGCGCCTCGTGCATGGTGGCTTGCCGCACCTGCTGTTGCATCTTGTTCGCGTTGTAAATCGAAGAGGCAACCAGAGCGGCGGCTGTCACCAACAGACAGCAACCGGCGATCAGGGTAATCCGACCCTGGACAGAAAGAGCGCTCATGCCAATATTCCTACGTCATACAGATATGGATAGATTATCGACTTTATAAACAAAAACTTAACTCTCTCACAGCAAATCCAGCGAGAGTTGATTAACTTCACCCTCTTTTGGCAAACCCACCACCAAGCCCAGCAGGCGAACCGAACGACCTTGCGCCCGCTGTAGCCCCTCTTTGAGCAGGGGAACGAACAAGGCTGGCTGATAGCCCCCCTGACTGCGATAGACTGTGGTCTGGTGGAAGTCGGCAAACTTGAGTTTAATCCCCTGCCCCATCACCTGCTCGGCAGGGCACGCCAGCTGAAATCGCCGCTCAAGCTCCGGCAGCAGTTGCTGCAATACCGTCAGGCAGGCGGCTTCGTCACAAACATCGCTCGCCAGGGTGGTCTCCACCCCGATGGTTTTGCGGATCCGGTGCGCCTGCACCGGCTGTTCATCCAGCCCCCAGATCCGGGTCGTCAACATCTCTCCCAGCTTGCCAAAACGGCTGCACAGCTCTTGTGCCGACAAGGCCCGCGCATCCTCACAGGTGTAAAGCCCCTGAGCCTCCAGCCGCTCGGCAGTCTTGCGCCCCACCCCGGGCAGTTTGCCGAGGGGCAACTGGCAGACAAATTCGGCCACTTCATCGGGACGAATGACAAACAGACCATCGGGTTTGCGCTGCTCCGAGGCGAGCTTGGCGAGAAACTTGTTGGGGGCCACTCCGGCCGAGGCGGTCAACCCCAGTTCGGTGACGATGGCTTGCCGGATCTCTTGTGCCATCAGGGTGGCGCTGCCGCCACAGCAACGACTGTGGGTCACATCGAGGTAAGCCTCGTCCAGTGACAGCGGTTCAACCTGATCGGTATAGCGCAGGAAAATGGCCCTGAGCTGACGGGAGATATCCTTGTACACCGCCATTCGCCCCGGGATCAGTACCAGCGGCGGGCAGAGTTTTTTCGCCAGTGCGCTCGGCATGGCGGAGCGCACACCGAACCGGCGCGCCACATAGTTGCAGGTCGAGATGACGCCGCGCCGCTCGGAGGACCCACCGATGGCGAGTGGCACCTCCCGCAACGCCGGATTGTCCCGCATCTCCACCGCGGCAAAAAAGCAGTCCATGTCGATATGGATGATCTTGCGCATACCACTGTATAAATAAACAGACATGGCATCATCTTACCCCAAGGATAACCGCAGCTCTATCTCTCTCGTTGCGGCTAAAATAGTAGACTCCAAGGAGACCTTTACAACCACAATGACAAGGAGCGTTCGGGATGAAATATCTTTGGCTGGGACTCTGTTTGCTGCCGTTGACCGGCATCGGCAAGAACAACCCGACGGCAGAGTGCCGCTGGCTGTACGACCGGATTGAGATACTGGAACAGGCTATCAAGAAAGGGGACAAGCTCGGCACAGAGCAAGAATTGGCACGCTGGAAAACTGAGTACAACAAAAAACAGTGCTCGCAGTACGACTACTGAGCCGGACAAGATGGCGTGACCGACAACAGCAGATAACAAACGGGCCCCGATCAAGATGACCGGGGCCCATTTTTCAAAACATGACCAGCTTGATTCTGCAGCAGAGTGCGCTCAAGACAGCACCATAGGGCCAGCGACAGTGGCCGCCACTTCATCCCCACTCAGCACCCGGACCAGTTCAAGCGCAAACTCGATGGCGCTGCCCGGCCCCTGACTGGTAATCAGGCGATGAGCCTCATCTCTGACGACCCGCTCATGTGACAGCTGCAATGTCGGTAGTCGGGACTGAAAGCCGGGATGACAGGTGACGATGGCATCACCCAGCAGAGCGTGATGTTGCAACACCACCACAGGGGCGGCGCAGATGGCAGCGCGCCAGCGACCAAGAGCGGCCTGCTCTTTGAGCAGATCGATGGCCAGCGGGGTATCGCGGATCACTTCGCTGCCGGGCAGCCCACCGGGTACCACGATGGCTTCAAAGTCCCGACGGGTTAGCTCGTCGATATGACAATCGGCCACCAGCTGCACCCCGCGCGATGCCTTCACCTGCCGAGACCCGGCAGGGCAGCAAGAGGCCAGCACCACCTCGATGCTGGCGCGCACCAAGGTATCGACAATCGCAACCGTCTCTATCTCTTCCGACCCGGGAGCCACCAGCACCAGTACACTCACGTTCGCCTCCTTGCAGCTTGCTCTGCCATGTAAAAGATCAGACGGCCTGGCTCTTCTCTTTGATCGCCTGATAGAGACCCTGATTGACCGGTACGGCAATGCCATGCCGGGCAGCCTTGGCCAACAGGAAGCCGGTGATGGCCTCAATCTCGGTCTCGCGTCCCAGCTCCATATCCTGATGCATGGAGGAGTAATTGTCAGCGGTCAGTTCCACCACTGTCATCACCCGACGCTGCAACTCCTCTGCTGTGGTCGCAACTCCTTCGGCGCACATCACATCCGCCACCTCCACGCAGATCTGCTGCAGGGCATCGGCAAAACGGGGGCCCGCCAGCTCGCCATTTTTCAGCTTGTAGAGGGCCGTCAGGGGATTGATGGCACAGTTGATGGCCAGCTTTTGCCACTGGCGCGTCAATACCTGTTCATCCCAACCAGCCTGACCCAGTGCCAGCGCCAGCTCGTCCGCGAGCGCGGCATGGGCCTTGGCGGCATCGTTGATCGGGCCAAGCCAGGTTTCACCCTTGCCAGTATGACGGAAGACAAAATGGCCGCACTGCATGGCACCATGGCTGGTTACACCGGCAATCACCGGATTGTGCGGGAACATCTCGACCACCTGCTCGGCAATGCCCATCCCGTTGTGCAGCAGCACGATCGGCACGCCGGCATCCAGCTTACCCACCAGCGGCGTCAGTGCGGCAATCACCTGACTGGCCTTGGTCATCACCAGCAGACGCTGGATCTTGCCGGGTTTGCTGACAAATCCGCGCTCGATATTGAGCAACTGAACATGCCCCTCCAGCGAGGTGAAATCGATCCCCGGATGGAGCGTGGACTTATGATGTTCGCGCAACAAGACACGGGTGGATTGACCACTCTGGGTCAGCAGGGAGGCAAAAACGCCGCCGAGGGCGCCACAACCCAACAGTGACCACTTCGGAGTAACGGGTGGAATAACGGGCTGTCGGGAATTTTTTAATCCGCTTGGCATGGTGTGACTCTGTCAGGGTAAGGGTTGCAATCCTCTCAACCTGTTACCGGGGATAAGTGAAGATGTCGCTGGTGGACACTAACGGGTCCACCCGTCCTGTGCGCAGGGGATTCTAGCAGAGCAACCCCATCAAAATCAGCAAATTTGCCCGTTTTCTGGTAGATTTGCCCCCCGATAACGCAACATGAGGAGCTCCGGCTATGCCGTCATTCGATATTGTCTCTGAAGTCAAAATGAACGAGGTGTTGAACGCTGTCGACAACGCCAATCGTGAACTGGCCACCCGTTTCGATTTTCGTGGGGTAGAAGCCAGCTTCGAGTTGAACAAGGAAGAGGTAAAACTGGAAGCCGATGCCGATTTCCAGCTCAAGCAGATGGTCGAAATCCTGCGCGGCGCCCTGCTCAAGCGCAACATCGAAAACAGCTCCATGGAAGTGGGTGACTCCGTTCACTCCGGCAAGCGTTTCCACCTGACCGTCAAATTCAAGCAGGGGATCGAGAAAGAGATCGCCAAGAAGCTGGTCAAGCTGATCAAGGACTCCAAGATCAAGGTACAGGTCGCCATCCAGGGTGATGAAGTACGTGTCACCGGCAAGAAGCGTGACGATCTGCAAGAGACCATGGCACTGGTCCGTGGCGCCGAACTGGGTCAACCG
Source organism: Aeromonas sp. R2-3 (assembly GCF_040908375.1). Taxonomy (NCBI): domain Bacteria; kingdom Pseudomonadati; phylum Pseudomonadota; class Gammaproteobacteria; order Aeromonadales; family Aeromonadaceae; genus Aeromonas; species Aeromonas sp. R2-3. The sequence goes on along the minus strand of NZ_JBFODP010000030.1, from coordinate 39,966 downwards.
ATGCAGTTCCAGAACTTCCGCGACTGATTTATCCACTCAGCCGTGGCGCACTTGATAACTCGCGCCACGCTATCTAAATCGCGGCCATAAAAAAACCGGAGCAGATGCTCCGGTTTTTTGTACCCCAAGTTTTATTAGAACTTGTAGGTAACAGAGAAGTAGTGGCCGAAACCGGTAGACTTGAGCGCGTCAGAGTTGTCGATACCGTAGATTTCGTTGAAGTACTTCAGACCGTAGCCAACTGCATAACGGTCGGAATGCCAGTAGATACCGTGGAAGGTGCCCAAGCCATCGGAATGAGCAGGAGCTTTCATGCCCCAGGTGTAATCCAGATAACCTTGATAAGAAACAAAGCTGCCATTGGAGAAGGTATAGAAAGGTTTGAACCAGTTCATGGAGAACTGCTGACCATTCCAACCTTTTGCTTCAGGATTGAAATCGAAGGTTTCATTAGCATGGCGCTTGTACAGGTTCATACCAACTTTGCCAAACCACGGCACCATAACGTCTGCACCCAGACCTACAAATGCATCATTCAGGCCTTGCATACCACCGATGTTAAACAGTGTGGCAACGTAAACTTCTTGCACTGGGCCAAAAGAGAGGTCTTGGCCAGTCAATGCATCCAGAGATACACGCGGAGCAAACTTCATGAAGAGGTTTTCTTGCTTGTGCTTGTCGCTGTGCTTGGAGTCAAAAATATCGAAGTAATCGACGTAACCATACAGGTCAAAAATGCCTGAACGACCACCAAACTCCATCTCGAAATAAGTATCGTTGTAACCATCCGGACCATGGGGCTTCTGATCGATGGTGTGCATGATATTGAACTGCATCCACTTGTAGTCATTCTTGTGGATATCACCGCTGTAGTCAGCAGCGAAGGCCGGGGTAGCGGCAGCAGCCAGCAGACCGGCAGCGATCAGAGTCTTGGTAAATTTGGCCATTTTATTGGTCTCTTGTGTGTTAGTTGAGGTTTTCCGTAGCCTGCCCACAAGGAGCGAGAGGGATTCTAATCAAATAAAATTGGGGGTGAAACAACTTCTCGGGAACTTTATCCGGAAGTGTGAATCTAATCACCCCCGATTCTACGCAAACGCTTGCTATTTGTCAGCCGTTGAGAGCAACTCACTCCCTTTTCTGGCGACAAGCACAATCAACAACAACACGGGCAAGCCCAGTAAACTGGTTCCGACAAAGAAGGCACTGTAGCCAATCTGCTCCACAACCTGTCCGGAAAAACCGGCCAGCAACTTGGGTAGCAGCAACATTACCGAGCTGAACAGGGCGTACTGAGTGGCCGAAAATGCCACATTGGTCAGGCTGGAGAGATAGGTCACGAAGGCCGCAGTCGCGATACCGGCGCTGAGGTTATCCAGCGAGATGATCAGGGTCAGCAGTTCCAGGTTGTGGCCAACCTGATTGAGCAGGGCAAACAGCAGGTTGGTGCTGGCAGTGAGCAGCGCCCCCAAAAACAGAATGCGCAGCGTGCCAAAGCGCATCACCAGCACGCCCCCCAGCGCAGCCCCCACTAGCGTCATGATGACGCCAAACACCTTGGTAATAGTGGCAACCTCGGTCTTGCTGAACTGCATATCCACATAGAAGCTGTTGGACATCACCCCCATCACCACATCGGCAACCCGATAACAGGCGATCAGAGCCAGGATCAGCAGCGCCGAGCTGCCATAGCGACGAAAGAAGTCGGCGAACGGACACCAGACTGCCTCATAGCCCCAAGCCCCCGCACTAGCCAACAGCGCAGGCCACCCTTTTTCCAGGAGCTGCGCCTTGCGTTCGGCCTGTTGTTTGCCCTGCTCGGCCAGATCGATATCCGGCTCGTGGCAAAACAGCGTGGTGATAACCCCGAGTGACATCAGACCCGCCATCACCAGATAGGTAATCTGCCAGCCACGATAGTCATAGCCGCTGTTGCTGCCAAACCACGCCGCCAGCGCCAGCGCACCGGCGCCCGCCATGATCATCGCCAGTCGGTAGCCGGTCATGTAAGAAGCAGCCATCGCCGCCTGTAGCCGCTCGGGGGCGGATTCGATGCGATAGGCGTCGATGACGATATCCTGAGTCGCCGAGGCAAAGGCCACCAGCAGGGCAAACATCGCCAGCTGGGCCAGCTCGGTCTTGGGATCGCAGAACGCCATGCCTACCAGCGCGGCGGCAATCAGCAGCTGGGAGAAGAACATCCAGCTGCGGCGACGCCCCAGCAGCGTGGAGAGCAACGGCAGCGGCATGCGATCTACCAGCGGCGACCACAGCCATTTAAATCCATAGGCGAGCGCCACCCAGCTCATATAGCCGATATCGGTCAGGCTGACATCGGCCTCGCGCAACCAGAATGAGAGGGTACCGAACACCAGCAGCAGCGGCAGACCCGATGAAAAACCCATGGCAAAGAGAATAAACACCCGAAATTCGAGATAGACGGCGAGGGACTCTCTCCAGCTTGGTTTGCGGATCATGTTCAACTACCTGACGACTTTGGAAAAGTGCGTCATTTTGGCAGGTTGATGGCAGATAGCCAAGGCGAGCAAAGAGATAGGCAAAAGAGGCCGGATAGAGAAAAGGCCCATCCCGAAGGGGATGAGCCTTGTATTGTGGCCTGACGAGGGCGAGGTGACGAACCGCGTCCGGTGAGGATTACTTGCCCGCTTTCTTGTCGACTTTCTTGTCTGCCGGAGTTTCTGCCAACAAGACCACCTTCTTCAGAATGATGGGACTGGTCGGCACATCGTTGGCGCGCAGAATGGGGCTGTAACCGGTCTGTACCTGAGCCAGCTTGTTCAGCACCTCCATCCCCTGCACCACCTGACCGAACACGGTATAACCCGCAGAGCCACCGGCGTTGAGGTTATTGTTGTCGACCAGATTGAAGTAGAACTGGCGAGTAGCGCTGTCAACCGCCTGGGTGCGAGCCATGGCGATGGAGCCACGCTTGTTGGGCAGACCGCCACGCGACTCGTTGACCACAGGTTCATAAGTCGGCAGCTGCTGGAACTGCTGGTTGTAGCCCCCACCCTGCACCACGAAATCCTGGATCACCCGGTGGAAGATACTGCCGTCATAGCTGCCATCAGCCACGTAACGCAGGAAGTTCTTCACCGTCTGGGGCGCCTGCTTGGACGCCAGCTCCACCACGATATTGCCGTGGTTGGTCTCCATTCTGACTTTCGGGCCCGCGAACGCCAGCGGGGCGATCAGCATGGCCAGCAACCAGAGTTTTTTCATCATCAGACCCCTGCACCGTTCGGTTGACCTTTCAGGTAACCGCGCAGCGCATCATCGGCCATGATCTGCTGCAGCACGCTACCCAGTTGCAGGTTCAGTGTAGACTCCAGGTCGGCCATGCTTGGCTCGCTCGGGCTCTCCTTGCTGGAGGACATGTTGAACTGCTTGGTCAGACGGTTGCCCTGGAAATCGGCGATCACCTGCAGGCTGACGCGGGACTTGGTGACATAGGTAAAGGTCTTCTCTTCCACATTGACTGCGGCGTTGGAGATCACCAGCGTCAGGTTGGTGGTGCCACTGTTGCCCACTTCCAGACCCTGGCTGCGCAGCCCTTCGGCCAGCCGCTCGGCCATCAGCAGGTTGAGCGGACGCTCACTGTTGACCAGCACGGGGGCTTTCTCTTTATGTTTGATGGAGAAGACGTAGGCAGCCTCACGCTTGTCTACCCCTTCCATGGTGATGCGATTGCCAGAGTAGTATTGCTGGTTGGCGGGGATCACCTGCGGATTGAGCAGCGCCGTCTCCGGCCAATGAGTGGCACACCCGCCCAGCATCAGGGCGGCCAGCAGCAAGAGTGACTTTTTCATCATGGTTTCCTTTGGCTTTAGCGTTTGATGGCTTTCAAAATAACGAATTTGCTGTTCGACGCAACGACTTGTGCGTTGGCAAACAAGCGCTTGAGTTTGTTGTGATAGTCCAGATGACGGTTGCCTACTATCCAGAGTTCCCCCCCCTGAGGCAACACCCGGTGCGCATCACTGAACATCTGCCAGGCGATATGATCGGTGATCGCCTGCAGCTGATGGAAAGGAGGGTTGCAGAGGATCCGATCCGCCGAGCCGACCGCCACCCCGTCGAGACAGTTATTGACCATAAAGCGGGCACGCGGCAGTGCATCAGGCAGATTGTGCTCGACGTTGAGCTGTGCCGAGGCGACCGCCATATAGGATTCATCGATAAAGGTCACCTCCACCTCGCTGTCTTTGGCGAGCAGCGACAGACCCAGCACCCCGTTGCCACAGCCCAGATCGATCACCTTGCGGGCACTGTGGATGGGCAGGTTGTCCAGCATAAAGCGGGCACCGATATCGAGACTGGTGCGCGAGAAGACGTTGGCATGGTTGTGGATGAGCATGCCACTCCCCTCCAGCGGCCAGACAGTCGGGAAGGGGTTGGCCAGCGCGGGACGTTCTGCCTGCGGCTCGCAGTGAATGAGGCGCGCCTTTTTCCAGGCCAGCGAGGTACGGGTAGGCCCCAGATACTTCTCGAATAACTTGAGGGTTGAGGTATGAATATCCTTCGCCTTGCCGGCAGCGATAACGCGGGTTGCCGGTGTCACCACCTCCCGCAGCGCCAGCAGTTGCTGCTCCAGCAGTGCCTGATATTTGGAGACCTTGATCACTACCAGCGCAGGGGCATCGGGCAGCGGCGCCAGCGCATCCTGCAAGCGAACCCCGCCTGCATCCAGTCCGTTTTCGGCCAGATTGGCCAGGGTCGCCCGCTCACTGATGTAGGAGTCGGTGACGCAGCAGGGGGAGTGCGGATGCAGATAGGCGGCCAGCGCGCCAAAGCCATCATTCATGATGATGACGGGGCCCGCCTGCTCGAGGGGAGACTCCGCCAGGGTATTGATCAGATATTCGTCAGCCGCATCCCAGGCTTGCAGGGTCTCCTGACTCTGGCGCGGATAGCGGTAGAGCGTGAGCTGGCAATGGGGAGTGTCGAGAAGGGTTTGCATAGGAAGAGTCCAACCTCGGCTTGATTCGTGTATACAGGCGCCAGGGGCGACGCAAAGTGGCGCTATTCTAGCGAGGAGCAGGAATTTCACCAGTTCGATGCGCATCAAGGGGGCAACTGACAGGTGATTTCCCTCTTACGGGGGCTTATTCCATCCCGCGACTGCCGATAGAATGGCCCGACATTCACTCTGGAAGCCGATCCGATGACCATCCAACAACTGATTGAAGCCAAACTGAGCGCCGCCCTCTCCCCCACCGTGCTGGAGGTGATCAACGAGAGCCACATGCACCGAGTGGAACCGGGATCTGAGAGCCACTTCAAGGTGGTGATCGTCAGCGAGCAATTTGCAGGGCAGCGGCTGCTGGCCCGTCATCGTCAGGTCAATGCGGTGCTGGCCGATGAGCTGGCCGGTGCCGTTCATGCACTGGCGTTGCATACCTACACCGAGACCGAGTGGCAGGAAAAAGGCCACGCCCCGCGCACCCCGAGCTGCGTTGGCAAACCGTCACTCTCCTGAAACCGGTTGTACCACAGGATTCCCCTCGAGAACCTGCCAACAAAAATTAAACATATTTCCCCCATTGGCCCCGAAAAGGCTACATCCAAGGAGGTATATTTCGGCATCAAGGCTTTTTGCTGATAGTGGAGACAACGGCAAATACCCCCATCGAGGTATCGAAATAAAAAAACCTTTAAAACCACTACTTACAAGGTGTCAGGGGCTTATTCATTGCAGGTTAATTTTGTGATGGCACGGGGATTTTGCCCATTTGGCATGGCAGAAAATGCACCTTAAGTGGTAAACTCAAGCGCTTTTGAGTGAGCCTGCATGTTGAATAATTGTTGAGCCTGCCCACCTGGTGCAACCACAACATCGACTCATTCAACCACCCGTCGTGATGTATTTCTCGGCGCTAACCAACCTCTCCCGTAACGGTAGTGCAAGTAAGTATGATTACAATCAAAAGAGGACTGGACATCCCCGTGCTGGGTGCGCCAGAGCAAGTAATCTACGATGGCCCCGCCATCACCCGTGTTGCGACACTGGGCGAGGAGTTTGTGGGGATGCGACCTACTATGTTCGTCAAAGTAGGTGATCGCGTCATCAAAGGTCAGGATCTTTTTGAAGACAAGAAGAATCCGGGCGTTAAATTCACAGCTCCTGCCACCGGTGTGGTTTCAGAGATCAACCGTGGTGCCAAACGTGTTCTCCAGTCTGTGGTCATCGACCTCGACGGTTCCGATGAACAGGTGACGTTTGAGCATTTTGCCTCTGCCGAGCTGGCCAAGCTCGAGCGCAGCAAGGTGCAAGAGATCCTGGTCGCATCAGGTCAGTGGACTGCGTTGCGTACCCGTCCGTTCAGCAAAGTCCCCGCGGTAGCGTCTGCCCCGCGCGCCATCTTTGTGACTGCAATGGACACCAACCCGCTGGCAGCCGATGCCGAGCTGATTATCAAGGAACAGCCGCAGGCCTTCCTCGATGGTCTGGCCGTATTGACCCGCCTGACCGACGGCGCCGTCTACGTCTGTAAAGGCGAAGGCAGTCTGCCCCACTCTCCGCTGGCTCAGGTCAAGGAAGAGATCTTCGTTGGTCCGCACCCTGCCGGTCTTCCGGGTACCCATATCCACTTCCTGGATCCGGTCAGCAGCACCAAGGTGCAGTGGCACATCAACTATCAGGATGTGATTGCATTCGGCAAGCTATTCACCACCGGTCAGATCTTCACTGACAAGGTGATCGCACTGGCTGGCCCGAACGTGCTCAAGCCGCGTCTGCTGCGTACCCGTCTGGGCGCCTGCATCAGCCAGCTCACCAATAATGAGCTGCGTGCCGACGAAAACCGTATCATCTCCGGTTCTATCCTGAGTGGTGCCAAAGCCGAAGGTGTTCACGACTACCTGGGCCGCTACCACAATCAGGTTTGCGTGCTGGGTGAAGGTCGCGAGAAAGAGTTCCTGGGCTGGATCAACCCCAGCGCCAACAAGTTCTCTATCACCCGTACCACCCTCTCTCATCTGATGAAGGGCAAGCTGATCAACTTCACCACCACTACCAACGGTAGTGACCGTTCCATGGTGCCTATCGGCAACTATGAGCGGGTGATGCCACTCGACATCCTGCCAACCCTGCTGCTGCGGGACATGGTCTCCGGCGATACCGACGGTGCGCAAGCACTGGGCTGCCTGGAGCTGGATGAGGAAGATTTGGCGCTCTGTACCTTTGTCTGCCCCGGCAAGACAGAGTACGGCCCGATCTTGCGTGAGTGCCTGACCAAGATTGAACTGGAAGGTTAAGCGATGAGTTTCAAGCAACTTCTTGAAAATATGGAACACCACTTCGAACCGGGTGGAAAGTACGCCAAGTACTATGCCCTGTTCGAAGCGGCGTACACCCTGTTCTACACCCCGGGTAGCGTTACCCGCAACGCCTCCCACGTTCGTGATGCGCTCGACCTGAAGCGCATGATGATCATGGTGTGGCTGGCCGTGTTCCCGGCCATGTTCTGGGGCATGTACAACGTTGGTAACCAGGCGATTGCCGCCATTGCCCACATGGGCTCGGCTGCTGGTGCCAGCAGCTGGCAATATGCCCTGGCTACCATGCTGGGCGCCTCCCTCGATCCGGTTGTTGCCGGTATCGGCAGCAAGATGCTGATTGGCGCCACCCACTTCTTCCCAATCTATATCACCGTCTTCTTTGTCGGTGGTTTCTGGGAAGTGCTGTTCGCTATGGTGCGCAAACACGAGATCAACGAAGGCTTCTTCGTGACCTCCATTCTGTTTGCCCTGATCGTGCCGCCCGAGCTGCCCCTGTGGCAAGCTGCACTGGGTATCACCTTCGGTGTCGTGATGGCCAAAGAGGTGTTCGGTGGTACCGGCAAGAACTTCCTGAACCCGGCGCTGGCTGGTCGTGCGTTCCTGTTCTTCGCCTACCCGGGCCAGATCTCCGGTGACGCCGTGTGGGTTGCCGTTGACGGTTTCTCCGGCGCGACTGCCCTGAGCCAGTGGGCCCAAGGCGGCCAGATGGCGCTGATCAACGGTGCAACCGGCCAGGCTATCAGCTGGATGGACGCTTTCCTGGGTAACCTGCCGGGTTCCATCGGTGAAGTCTCTACCCTGATGATCCTGCTGGGTGCGGCCATGATCGTCTACATGCGCATCGCCTCCTGGCGCATCATCGCCGGCGTGATGATCGGTATGATCGCCACCTCCCTGCTGTTCAACGTCATCGGTTCCGATACCAACCCCATGTTCAACATGCCGTGGCACTGGCATCTGGTACTGGGTGGCTTCGCCTTCGGTATGGCCTTCATGGCGACCGACCCTGTCTCCGCCGCCTTTACCAACAAAGGCAAGTGGTGGTATGGCGCCCTGATCGGCGTAATGGTCGTGCTGGTTCGCGTGGTCAACCCTGCGTTCCCGGAAGGCATGATGCTGGCCATTCTGTTTGCGAACCTGTTTGCTCCCCTGTTTGACCACTTCGTCGCTCAGGCAAACATCAAGCGGAGGATTGCTCGTGGCGTTTAATAAAGATTCAACCCTCGGCACCGTCAGCGTGGTCACCGGCCTCTGTCTGGCCTGTTCCATCGTGGTATCCGTTGCCGCTGTGGGCCTGCGTTCTACCCAGCAGGAAAACAAGGCGCTGGACAAGCAGAGCAACATTCTCGCCGTAGCCGGTGTGGATGTGAGCGAAGTGGCCAAGCGCGACCTGGCCAAACTGTACGGCGAGAAGATCGAAGCGCGTCTGGTGGATCTGGCGACCGGTAACTTTGTTGACGGCGATGCCGACAACTTCGACACCAAGCAAGCAGCCAAAGATCCGGCCCGCAGCATCCGTCTTGCCGCCGCTGACGACAAGGCCAGCCTGCGTCAGATCTCCAAGCAGATCCCGGTATTCTTCGCCAAGGATGCCGAAGGCAAGATCGACAGCATCATCCTGCCCATCTACGGTCAGGGTCTGTGGTCGACCATGTATGCCTTCGTCGCCGTTGCCGCTGATGGCCAGACCATCAAGGGCATCACCTACTATGACCACGGTGAAACACCGGGTCTGGGTGGCGAGATCGAAAACCCGGCCTGGCAGGCGCTGTTCAAGGACAAGAAACTGTTCGACCAGAATGGCATGCCGGCGCTGCGCGTCATCAAGGGCCATGCTCCGGCGGGCTCCGAGCACGAGATCGATGGTCTCTCCGGTGCCACTCTGACCGGTAACGGCGTACAGCATACCTTCGACTTCTGGATGGGTCCCAAGGGCTTCGGTCCTTTCCTGGCCAAGGTTCGTGCAGGAGAAATCAACAATGGCTGACAAGAGCGAAATGAAGAAGTTGCTGTTGACGCCTGTGCTGGGCAACAACCCCATCGCCTTGCAGGTGCTGGGTGTCTGTTCTGCACTGGCGGTTACCAGCCAGATGAAAACTGCGTTTGTAATGACCCTCGCGGTCATGGCGGTCACCGCCTTCTCAAACCTGTTCATCTCCCTGATCCGCAACCAGATCCCGAACAGCGTCCGGATTATCGTGCAGATGGCGATCATCGCCTCACTGGTTATCGTGGTTGACCAGGTGCTCAAGGCGTATGCCTATGACATCTCCAAGCAACTGTCGGTCTTCGTGGGTCTGATCATCACCAACTGTATCGTAATGGGCCGCGCCGAAGCGTACGCCATGAAGAGTGCCCCGCTGCCCTCCTTCCTGGATGGTATCGGCAACGGTCTGGGCTATGGTGCCATTCTGCTGAGTGTCGCGACCGTGCGTGAACTGCTGGGCTCCGGCACCTGGTTCGGCATCGAGCTGCTGCCGCTGGTGAACAACGGTGGCTGGTATGTGCCCAACGGCCTGCTGCTGCTGCCGCCGAGTGCATTCTTCATCATTGGTCTGATCATTTGGGGCGTACGCACCAAGGATCCCAAGCAGGTGGAGGCGAAGGATTAAGGTATGGAACACTATCTGAGTCTGTTGATTAAATCGATCTTCATCGAAAACCTGGCACTCTCCTTCTTCCTGGGGATGTGTACCTTCCTGGCGGTGTCCAAGAAGGTAAAGACCTCCATGGGTCTGGGTATTGCCGTTATTGTGGTGCAGACCATCGCGGTTCCTGCCAACAACCTGATCTACAACTACGTGCTTAAAGATGGCGCTCTGGTATCCGGTCTGGATCTGAGCTTCCTGAGCTTCATCACCTTCATCGGTGTGATTGCAGCACTGGTACAGATCCTGGAGATGGCGCTGGACAAGTACTTCCCGGCACTCTACAACGCGCTGGGTATCTTCCTGCCGCTCATCACCGTGAACTGCGCCATCTTCGGTGGCGTCTCTTTCATGGTGCAGCGTGACTACAACTTCATGGAGTCTGTGGTCTACGGTGTGGGTTCAGGGGCAGGCTGGATGCTGGCGATCGTTGCGCTGGCAGGTATCCGCGAGAAGATGAAGTACTCCGATGTTCCGGAAGGCCTGCGCGGTCTGGGCATCACCTTCATCACCGCCGGTCTGATGGCGCTGGGCTTCATGTCCTTCTCTGGTATCTCCCTGTAATCGGCTTTCCTGCAATCAGAAAGGAACGATAGATGGAAATTATTTTGGGTGTGGTCATGTTTACCGTGATCCTGCTGGCACTGGTGGCAGTCATTCTGTTCGCCAAGTCCAAGCTGGTGACCGCGGGCGACGTGACAATCAGCATCAATGGTGACCCGGCCAAGGCTGTGACCAGCCCGGCCGGTGGCAAGCTGCTCGGCGTGCTGGCTGGCAGCGGTATCTTCGTCTCCTCCGCCTGTGGCGGCGGTGGCTCCTGCGGCCAGTGCAAGGTACGGGTGAAATCCGGTGGCGGCGACATTCTGCCGACCGAACTGGACCACATCAGCAAGGGCGAAGCCCGTCATGGCGAGCGTCTGGCCTGTCAGGTTACCGTTCGCTCCGACATGGATATCGAACTGCCGGAAGAGATCTTCGGGGTGAAGAAGTGGGAATGTACTGTTATCTCCAACGATAACAAGGCCACCTTCATCAAGGAGCTCAAGCTGCAGATCCCCGATGGCGAGAGCGTGCCGTTCCGCGCCGGTGGTTATATCCAGATTGAAGCCCCGGCTCACCACGTGCACTACAAGAACTTCGATATTCCCGAGGAGTATCGCGGTGACTGGGATCGCTTCAAGATTTTTGAGCTGGAGTCCAAGGTCGATGAGCCAATCATCCGAGCCTACTCCATGGCCAACTATCCGGAAGAATTCGGCATCATCATGCTGAACGTGCGTATCGCGACCCCGCCCCCGAGCAACTGGACTGCCCCTCCGGGACAGATGTCCTCCTACATCTTCAGCCTGAAGGCTGGCGACAAGGTGACTATCTCCGGTCCGTTCGGTGAGTTCTTCGCCAAAGACACCGATGCCGAAATGGTATTCATCGGTGGTGGTGCGGGTATGGCACCGATGCGCTCCCACATCTTCGACCAGCTGCGTCGCCTGAAGTCCAAGCGCAAGATGAGCTTCTGGTACGGTGCCCGTTCCAAACGCGAAATGTTCTATGTCGAAGACTTTGACATGCTCGCCGCCGAGAACGAGAACTTCACCTGGAACGTCGCGCTGTCTGATCCGCAACCGGAAGACAACTGGGACGGCTACACCGGCTTCATCCACAACGTGCTCTACGAGAACTATCTCAAGAACCACGAAGCGCCGGAAGATTGCGAGTTCTACATGTGTGGACCTCCGGTGATGAACGCTGCCGTCATCAACATGCTCAAAGACTTGGGCGTTGAAGACGAAAACATCCTGTTGGATGACTTTGGTGGTTAATCCATGCACAGTGTTGTAAAGACCTGGCTAGCCTTCGGGCTAGCCTTTTTCTTGACTGGGTGCGGTCAGGAGACGGTCCAATCCAAGCCGGAGATCCACATCACCGGCAGCACCATGGGCACTTACTACTCCATCAAGGTGGCGGACAGCGCCATCAGCGATCCAGCCAAATTGCAGGCCGAGGTCGATGTCTTGCTGGAGCGGGTCAACGATCAGATGTCGACCTATCGCCCCGATTCCGAACTGTCGCGCTTCAACCAGAGCCGTGACAACAAACCGGTAGTGGTCTCCCGCGATACCGCACGGGTCGTCACAGAGGCCATTCACATTGGCCGTGAGAGCCAGGGGGCGCTGGACGTCACCGTTGGCCCCTTGGTCAATCTGTGGGGCTTTGGCCCGGACAAGAAGCCGACCAAGGTCCCCTCCGACGAGCTGATCACCCAGACTCGCCAGAAGACCGGTCTGGGCAACCTGCACGTCATCACCTCGGTGGATGCCGATACCCTGCAAAAAGACATTCCGGATCTTTACGTCGATCTCTCTGCCATCGCCAAGGGCTTTGGTGTGGACAAGGTAGCCGAGTATCTGGAGTCACTGGGTGCGCGCAACTATCTGGTGGAGATTGGCGGCGAGCTGCGGATCAATGGCGTCAACGGCAAGGGTCACCCCTGGCGCGTGGCCATCGAGAAGCCCACCGCAGGCACCGGCACGGTGCAAGAGGTGATCGTGCCCGGTGACAACGGGGTGGCCACCTCTGGCGATTACCGCAACTACTATGAACTGGATGGTCAGCGCTTCTCCCACACCATAGATCCGCGCAGCGGCAAGCCGATCCAGCACCGTCTGGTGTCGGTCACCGTGATCCATCCCTCCTGCATGACTGCAGACGGGTTGGCCACCGTGTTTATGGTGATGGGGACCGAGAAAAGCCTGGCCTATGCCAACGAGCGCGGCCTGGCGATCTTCGTGATCACCAAGACGGACAATGGCTTTGAAGAGGCTTACTCCGATGCCTTCAAGCCCTATCTGGTCAAGAAGTAAGAGGTAGAGATGCAGATTTTTCTGATCACCTTCGGGGTATTCATGCTGGTGATAGCCGCCATGGCTATCGGTTACATCTTCCAGAAGAAGACCATCTCCGGCTCCTGTGGCGGTCTGGGTAGTGTCGGCATCGAGAAAGAGTGCGATTGCCCGGAACCCTGCGACAACCGCAAGAAGAAGATGGCCAAGGAAGAGGCCCGTCGCAAGATGCTGGAAGAGAACCGCATTATCTGATGACTCTGGTTTTTCGGTAAACAAAAGCGCGCCATCGGCGCGCTTTTTACTGGCCGTTATCTTGCGTTAACGGTCAGGGCTGACGTTCGATATAGAGGATCACTTCGCCAAGATGGATACCGAACTTGCTGATCTCGGCACGATTGATCAGACGCTCTTCGTCCAGCAGGTACATCCAGTCATCGAAGCTCACCCGCACCACCTCGCCATCCGGTAGCGCCAGATCGAGCTGATAACGCCAGTTGAGGGCAAACCCTTGGCTTTTACCCATCGCCTCCCCCACCACATCGGAAGCAGTACCGCGCCAATGACCATCATCGCCCTTGCTGAGATACCAGGTACGGGTCTGCTGGCGGCCATCATCAAAGTAGAACTGTTCGAACAGCTCTCCCTTGCCATCCTTCCAACGACCCACCATCTCGACCCGAAAGCGACTGGTCACTTCGCCGCTGCGGTCGGTCACCAGGCCGTGAGCCACCAATTTTCCGTTGAAGAAATGGGCGAGATCCCAGTTTGGCCCCTGCCCACGATAGTCATCGAGACTGGCACCACAGCCACTCAGCAGCAAAAAGGGGAGCAACAGCAACAAGCGGTATGCACGATAGAAAGACATCAGAGACTCCATGTTCAGAGTTGGCCACGCAGGCGGCGGGTCAGGGCGGGATCGCGGCTGTTGTCAGCCAGCCAGATGGCGAGAAAAGCGGCCGAGAATTGCGGATCGGCCAGAGTCCCGAGGGACTTCTCCTGCCACCAGAAGTGGCCTGCCCCGCCCTTGTCGACATAGAAGGTGAGCTTGTCGCCTGCCTGCACATCGGGCCAGAGTGCAGCGAGCTGGCCGAGCCAGCGCTGACGCTCGACCTCAGTGCCAAGACCGAGCCGCTGCCACTCGGCGGCGGTGGCGCTCAGCAGATCTTGCCGCTCGATGGATCTGGCATAGGTGAGGGTCAGTGCCTGTGGATAGTGACCGGGCTGATAGCGCCCGTTCGCACTGTAGAGGGTGGCATCGTAGAGCTTGAACCAGAGCCAGTTCATCTCCCCCTGCCCGACCGGGCGCAGCTGCTGCCAGGGGGCGGCAGAAGCCTGCACAGCGGTTGCAGCCAAGAGCGTAAACGCCAAAAGCAGCGTGTTAATTCCACCCCATATGCCAGTGGTTGGGGTCTTCCAGTTCATGCCAGTCCATCTCCTGTTCCTGCAGGGTGTTGATATCCTGCATCACCACCTGCACCAGCCGACCTTGCGCATCCCGCTGGCAGGCAACCACCAGATAGAAGCGATCCGCGAGCTCATGCTGGCTCTCTTTGGTCCATTTGGAAAAAAGCAACGAGTCGGTCGAAAAGGTGTTTGTCATGACTCCCCCTCCAGCTTGACCATTACCCACAGGAGTACGGGTAACCACCACATCCAGATCACTGCCAGCAGCGCCGAACTGATCCAGATGCCCCAGGGTAAGTTTACTGCCCCCATGGCGGCCCCCGCCACATAGGAGGAAGCACCGCCAAATACGCCAAACAGCGCCTGCTGCCAGCGGGGCAAGCGCAGCAACCAGCGCATACCGTGGGCCAGCGTCAGGGCAAAACCGAGCCAGAGCAGCACCAGCCAGAGGGGAAAACCGGACGGGAACCGGAACAGGCCGAGGTGCCAGAGCAGGGCATCCAGCAGACAGCCGGCGACCGCGATGGGGAGCAGCCGCCAGTCACGCTGGCGGCTGGGTGAGAAGAGAAAGTGCAGCAGCAAGATTGCCAGCAGCGGGCCCGGCTGCTGCCACTTCACCGCCAGCAACCAGTAGAGGTTGAACCCCAGCAGGTGAGCCCACTGCCACATGGTCAGTGACCGCTTACTGGCACATCACCCGACCAGCCAGCGGGCCCTGGCTTGGCGGCCTCCAGCTGCACCAGACTGATGGTGCGCTCCCAGAATCCCCCCTCGCAATAGGCAAAGTAGAAGTGCCACAACCGGATGAAATCCTGGCTGTAACCGAGCTTGGGCAGCTCGGGCGCCAACGCCAGAAAGCGATCGCACCAGTGAGCCAGGGTACGGGCATAGTGATGGCCGTGATCATGCAGCCGCACCAGCTGCATGTCGGTCTCCCGCGCCAGCAACCCCGCCATCTGGGAGACGCTCGGCAGGCAGCCACCAGGGAAAATGTAGCGCTGGATGAAATCGACTCCGCGCAGATACTGGGCATGGCGCTGATCGGCAATAGTGATGGCCTGGATGAGCAGACGGCCACCGGGCTTGAGCAGCCGTGACAACTGGCGGAAATAGTCGGGCAGGAAGGCGTGGCCTACCGCCTCGATCATCTCGATGGAGACCAGCTTGTCATACGTCCCCTCCAGCTTGCGGTAATCCTCCAGCAGCAAGGTGATGCGATCCCCCAGCCCCTCCCGCGTAATCCACTCCTTGGCATAGTCATGCTGGGCCCGGGAGATAGTCGTGGTGGTCACCCGGCAGCCATAGTGGCGGGCGGCATAGACAGCAAGGCCACCCCAGCCGGTGCCGATCTCCAGCAGATGATCGTCAGGCCCTAACTCGAGCCGCTCGCAGATGGTGCGCAGCTTGGCCTGCTGCCCCTCTTCCAAAGTGGCCTCGGCGCTCGGATAGATGGCGCTCGAGTACTGCATATGGCTGTCGAGAAACCCCTGATAGAGGGTATTGCCGAGATCGTAGTGGGCGGCGATGTTGGAGCGCGAACCGGTTAGAGTATTGCGGTTGAGCCAGTGACGCACCTTGTTGAAGGGGAAACTGAGCCAGCCAAGGCGCCGCTCGAGGGAGTCGAGCAGGGTCAGGTTGCGGGCCAGCAGCCGCACCAGCGCCACCGGGTCCGGGCTGGTCCAGAGCCCCTCCACCCAGGTTTCCCCAGCGGCAATGCTGCCCCCCAGCAACAGGCGACGATAGAAGGCCGGATCCTGCACCACCAGTTCGGCATGCAGATCGGTACCCGCGACGCCCAAGCTGTGGCGCTCACCGCCATCCCGCAGCAGCAGCTGGCCATGTTCGAGGCGACCCAGCAGATTGAACAGCAGTTGTCTTGCCCCCTTGTCGATGAAAGAGGCAGAGAGGGTTGATTGAGCAAGTTCCATTAGCGGCTCTCCGGATGGGTAAAAATCGGGGTTCGTTTGATAAATAGACGCAGGGCCTGCCAGTAGATCCCGAGCAGCACCTTCATGGTCATCCATGGCCAGCGGGCCAGCAGGGCCACCAACCCCTTGCGCGACAAGGGTTCGCGAGTGAGCGCCAGGGTTGCCTCAAACAGCTTGGCTTCACCGGATACGGGATGACTCTCGATGTGGATCAGTGTCTCCTGCGCGGGCGGCCTGATCCGCCAGTGATAACGCATCGCCAGCCCCATAAAGGGGGAGACGTGAAAATCCTTGTCATGGGGTGCCAGCGCCGCCAAATCCAGCAGGTAGTAGTGACGCTCGTTCCAGGGGGTGTTCGACACCTCTGCCAGCAGATAGCGCGCCTCGCCCTGCCGGTAGCAGAAGTAGAAGTTGACCGGGCTGAAGTAGAACCCCAGACAGCGCACATTACCGAGCAGCAGTACCCGCCCATCGGGCTCGGCATCGCCACCCAGATCGCTCACCTTTTGCCACACAGCCTGCTTGAGGCTCCCCTCGCTGCCCTTGAGATAGTCATGGCGGTGAAACGAGAGCAGCCCAACCCGCTCCACCCCGAACCAGCGCCCCTGATCGAGCTGCGGCAGCTCGTCGAGATCCAGTCCCAGCATAAAAAGGCTGTAGGAGAAGGCGTGAGCCCGCGGCGCAAAACGGCGGTGGCGCACCGAACCCTGCCAGATGGCGCTGGTGACGCCGGCCAGTTCGTCGGCACACTCATGTTCGGTGGCCACGGTGGCGCCGTTCATAGCTCAGCCCCGAAGCGCCTGGCGACATCCAGCGCGCTGCGTACCCCATCCTCATGGAAGCCGTTGTACCAGTAGGCACCGCAGAAGTGGGTATGCTGCTGGCCGCAGATCTCCGCACGGCGCTGCTGGGCGGCGATGGAGGCCTGATTGAACACCGGATGGTGGTAGACGAAGCGGCGCAGCACCTTGCTCTCATCCACCTTGCCCTTGGGGTTGAGGCTGACGCAGAAGGGCTCTGGCGAGATCACCCCCTGCAGGATATTCATGTTGTAGCTCACCAGCGGCCGCGCCTCGTCGTTGCCATCGAGCTGATAGTTCCAGCTGGCCCATGCCTTGCGGCGAGTGGGCAGGCAGCGCGCATCGGTATGGAGCCAGACATCGTTGGCCTGATAGGGCATGTCGCCAAGGATGGCCTGCTCCCACTCGCTGGGATCCGCCAGCAGCGCCAGCGCCTGATCGCTGTGGCAGGCGAAGATCACCTCGTCAAACTGCTCCTCGCCGTAACTGCTCTGGATCACCACGCCGTCCGCGTCCCGCCGCACGCTCTGCACCGGACAGGCGAGGCGGATCTGCGACTGCCAACCCGCCGTAAGGGGGCCGATATATTCCCGCGATCCACCCGGGATCACGTACCACTGGGGGCGATTGGCCACATCCAGCAGGCCGTGGTTGGCAAAAAAGCGCAGGAAGAAACCAAGGGGAAAGGAGCGCATATCGGCCAGGGTCGATGACCAGATCGCCGCCCCCATCGGCAAGATGTAGTGACGGGCGAAGTAGTCGCTAAACTCCCCCGCCAGCAGAAAGTCTCCCAGGGTCAGCTCGGGGCCCGCGCCCTGATGTTGACCATCGGCCAGCCAGGCCCGCGCCTCCCGGTTGAAACGCAGGATCTCGGCGACGAAGCCATAGAAACGGGGGCTTAGCAGATTGCTGCGCTGGGCAAACAGGGTGTCGAGGTTATGGCCGTTGTACTCCAGCCCTTCCGGGCTTTTCACCGAGAAGCTCATCTCGGCCGGTTGCCGCGCCATGCCGATCCGCGCCAGCAACTTCAAGAAGTTGGGGTAGGTACGATCGTTGAAGACGATAAAGCCAGTGTCGATGGCATAGCTGTGACCAGCCTGATTCACATCGACAGTGGCGGTGTGACCACCCAGGGTCGGCGCCGCCTCAAACAGGGTTATTTCATGGAGTTTGTGGAGCAGAAAACCGGCGGTAAGCCCCGAGATCCCTGAACCGATGATGGCGATCTTTTTCTTCATGAATGGCTTCCTTTCGATACGAGTGCGCGGCCAAGGCGCAGCCAGAGCCCCACCGGCAGCGCACCAAGCAGGCGCAACAACCAGATGAAACGGCGGGGAAAGTGGATCTGGTGACGACCAGCGGTCAACCCGTCCATGATGGCGCGGGAGGCCTCTTCCACCGTCACCAGGCAGGGCATGGGAAAATCATTTTTGGCGGTGAGCGGCGTCTGGACAAAGCCGGGGCGGATCAGGGTCACCCCGATCCCTTTGCTGGCCAAATCGAGACGCAAGGTATCCGCCAGATAGTCGAGGGCAGCCTTGGAGGCGCCATACGCCTCAGCCCGAGGCAGCGGCAGCCAGCTCACCGACGAGCTGACGATGGCCAGCCGTGATCCCGCCCCGAGCAACGGCAAGAAGGCGGCCAGCGCATGGCCGGTGGCGGTCAGATTGGTCTCAATCACCCGGGCAAACAGCTCGCTGTCAAACCCCTCGCCGACATCCATGTACTCGCAGTTGCCTGCGTTGAGGATCAGCAGATCGAGGGACGGCAGCGTAGCAGCCACCCCGCTCATTGCGGCCAGATCCCGGGCATCGAACTGCAGCGGGGTAATGCCGTGCAGCCCCAACTCCTGCAGCCGTTCGCCATCGCGGCCACAGCCCCACACCTGCCAGCCTGCCCGCCGGTAATCCAGCGCCAACTGGCGACCGATGCCGGAGGTCGCCCCGGTGATAAGCACCCGGCCACTCATGCGCCGAGCCTCCCCTTGATAGTGCGCACCACGGGCCCGAGCAGCGGCAACTGCTCGTAGAGCATGGCGCCCAGGTCAAAATAGTCCCGGTGCTGGCACACCTTGCCCGCCTCGTCGAATTCGAGGCGGGTGGCCCCCTCCACCGTCACCGGCTCACCACCACGCAATCTGGGGTGAGAGAAGGTCATGGTCCAGCCGAGCCAGGCCTGCTGCCCTTGCTGCTGCTGACTGGTGATGACGAAACGACAGTAAGCGAGGCGCTGATAGAGGGCGGCAAAATAGTCGCCAAGAGCCGCCAGCCCCTCAATGCGGTGAGCCGGATCGGTAAAGACCACCTGTTCGGCATAGACCTCGGGCAAGCGGTGCAACTGCTGTTTGTCCAGTTGCTGATAGAGGCCAATAAAGCGGGCCAGCGGCTCGTTCATCCTATTTCTCCAGAGAGCGAAACATCTCGATGGCTCTCACCCGGGCAACGGCGTGATCCACCATGGGAGCCGGATAATCCTGTCGCCCCTTGAGTCGCAGCCAGTCGTGGGGCTGATGCACATAAGCGGCAGGAATATCGGCAAGTTCAGTTACCCAGGTACGGATAAACTCCCCTTGTGGATCAAATCGTTGCCCCTGAGTGGTGGGATTGAAGACCCGAAAATAGGGCGCCGCATCGGCGCCGGTACCCGCCGCCCACTGCCAGCCGCCGTTGTTGGCCGCCAGATCCCCATCGATGAGCCGACTCATGAAGTAATCCTCCCCGAGCCGCCAGTGGATATGGAGATCCTTGGTGAGAAAGCTCGCCACTATCATTCTCAACCGGTTGTGCATCCAGCCGGTGGCGTTGAGGCAGCGCATCGCCGCATCGACGATGGGGTAGCCGGTTCGTCCCTCGCACCAGGCGGCGAAGGCATCCGGATCCCAGCTCCACGGCAGCGCTGCCGTCTCGGGTTTGAAGGGGCGATTCATGGAGAGGGTCGGGATCAGCACCAGCAGATGGCGATAGAACTCGCGCCAGACCAGCTCATTGAGCCAGACAAAGCCGGGCTGGGCATTCGACTGGGGCCGATAGCCGAGCCGCTGCTGGAGCGCCGCCACGCACTGACGGGGGCTGATGATGCCCGCCGCCAGATAGGGGGAGAGCACGGACGTGCCTGCGATGGCAGGAAAATCCCGGGTCTCGCCATAGTCAAGCACTGCCTGCTCCAAAAAAATGTTCAAACGACGCAGAGCTTCCACCTCGCCCACTGGCCAGCGGGGATCCGCCGTCAGCTCGCCGAGCGCTTCATCGACCCACTCCCGCTCGGCTAGCGGTTGCCACGGCAACGACTCGCCACGGGACGCAGGAGCGCGATGAATGACAAACCCCTCTTCATCGAGGGCCTTGAGCCAGGCTCGGCTGAAAGGGGTGAACACCTTGAACATCTCACCCGATCCGGTCAACACCCGCCCCGGTGGCAATACGCAGCAGCCGTTGAGCCAGTGACAGCTCACTGCCTGCTCTGCCAGTGCGGCGCTGACGGCATGATCGCGACGCTGCTCATCGATCTCGATAGCCTGATTGGCGTAGAGCTGGGTCACCCCCAGCTCGCGGCAGAGGTCTGCCAACGCAGCGGGCGCCTCGGCAAAAGTCTCCACTCGCAGCAAATGGAGCGGGATACCAAGCGCCGCCAGCTCACGGCCCAGCTCATCCACTTGTGCCAGCATAAAGCGCTGACGAATCGGGGCCATCTTGTGCTGCCGCCACTGGGTGGGGGAGACGATAAAGAGCGCAGCGACCGGCTCATCACCGGCGCAGGCATGCCGCAGCGCGGGGTTGTCGGCAAGGCGCAGATCATTGCGCAACCAGACCAGTCTCATGACTTTTTCCTCCCGCGTCCGCTGGCGCCAGCCGCAGCTGGTGCGTCCACTATCAGCTCGGCAAGGCTCGCCTGCCAGCCGTGGGCTTTAAGCCACTCATCATCGTAGAGGCGCCCCAGCTCGCCAAACAGGCGCGTACCTGCGGGCCACCCGGCGGCCAGCTCCTGTTTGCCAAGCCCGGCCCCCAGCAGCACCAGCCAGGGAGTGGCCGCACGCCCCTCCAGCAAGCTGGCATGGCGCGGCTCGACCGCCCCCAGCAGTTGCACCTCATAGCCCTGACCGATCAACTCGTAGGCGGCCCAGACCAGATCGAGGGGGCCAAGCAGTCCCCAGCTCGCCAGCGTGATCGGCACGCCCTTCTCCTGCTCGATCAGGTGACGGGCGAAGCGGGTATGGAGCCAGCCCAGCCACACCTGTTGCAGCAACTCGCCATCGGGCCGCTCGCGCCACAGCCCCAGCAGCCGCTCCACCAGCGGTTGCAGTACCCGGCTGCGCACCAGTTCGAACGGGTAGCTCGCCAGCAGATCGTTAAGCTCGGCCTCCGCCTTGCGCTGATTGAAGGCGAGCAGCGCCTGGCTGAACTGCTCCAGGGTCTGCTGCCAGTGATCGCTCACTGGCTCGGAATGGGGTTCGCTCAGGAGCCCCTTTACCTGCCCGATACTCACTCCCCGCTCCAGCCAGCTCAGGATCTCGCCGATTTGGCGGATATCCTGCTCGCTGTAGAGGCGGTGGCCCTTTTCGGTGCGGGCCGGTTGCACCAGACCATAGCGGCGCTGCCAGGCTCGCAGGGTCACGGCGTTGACGCCGGTGAGGCGGGAGACCTCGCGAATGGGGTAGATCCCCTCATCAGCGAGATGAGCAACTTCTTGCGATAAATCAGACATACAACGTCCATCAAACAGAGGTGTAAAGCGCCCGGTGCAAATCATGCACCGGGGCAACAGAGCGGGTTCAGAGCCCGTAACGCAATTTGAGCGTATCGGGGTGCGGATTGAGATAAACCTGCTCGGCGAGGTAGGGATTGGGGTACTCGCGCAGGTAGTGACGGATCAGGGTGAGCGGCACCAGCAAGGGGAAGATGCCGGTGCGGTACTTGTCGATGGTATCGGCCAGCTCCTGCTTCTGGGCCGGGGTCAGCACCCGCTTGAAGTAACCCTGCAGGTGCATCAGCACATTGGTGTGACTGCGGCGGTTGGCTCGCAGGGTCAGCGCCGTCATCAATCCCTTGATGTAGTTGTCGGCCACCTCCTGCAAATTGGTGGACTTGCCCAGATTGCCGAGCAGCTTGCCGAGCGCCCGGTAGTGGGTGGTGGCATGGGAGAGCACCAGATACTTGTAGCGTGAGTGGAAGCGGATCAGCGCAGAGGCGGTAATGCCGCGGGCGCAGAGTTGCTGCCAGTCATGGTAGGCGAAGACCCGCAGCACGAAGTTCTCCCGCAGGATGGGGTCGCACAGGCGGCCATCTTCCTCTACTGGCAGCAGGGGGTTGGCCTCCATCAACGCCTTGGCAAAGAGGCCGATCCCCTCCTTGGCGCTGCCCTCGTTGTTGGCGCCATAGACCTTGACCCGCTCCATACCGCAGCTGGGTGATTTGGCACAGAGGATATAACCGGAGATAAAGTCGAGCTGACGTGCCTTCTGCTCGCTGAAGGCAATCAGCTTTTCGGTGACATCGAAGCTGCCGTTGCTCGCCTCGGCGCGGATCTCGCCGTTGCGCTTGACCAGCCGGATGGCGGCACGGGGCGCACCGAGGCCAATGGCCATCTCGGGACAGACGGGGTGATAGTCAAAGTGAGCGCCAAGATCCCGTTCACAGAAGCTGGAGCGCTTGTGGCCCCCATCAAAACGTACCTCTTGTCCCAGCAGGCAGGCACTGATACCGACTTTAATCTTGTACATGATGACGCCCCTTGTATAAGCATTGATTCAGTTATAGCAGTTATACAAAAAAATGAAAGTTGTATAACTATTTGCGACTGATACGACACAAGGAGAAAAAAGGGATCACCGGAAAAAGAAAAAACCCATGGCGAACGCCATGGGTAAAAATCAAGACACTACGGACTACGGGAAGGAAAATTAGAAGCTGTACTTCACACCCAGGCTGGAGATGGAACCTTTTTGCAGATCCCAGTTGCGATAGGTGTAATCGGCAGTCAGCGCCCAGTTCTGGTTGAGCTTGTAGGCACCGCCCACCTTGAAGTCGTGCATATCGTCGGTCATGTTGGCGTAGCGGTAGGCAGTGGAGAGCTCGACATTGCCGATGTCGTAGCGCAGACCCACTTCACCGTACATGCTGCCGCTATCTTTGCGAGCAACAGCATCCCACCCTTTGTTAGCGATATCGCTGGCAAGTTCACGCTCCAGCATGTAGCCGGTCACACCGGTTTCACCGTAGAGGTTCAGACCCGTGCTCAGCGGAGTAAAGACACCGACACCGATGCTGGAGATCGACATGCTGTCGTTGCCGTTGCTGCGAGAGGTGTATTCAGTGCTGCCGCGACCATAGAAATTGGAACCGAAGCTCTTGGAGAGATCCAGGCTCAGACCGCCAAAATCACGGGTTCCTTTGCTGTCATTGCTGAAGGTACCGCTGAGATAGTCGGATTTGGTGTGCGCCCAGGTGGCGGAACCCTTGGCGTAGCTAAAGGCATCCTGCGCCATGACGGAAGTAGAGGCAAACCCGGCCAGAACCAGAAGAGAGACAGTTGCTTTTTTCATGATGATAACTCCATGTGATTGGGCCCGTTGCTAGCGAGCTGGTATGGAGTCATTGTGCGATCAGGTTCCCGGCTTGCCGAGCTGCAAGCTGTTGCAGAACCATGTCAGATGTAAGCAGATATTGCAGGGGGTGTCAGCGGCAACAAGTTGCCGGCCCACACGGTTTGCATGGGCCGGAACAACGCCAAATCAGCGGAAGACCACCTCGTCAATTTCGACCCGCACCAGCGGCTGACTAGTCAATCCGGCAGGACGGGGGATCTCGAGGGCCAGTGACGGGCGGGCTTGCCCCTTGCGCAGATAGGTTTCCGGCAGGCGGTTCTCGGCAACCCAGAAGCGGGCCTCCTGACGGCTCAGCTGCACTCCGTCAGCACTGAACAGGGTCACCATGCCACGCACCCCGACCACATTGCGGGTGCCGGTATTGCTCACCATAAAGGTCAGCACCAGCGGGTCAGATCCCTCGATCTTGTCCAGCTTGACCACCACACCGTCACGCGCCATCTGGGCAAGCAGTTCCGGATTGGCCTTGGCCTGATCGGTCAGCACCGGAGCAGCGACGGCCACCACGGCACCAGCCTTCCCATCAGTAGCCACGCCCTGTACGGACTCGGCCGGTTTGACCACCAGATACTCCCAGGTGAAGTCGTCGTTAAGCTGAACCTGCCGACCATCGGGCAGCGTCACCTGAGAAAGAGGGGCTGCCTGCGCCAGTACGGGGGAGAGGCACAGGGCAATCAGCAGACGGGAGAAGGGTTTCATAAGGCGAAGCTCGGTAACGGGTGAAAGGGCGACAGTATAAACAGTCCCGTCGCCCCTTGCCTATGACGGCACTCACGTTCTGGCACCCGCATTGCTTGCCCGCAGGCTAGATGGCGAGATCGTGCCGCTCTTTCTGTGCCATATCCAGGGTCACCAGATCGAACTTGCTCCCCTTGAGGGCGGACAAAATATCCGATTGCATATCAAAGGCCTGCGCACGCTGATGCTCGGGCAGACGCACCCGGGCCAGGGTGGTGGAGCAGTCGCACAGGGTATGGAAAAAGACCTGTGCCTCGTCCAGCCCCATGTCGGCCAGCATCTGCTCGGCCTGATCCACCATTCGCAGATAACGCTGCTCAAGCTGCCGTGGATTGGTGAAGCGATTGCTGAGGCAACCGTTGCTCCCCTTGCCCCAACGACCGAGCTGACGCTTGTTGAAGCCGTAACGATAATCGCGGCGCATCAATCCGTTGTCGGCAAAAAACCAGATGGAGTTGGCAGGCAGAGACCCGAACTGGGCAAGATAATCATCACGCTCCTCCACCGCTGCCGGAACCAGCAACGGCAGATGAGCCCATTCCGGACGAGTCTGCACATACTCACCAATGCGGCGAACCGGGTCGATCAGCCCTTCAATATTTGGCAGGCGATCGCAAAAGACGATCTCGTCACTCTTGATGACCCAGTGATCTATGCCATAACGCTGGCAATAACGGCGGGCACGGGCCACTTCGCTACGACTGCGGGTCGGATTATCGAGGGTAATTGCGTGGATTTTCACACCGGCAGCGCGGCACAGCTCGATGCTGTAGCAGGATTCCAACCGTCCCGAAAAAGAGACAACCAGCTCGTCAAAACTTGCCAGTCGCTCAATCAGCAGCTGTTCCCTGGCTTGAAAAGAGTGATCATATCCCTGATTCAGTACAACTACATTGGCACCCATTAAACAGCTCCGGATGATGAACAGGTGCAGTATTGTGCGGCAAACAAACTGAATAGACCCTTAAAGAGTCTGGTTAAAATTAAAACTTGATGATTATTTCCTGTGATTCTGCTGCTAAATCTTCATTTTGGGCGTCATAAATTCGTAATCTTGCTTGGTGAACCCGATGGGCTCGCAAGAAACCCTGCGCCTGATCCAGCGAGGTGAAGGTCAAGCGCCCTCCCTCACTGTCGGTCAGGCAGAGGCACTCCCCTTCTGCCTCAACACAGAGCTGATAACCGCTGCCATCCTTGCAGGCGATGATCAGGGTCGCCTCGGGATAGTGACTGAGCCAATTGCGAAACCGGCCATGCTCCATAGTGCTCCTAGAGGGGCATCACCCCCTGCCGGTGGCGGGCAAACAGCCCAGCTCACCCAGTTGCTGGCGGCAACTCGCCGCGTCGGTAAAGACGATCCCCCTGATACCGAGGGCCTCGGCGGCCGCGATGTTGGCGGGACTGTCATCGATGAAGAGGCACTCTGCCGGTTTCAGATCGAACGACACCAGCAGATAGCGGTAGATATCCGGCTCCGGCTTCATCATCCGCACCCGCGCCGAGACCACCTTGCCGCTGAAGAAGCGCCAGAAATCCTGATGCTGCTCCAGCCAGTCAATGCTGGCATGACCCATGTTGGAGAGGGCATACAAGGTGTGCCCCGCCCCGTGCAGCTCGGCTATCAGGGTTAGCATAGCGGGATCTGGCAGCAGGGAAGCGGGAACTGCCTGTAAAATGGCCAGATTCTCCGCCGTCGAGAGGCCGGTGCGCGCTTGCGCTTCCCGGGCCATGGTGTGGAGCGACATGGTGCCTCTGTCCACCTCCAGCCAATCCGGGTGGTTAAAAAGCAGCTCGGCCAACTGTTCGGCCCCTTGCGGGCCACGCACCGAACGCACTATGTCTACCGGATCCCAGCTCACCACCACCCGTCCCAGATCGAAAATAATCGCCATCGTCTTTACCTCCCCCACTGGGTGTCAGTCATCAAAACAGAGTCAATAGAACATCGCTCATACGCCATTTTCTTAACCGGATACCCTGCCCCCATCCCCGCCTGCGGGCAAGTTTTACTTGCATCGCAGCGGCAAATCCCTTAATGGTTAGGCGTTACTTCAAGGACACACCTATGCACGCACCATTCTTCTTTGCTTTCTCGTTTATCCGGCCCGCTTGAGGGAAGGCCTGTCGTCGTGTGAACAGAAAGCAAAGACGAATCGAGCCTCCCCTAGCGGAGGCTTTTTTTTGCATTAATATCAATCGATTACTTGGATAGGGAACAATCATGGCAACGCTCGACGAGATCAGACAAGACATCACCCGGTTGGATCAGGAGCTGCTTGCCCTGCTGGCGAAACGCAAGACCCTCAGCATCGAGGTCGCCCGTGCCAAGCAAGCCAACCCGCGCCCCATTCGTGACCACCAGCGGGAGCAGGAGCTGCTGGTCGCCCTGATCCAGAAAGGGCGCGTGCTTGGGTTGGATGCCCAGTACATCACTCGCATCTATCACACCATCATCGAAGACTCTGTGCTCTCCCAGCAGGCCTATCTGCAGAGCCTGCTCAACCCGGAGCAACAGGAGCCGATGACCAGCGTCGCCTATCTGGGGCCGCGCGGTTCCTACTCCAGCCTGGCCGCCCGCAAATATCTGGCGCGCTACAAGGATCAGGTGATCGAGGTGAACTGCCAGAACTTCCGTGAAGTACTGGATGCGGTGGAGTCGGGCCGCGCCGCCTTTGGCGTGCTGCCCATCGAAAACACCAGCTCGGGCTCCATCAACGAAGTCTATGATGTGATGCAGCACACCAGCCTCTCCATCGTCGGCGAGCTCACCTACCCCATCGAGCACTGCATTCTCACCGCCGTACCGACCGAGCTGAGCCGCATCAAGACCTTCTATGCCCACCCGCAGGTGTTCCAGCAGTGCTCCCACTATCTGAGCAAGCTGGAAGGGGCGCGTCACGAGATCTGCGACTCCTCCTCCAGTGCCATGATGAAGGTGAAAGAACTGGCCAGCCCGGAGGCCGCCGCCATCGGCAGCGCCGCCGGTGGCGAACTGTATGGCCTGGATGTGCTGGCCGAGCAGCTCGCCAACCAGAAGGAGAACTACAGCCGCTTTATCGTGGTGGCGCGCAAGCCCATCGACGTGGCGCCGCAGATCCCGGCCAAGACCACCCTCATCATGTCCACCTCCCAGAAACCGGGTTCGCTGGTCGAAGCGCTGCTGGTACTGCGCAACCACGAGATCAACATGACCAAGCTGGAGTCCCGTCCGGTGCAGGGCAACCCGTGGGAAGAGATGTTCTATCTGGATGTCTCCGCCAACCTGCAGACCCCGGCGATGCAGGCCGCACTGGTGGAGCTGACCAAGATCACCCGCTATATCAAGGTGCTGGGCTGCTACCCGAGCGAGGATGTGAAACCCACCGCAGTGCCGCCGGTGCTGATGGGGAGCTAACCAGCCCACAACGACAAAAGGCGAGCCCCCTGCTCGCCTTTTGTTTTGATGCCGGTTTTCACGGCAAGCCCATCAACTCAGAACTGACCGGCCATCAGCTGGTTGATGTTGTAGAGGGCACGG
This sequence comes from Aeromonas sp. R2-3, assembly GCF_040908375.1. Lineage (NCBI taxonomy): Bacteria > Pseudomonadati > Pseudomonadota > Gammaproteobacteria > Aeromonadales > Aeromonadaceae > Aeromonas > Aeromonas sp. R2-3. Next base: position 12,185 of record NZ_JBFODP010000030.1, on the reverse strand, counting down.
GTATCGAGCTCCATCTCGGTGGCATAGGTATTGCCGCGCGGATAAGAGGCAACCACCCGGGCACCACGCACCACACCGGCGACCGACACATCCAGCGAGTTGGAGGTCTGGGTCAGGTCGCGGTAGCTGCTCTGGCCGCGCACTTGCTGGCCATTGAGCTGCTCGGCCAGCTCGCGATAAGCATCCATCTTGGAAGCGCGAATGGCTTGCAGCATCTTCTCCGACTGGGAGGGGCCGGGCTGGATGTCGATCACCGCATAGCCCACCGCCTTGAGCACCGGAAAATTATCGGGCTTGCCACCCTGGGTGTAATCCACCACCCGGTTACCGCTGCAACCGGCGAGCAAGAGTGCCAACAGGCAACCAAACAGAATCTTCATGACTCGCTCCTCACGGGGTCAGGTTGACCAGATGACCGCCCGGCCGGGCCTGACTGTCACGCATCAGATAACCTCGATTGATCGATGCCCGACCAAACGAGTTGTTGGCACCGAACAGATATTTTTGCGGGATCAGGCTCTGGGCAGTGGTCTCCACCATCTTGGTGCGCATGTCGATAACGCGGGCGTTGACCAGGATCCCCTTGCTATTGCGGCTGAAGGTGCCGACCAGAATACGGGAGATCGGCAAACGGGAAGAGAGCTCCTTGTAGTTTCGGCTCAGCACGAAGTCCCCCTGCGGCGTCACCTTGATGCTGCCGGTCAGCTTGAAGTCCACCACCACCTCGCCGCGACGGTTGAGCTCGTAGATAAAGCTCTCCTCAATCTGCTGCCCCATCCAGTTGGTATCCTGTAGGGTGTCGAGATCGACGAAAGAGGCCACCGCGATGGGTTCGGTCAGAGTGGTCAGCGATTTGCGCTCCATCAGCTGATCGGTCATGCGCGCCACCAGCCAGTTGAGCTCCATCCCCTGCGCCGCCTGGCGGGGGTCACCCTGATCCCGATTGATAGGGTCGGAGCCACACCCGGTCAATGCCAGGGCGAGCGCCAACGCCGTGATGAGTTTGTTCATGGATACCTTTCCTGTATCTGCACCTGACTTATTATCGGACGCGCCGGACAAAGCTTGAGCCGGGAATGAGGCATGATTCTTGCTTTTTAATGGACATCGTCAGCGCCAACATGCGCTGCCACTTGGAACGTGTTGTGATCCATGTCGGCCAGCAGGCGTCATTTCCTCAAAATGGCTCGGCTGCCCGCCAACTCAAGGTATCTGCTATGAAATTACCGCTGCTGTTGACCCTGCTTCTGGCCAGCCTGAGCGCCCGCGCCGAGCTTATCGAAGCACAGGGCAGCGCCGCCATTCTGGGGGGCGATGAGGTCTATGCCCGCGAGCAGGCGACCCGCGACGCCCTGCGTCAGGCGCTGCTGGCCAGCGGCGCCGCCGTCTCCAGCGTCCAGCGTCTGGAAAATGGCAGCCTGCGATCCGAGCAGATCCAAATCCGCTCCGGCGGCGACATTCGCCAATATCGGCTCAAGCGGGAAGAGGTGCGCAACGGCCGCATGTATATCACGCTAGTGGCCGACATTCAGGCCGAGCGCCAGATCTGCCAGACCCAGCACTTCGCCAAGGATTTGACACTGGTGCGGCTGCGGATGCGCTATCCGGACCAAGCCAGCTACGGCGCCATGGACGACATGCCGGAAAACCTCTCGCGCCGGCTATTCGAAACTCTCGCCAATGCGCCACAAGGGGTCGCGGTGCGCCAGTGGCTGGACGAAAACCTGCGCATCGATCCGCTGCATCTGCAACAGGGAGATCGCAGCGCCCTCGAGGAGATCAAGGCGCTCAGCCTGCGTACCGACAGCCAGTATCTGCTGCTCGGCAGCATCGATGATCTTTCCATAGAGCCGCAAGGCAACCAGCTGACCAGCTGGTATGAGGATCCCGTACGCAACTTTCGCATGCAGCTCTACCTGTTCGATGGCATCAACGGCAGTCTGGTCAACCGCAAGGTCTACGAAGGGCGCGCCACCTGGACCTTTGGCAAGCGGGAGCAAGTGGGCAGCAGCAGCGGCCAGTTCTGGCAGTCAAGTTATGGCCAAGAGGTCAACTACCAGTTGCAACAGGCGGCTCAGGATCTGGTAGCCCAGCTCACCTGCGCCCCGGTCACCGCCCGGGTGGTCGGCCAGAACGAACGCGGCCCCTACATCAATCTGGGACGGCGCAATGGTGTCAAAGTCGGCGACCAGTTCCGCATCCAGCACAACGCCGACTTCATCGACCCCTACGGCAAGTCGCGCATGATGCGCAACCCGGCCGACGGACTCTTCGAAGTGGTGCAGGTGTTCGACGATGGCGCCATCATCAGCAGCCAGAACAAATATTCGCCGTTTAACATCCAGAATGGGGATTTGGCAGTATTGGAATAAGAATCAAGGGTTTAAAAGGGAGTTGCTTCTTGTATAATGCCCGCCACACAGCTCCCGTAGCTCAGCAGGATAGAGCGGTCCCCTCCTAAGGGACAGGCCACTGGTTCGACTCCAGTCGGGAGCGCCATATAAAACAAGGGGTTGGCATCATCATGGTGCTAACCCCTTGGTCGTTTTTGGCCTCGTACCCCTCTCCGTACCCCTCCAGCGCAGTTCATTGCACAACACCATCATGCTGTAACGCCCCTTGAAATAATGAGCATTTAATGGCAAATGAATCCTATTCAATAATCTTTCAAACCTACATCACCCCCATGAGTTAGCAGGCTGATGTCTGCATTTCGCAATTCTTGGAGGAGATATGGCTCACCTGATCGACACCATGGCCTATACCGGCCAAACCCCTTGGCATGGCCTTGGCAATGTTTTGCACCCGCAACAGTCCCTCGATATATGGCTACAGGCTGCCGGGATGAATTGGACTATTGAGCAGAGTGACGTAATGTTTAACGTCGCCTCCGATGCACTCCATATTCGCCCTTATTCAGACAGCAAGGTTTTGTACCGCTCTGATAATCTGGAGCCTCTATCCGTCGTCTCTCGTCGCTATAACGTGGTACAGCCTCACGAGGTGCTGCACTTCTATCAAGACCTAGTGGAAGCCGGTGGTTTTGAGCTGGAGACCGCGGGCTCGCTCAAAGGTGGCCGCAAGCTGTGGGCACTGGCTAAGACCGGCCAGGACCTAAAACTCAAAGGCAATGACTTGGTAAAGTCCTATCTGCTGCTGGCGACCAGCTGCGACGGCACACTCTGCACTACGGCGCAGTTCACCTCGCTGCGAGTAGTCTGCAACAACACCCTGCAGATGGCACTGCGCAGCGCTACCGGAGCCATCAAGGTGCCCCACTCCACTCAGTTCGATGCTGCGACCGTCAAAGAGTCGCTCGGGCTGGGGCTCTCCCATTGGGATGAGTTCAAGGCACAGACCAAGGCGCTGGCACAGCGGCCCGTCGCCCCCGAAGAGGCACTGCGCTTTTTCAGCGACCTGTTGGCGCAACCGCTGGATGAGGAGAACATCATCCTCACCAAGCCGGTACAACGGCTGCATGAGCTCTATCAGGGCGCAGGCATGGGCTCAGAACTTGTCAGCTCCCGCAATACCGCCTGGGGGCTGGTCAATGCGGTAACGGAATACGTGGATCACCATCGCCGTGCTCGCAGCCAGGATCACCGGCTTGATTCCGCCTGGTTTGGTCAGGGCGCCCAACTCAAATCCCAAGCCCTGAATCAGGCACTCACTCTGCTGCAGTAATTCCTCTTTCCCAATTCAGCCGCATAACGACCTCACCCGGACTGGCGCAAGCCAATCCGGGCGTAGCCATTTATGCCGTCAACCAGGAGTCGTCATGAAAGCAAAAGCCAAATACGGCCAGGCCCTGCGACTGGCCTCCACTACTCAATTAACCCGCGAGCAGTGGCTCGCTATCCGCAAGCTCGGCATTGGTTCTTCCGATGCCGCCGTGGCTGTGGGGCTCTCCCCCTACAAATGTCCACTCAGCCTGTGGTTGGAGAAGACTGGCCGCAAGGAGCCGGAGGATATCTCTCACAAGGAAGCTGTGCTGTGGGGTATCGAACTGGAACCTGTGCTGGCGCAGGTCTACGCCAAACGCACCGGCTATAAGGTGCGCCGGGTCAATGCGGTACTGCAGCACCCCGAGCAACCCTTCATGCTCGCCAACCTCGACCGGGAGGTAATCGGCCATCCCGATGGGCCGGGCATTCTGGAGATCAAGACCGCCAGCTATCACAGCGCCCCACAGTGGGAGGAAGGGGTGCCGGTGGCTTACCAGTGTCAGGTGCTGCATCAACTGGCCGTCACCGGCCATGCCTGGGCTGAGGTGGCAGTGCTCATCGGCGGCCAGGATTTCCGGATTTACCGCATCGAGCGCGATGAGGAGAAGATCCAGGATCTCACCGAGCGGGAAGCACAGTTCTGGCAAATGGTGCAACAAGACCAACAGCCTGAGCCTGATGGATCCAGTGATGCCGCCAATGCCCTGAGCTGGCTGTTTCCGCGTGACGATGGCCAGACGGTGGATCTCTCCGATTCCCCCGAGTTCAACCAGCTGTTTGGCGAGCTATTGAGATTGCGCGAGCAAAAGGAAGCCGTCGAGCTGCAGGAGTCACAACTCAAACAGCGGCTGCAAGCCACTTTGGGTGAAGCGACAGCCGGGCTGTTTGCCGACGGCAAGATCACCTGGAAACGCAGTAAAGACCGGCTGGCGCCGGATCTCGATAAGCTCGGTCAGGATCATCCCGACCTGCTCACCCGTTACGTCAAACCGGTGCCCGGCGTGCGCCGTTTCACCATTCAACCCTTGAGGCAAACACCATGATCAAAGGACTGGCGATAACCCCGCCCGTGATCGGGCGGGTCTGCATCGGCAAGCTGGTGCAAAAACAAGATAAGTGGGTACCGGAGAAGGACGACAGTTTCACCCTCACCACCCAGATACAACAAAAAGGGGGATGGTTGCTCCATCCCCTGCATCAACACTACTCATCGCAAAAAAGTAGCCAAGGGCAGGAGCAGACCAAGATCCGCGCCATTCCGGTACGGGTGCTGTTCAACGATAGCGACTTGAATCTGCGGGCGGAATATAGCGCCTTTGACCGTCAAACCGGCAGGCCGTTGTGTGTCGGGAATGGGGAGGTGGCGAGACGAGTGGGGGCGCAAGGCATGGAGGAAGTCAGCTGCCCTGGACCAGAGCGCTGCGCCTTTGCAGGGCAACAGGGCTGCAAGCTGTACGGTCGACTGAACCTGTTTGTGGAGGGGCAAGGGGATGAGCTGGGTAGCTTTATCTTCCGCACCACCGGCTACAACTCGGTGCGCACTCTGGCGGCTCGACTGAAGTACCTGGAGGCTGTGAGCGGGGGCCATACCCGCTATCTGCCGCTCACTCTACGGCTGCGGGCCAAGAGCACCACCCAGTCCTACCGCACCCCGGTCTACTACGTGGATTTAACCTTGCGGGAGGAAACCAACCTGACCGAGGCTGTCAGGCTCGCACAGGAGGCGGCCCAGCGTGACCAGGAGGCAGGCCTTGCAATCGACCAGATGGAGCAAGCCGCTCGTGAGCTGCTGCGTAACGGCCAGTTTGAGGATATTGATGAAGAGGTACCGATGCTGCTGGAGGAGTTCTATCCCGAAACCAACAGCGACGAGACGGCGAATGGTAACGCTGGTGTGGAGGCGACTACTTCGCATGCCGCACCGCAAAGCCAAGCAACCAGAACGCCGCAGAGGCCGCAACCAAGAAGGAGTCCACTCACCAACAAATTGGGGAAAGGGAACCCATCCCCTCCCCAGTGAATGGCGGGTGATCAGCGGGGACGCGCCAACCGCTCCACCAACCGTTCTACCGTTTCCAGCAACAGGGTTCGGTCAGCATCATCGAGCCGAGCCAGTTGCTGGCTCAGCACAATGCCCTGCTCGGTCGGGCGGTTACTGGTCTCACGCAGAAAGTCGGCTAGCTCACAACCAAACAGTTGAGCGAGCTCCGCCAGCCGCACCACGGTCGGCACCACAATTCCCCGCTCCATTCGAGAGACGGCTTCCATCCCGATATTGAGGTGTTCAGCCACATGCTCTTGCGTGAATCCGGCTTGAGTACGCTTGTGGCTGATCGCCTTGCCAACGCTCTTGGCTAACAGCTCAAGGTTGATATCTGTCATGGGTCCTCCAGTCAACCTCTATGGTTGACCATGGACCCATTGACGACAAGGACTCAAAAGGTAGACTAAAGACTTAATGAGTCCACAAACGGCAATTGGCGCTGATTTGACACAGATGCGAGGCCCTCAACCAATAAACCAGCGTGACCAACTCGCAACAGGTGGGCTCCATAAGACCCTTTTACTAAACGACCAAGGAAACAAAACATGGAAAGACTGACTTATGAAGATCTAGGTACTGACAAGCTGGCCTCACTGATCCGTGCACGAAAATCTTTCGAAGTCGTGGGGCTATCTGGGCGTATGAGCGCCGCTGTGACAAAACTTGAAAACAGCATCGAACCTGCCGGGCTGAAATGCCGGGTGTATACCAAGGGCCGGATCGCCGCAGCAGGGGCCAGTGTCTTTGGCGGTATTACCGGTCTAGCCGGGATCGCATCTGCCGTCACCATCGCGGCACATAATCTCGCCACTTACAATCCAGACTATGAAATCGTTAAGCACTTGGTGGATAACTCACTCAGCGTGCTTTACAAAAAATAACCACGTTAATGGCTCATCTAAATCCTTGAGCCTTTAGGAGTCACAGGGATGAAAAAACTCTTCATTACCTCAACAGCACTGCTGCTGTGCGGCAACGCCATGGCGTATGGCGAGGCCGGACGCTGGAGCAGCGGCTGGGGTCAGGGCACCAGCGAATACACGGCGGTGGTCAACGAGCAAAACAACCTCTATATCGCCTGTAATGACACCCGCAAGGTCAGCATGACGGCCACCGTGCAGGGCAAGGAGTACGGCTCTTATGCTGGGCAGGCTTTCTCCATCGTCGTCGATGGCAGCCAATACGATGCGCCCTATGAGACCGAGTCCCGTGTCGGTGAGAACAATTTCTTCGACATGTGGGGCAAACTACGCAAGGCCAAGTCGATCAGAATTTTGACGGCTGACGGCAAGCAGCTCGCACTGCCGACCCAAGAGGTGGCATCAGTTCTGCCCGCCACCAATACCCCCGAGTTTGACTGCTTGATGTGGGACCAATAGGTCACACCCATTCCCATCCAAGAGGAGGCATTTGCCTCCTCTTTTTATTTCTGCCATTCACCCACTCTTGAAGGAGACGCACTATGCCCCCCTGCATTCCCCCTGAATGCGAGCCGTTCGATCACCAAGGCTTTTGGCACAAACTCTGGGCCTTTGCCAAACGTGCCGGTCGGCCCTTTATCGAGACCTGCCTGTTGCTCTACTACACCAGCCAAAAGGATGATCTGCCGCTTTGGGCCAAGCTCCTGATTTACAGTGCGCTGGCCTACTTTATATCGCCCATTGATGCGATCCCGGATGTGTTGCCGATGGGACTCACCGATGACATAGCGGTACTGAGTGCAGCTCTCGCCAGCATTGCCGCCTTTATTGATGAACAGATCCGTGCCCGTGTGGCCAAAAAAATGCGCGAGCTGTTCGACCAAGATTAACCCCCACAAGGAGTACACCATGGCCATTCCCTTTTTCCGGGAGGGCTTTGCCCTGCCCGTTGCCCAAGCTTTGCTGGTTCTGCTCAACCAAGAAGTCGCTAAAACCGAGCTCGACATCGAGCGCTTAACCCAACTGACCTTCAACTTTCGTAACCCCGGCTACAGTGCCGCTCAAGGCGGCGTGCACCCAGTCGAGATCCGGCTGATCCGTGGGCTCGATGGCTGGCTGTTCGATTACGTCACCGACTTCAGTTATCAAGGGCTGGGCTCGGATGCCGAGCTCAGCAAGGAGCTCGATTTCAACTTCCTTGATGGGGAACACACCATGCTGGGCTGGGGACCGCTGCGGCTGGCCGAAGCGCGGGAGCTGTTCGATATCTGGCAGAGCAACTTCATTGCCTACTGCCGGTTGGAGTGTTTCAGCGTCACGGTCGCAGGAGATTAGGAGGACACGATGAGCCAAGAATTAGCGCTCTCCCACTACTCACGTCAGTGGTTGGGACAAGTTGTCGCCAACGCCAAGATAACCCCCACCCGCAGTAGTCAGCGATGGCTGCTGCACCTGACACCGGATAGTCCACACATCCGCACAGTCACCCTGCAGGTCCGTTGGTCAGGCGTGCAGTGGCAACTGCTCACCATCAGCAATGCCGAGGACTGGCACACCATGAGCCAGCCGAGAGATGAGATCTGCATCGCCCCCAAACGTCGCTGTTTCTGGCGTTGCCAAGCTGGACCCGTGCCGCTCACCGAGCGGCCTCGCGTACTGGCAAGTTTCCTGGCTGACCTGCAGCGCATCTGCACCCATCGCGGCTATGTCCTGGAGAGTGACCCCATCGCCGACAAGGAGAGCGAAGATGATTAACGCCGTGATCGCCATCGAGCTGGAGGCTTATCTTGAGCACAATGGTCAGATTGAAGCAGTGCATGACCAAGGCCAGCCGGTGGCCGGTTACGCTATCTACCTACGCTATGAAAACGAACGGGGTGACAGACTGGCGCAATGGCTGTGCGATCATCCGGATCACCGCTGGCTAACCCAGTTAGGCACCATGCTCGCCACCAGTTACCACATTCCGCTACACGACTACACCCCGCACACCTTGGCGGCCTGAACACAGCCAGCCAAGCCTGCGGTCACACCCCATTCAGTAACCCATTAACCAACTACTTCGCCTAGCCTGCCGCGTCCAATGCGGTGGGGCGATGGCGTATGGAGCCTAATCATGTTGCATCAAAAACTCACCGCCGGGGAGCAACCCGGCACCTACCGGGTGACTGACCTTGTCACCGACGATGACCTGCTCACCATCGCCCAAGCTGTTGCCCGGCAGAAACTGGCCAAGGGAGAAGCTATTACCGATAAACACTTGGCCCATCAGGCCCTGCAAGGGCTGCTGCAAACACGGGATCGAGAAGTTTTTGCGGCACTGTTCCTCGATAACCAACACCGGATCCTGGCCTACGAGGAACTGTTCCTTGGCACCCTGTCCGCTGCGACCATCTACCCCCGCGATGTCGTCAAGCGAGCACTGCCCCACAATGCTGCCGCCCTGATGCTGGTGCATAACCACCCGTCGGGATACCCGGAACCCAGCCGGGCAGATATCGAGATCACCCTGCGCCTACAGAATGCCCTGGCACTGGTGGATATCCGGATTTTGGAGCATCTGGTCGTCGGTACTGAGGGTGTGGTGTCGCTGGCAGAACGAGGGAATTTGTAACTACCACGCCGGTCAGGTAGCCCATGGAGGAAGAAGGCATGGCCAGCAGTGAGCTCTACAACGACTTACCATCATTAGGAGTACACAGAAAATGGGAACCATAGGGAGTTGGGGATTACACACCCAAGTTCAACCACGTTTTGGCGCACGTGCAATTGTTGAACGAAGCAGGGTTTCCCTGCTTTGGGATCGCTGCGGCGTCTATGGCGATGCTGACGAGCAATGGCTCACCGACATTGATACCGTTATACCGAGTTTTATTGAGCGCCTTAGCAAGCTCTTTCAACAAGGAGAACTACTGAGTGACCAAGATAAATTGGTGACGTTGCAGCAAGGGGAATGGGTATGTCTGGCTAATCCCAAAGCCAGCTACGGATATCTCTATCTGGATGTCTACCGGCAGGAATGCGGTAATGTTCAAGCCACGAAAAGATAAATCTGAGGCAGAGGGTGAGCATGTAGCTCGCCCTACCTGAGACTTCTTTTTTTGGCTGACTACTGAACCCCTAATGCCTTGTAGACGGCATCCACCGGATCAGCATAAAAGCTGATTTGAAACTTGGAGAAGATCTCCGCCGGTACGGTTGGAATATCCGAGGCTGACGCCATCGGCAGTAATACTCGTTTTCCGCCACTGTCCATTGCCAGTTGCAGACTGCCAGCCAAATCCTCAACCGGATTGACCACACCGCCTAGCGTCATGTCACCCAGCACCACCATCTGCTCCTGCACCGCCTTGCCCATCAGAATGGAACAAAACGCCACCAGCGCGGCCAGACTGGTTTTGGTGCTGGGGCCGGAGTTATGTAGCTCGACCACATGCAAATGGTACTCATGCTCGGAGAACTTGGCCGTTGCGCTGACCCGATTCAGGTTGCCTTTGAAGTAATCGAAACCGACCCGGATCGCCTCCTTCGCTGGCGTATTGGAACCTAGGCCTGAGGTTTAATGCTTGCCGTTATCTGGCGCCATCCGTGCCCACAAACGATACGCCGTCACTGATATTAACCTTTGGCGTCGATTAGGCCAAGGCTGGAAATCACTGAGCAGTGCACCCAGAACATATTACAACTGTAATGCGTATAGGAATAAGTTTGAGGAGTAGGGAATATACGATATTAGCATGGTGTATCACGATGACTTAGAAGAACGTCATCTGCTATTGCATAATGTGCTGAACTATTTGCTCAAATTTGATGAAATGCTACTGACTGTGATGTATGAGCTCTTCAGAAGCATAGGTAAAATGGAAGTGCCCCGCAGAAGATGGAAAGGTGGTAAACCACGTTTTCTGCAGTGATATCAAGGCGGTAAGATAGCGCATATTTATAACATATGCGTACCCCCTCTTGAAATACAGAACCCGTGATATGGTGCATCACGGGTTCTGAGTAGTTAGAAGTTAGCTAAGAATGTTTAAGTCTAGTATGGGACTAAAAAGACTCGACTCCCGCTCAGAGTATATGCACGGAGGCGGTGTTAGTTGTGCCGCTCGGTACCAGAGCACCGGAGACCATCACAACCACGTCACCTTTCAGACCCATGCCGATTTCCAGCGCGGCTTCTTTACCGATGCGATAGAAATCGTCGGTAGAGGCGATGCTGTCAACCACGTGGGCAACCACACCCTTGGTCAGAACCAGCTGGGCAGCAGTTTTCTTGTTGGTGGTGATAGCCAGGATCCAGGCTTTCGGGAAGTACTTGCGAATGGCCTTGGCAGATTTGCCGCCTTCGGTAGCAACCACGATCAGCGGGGCGTCCAGCTTCTCGGAGGTCTCTACGGCGCCTTTACATACGGCTTCGGTGATGCGCAGCTTCTTGCTGTCGTTGGCAGCAGACAGGTTGGACGGCATCACGGCATCGGTACGCTCGCAGATGGTGGCCATGATGGTCACGGCTTCCAGTGGGTACTTACCCTTGGCGGATTCACCGGACAGCATCACTGCGTCGGTACCGTCTAGGATGGCGTTGGCCACGTCACCAGCTTCGGCGCGGGTCGGACGCGGGTTCTTGATCATGGAGTCCAGCATCTGGGTGGCAGTGATAACCACTTTGCGGGCTTTGTTGCACTTGGCGATGATCATCTTCTGGGCGAAGATAACTTCTTCAACCGGGATCTCTACACCCATGTCGCCACGAGCAACCATGATGCCGTCGGAAACAGCCAGGATCTCGTCGAAGTTGTCCAGACCTTCCTGGTTTTCGATCTTGGAGATGATCTGGATGTTCTCGCCACCGTGGGCTTTCAGGTGCTCACGGATTTCCAGAACGTCTTCTTTCTTACGGATGAAAGAAGCAGCAACGAAATCAACGCCTTGCTCGCAACCGAAGATCAGGTCGCGCTTGTCTTTCTCGGCCAGGGCCGGCAGCTTGATGGAGACGCCCGGCAGGTTAACGCCTTTGTTCTCGCCCAGGTCACCGTTGTTCAGCACTTTACAGATAACTTCGCGCTCGGTGATTTCGATAACGTCCAGACCGATCAGGCCGTCATCAACCAGGATGCGGTTGCCGACGCGCAGATCGTTGGCGAAACCTGCATAGGTCACGGCCACTTTGTCTTTGTTGCCAACCACGGTCTGGTCGGTGGTGAAGGTGAAAGTCTGGCCAGCGACCAGCGCGACGTCGTTGCCGCCTTCCAGCTTCATGGTACGGATTTCCGGACCCTTGGTGTCCAGCAGGATAGCTGCGTGCTTGCCGGTCTCGGCCATTACAGCGCGCAGGTTGCTGATGCGGCTGCCGTGCTCGGCGTAGTCACCGTGGGAGAAGTTCAGGCGCATGACGTTCATGCCGGCGTCCAGCATTTTGGCCAGCATTTCTTTGGATTCGGTCTTCGGACCGATGGTGCAGACAATTTTGGTCTTTTTCATGTCAATCTTCATGGT